>CAOJYR010000001.1 GCA_948465965.1 uncultured Mycoplasmatota bacterium
ATACTGACATTTTCTCAAAATGATTTTACTGACATTTTCAAAAAAATTTGACATAGTTGTCAATCACTTTGTAATCTTTTAATTTACTTAAAGCATTGTACTATTAACAAATATATTTTACTTCTATAACAATTATATAACTAACAAAAAAATAAGTAAACTAGCTTTATATTTAGTTTACTCATTATAAACATTTTAAATTTCATACAAAAACTCTTCATAAGAAACATTATTTAATAAAAAATTACTTTCACCTATAACTTTACAACCTACTTTTTTATAATTTTTTCTTAGTTCAGATACTGCATATCTAAAAAGATTACTCCCTATATCTTTTTCTTATATTTGTTACCTATATATAACGCATATATTTCTTCACAAGATGATATATCTTTATTTTTTGATTTTCCAAAACTACAAAAGCCACAGACTACATTTTCAACTAAAGCAACACAATATTAGTTACATCCATTTTAAACTACTTTAATATATTTACTATATCCTCATATTTAACTATTATTTTCTCCTTAGTTTTAATATCTTCTATTTCATAATTAATCCCATCAAATTTATTACCTAGAACAATTAACTTTGGTGTACCTAAAACATATACATCATTTATTCTATTACCAATAGTTAGATTTTCTCTATCATCAATTATTGCATTTATATTATTTTGAAGTAAACAATTATAAAGTTTTTCACCTTCTTCTTTATAACACTCTTTATAAACAATTTGAACTTTATATGGTGCTATATCATATGGCAATGCAAATCCTTTAATTTTATCATTATCTTTAATAACATTGTTTTCTATTAAACAAGCAATAATTCTACCTACTCCAATTCCATAACATCCCATATAATAGGGCTTTTTTTTGCCATTTTCATCTATATAATAAAGCCCCATGCTATCAGAATATTTTGTTCCAAGTTGAAAATTGTTTCCTAACTCAACAGTACTGTATTCTTTTAAATTATCTATATTAGTTACACCTAGCTGTTTAAGATATTCATCCTTGTTTTCAAATTCTAATACTTCTTTATTAATACCAATATCTTTCACCTTATCATAAAGAGTCTTATCTTCACCTAAACTTGTAATTGCTTGAAACTCTTCTGCTACTTTTCCACCAATTACTCCATTATCACTGACTGTTGGAATTATTTTTATACCAAGTCTATTGAATATATTTAAATATACTTGATGCATTAATTCATATGTTTTTTTCATATCTTCTTCAGATTTATCAAAAGAATATGCATCCATCATAACAAAAGTCCTAGGTCTAAACAAATATCCTCTAGTTCTTATTTCTTTTCTAAACTTTTCTCCAATTTGATAATATATTGCTGGTAAATTTTTATAAGAAGATAATCTGTTAGCACCAAATAAAGTGGCACATTCTTCAGCAGTAGGGGCAAGTCCATATTCACCTAAATTGTTATTTAAAGTAAACATTATATCTCCATCTTTGGTATAGCTATTCCATCTATTAGATTGATCCCAAATTTTTCTTGGTTGAAGTTTTGGAAATTCTACTTGAATACAACCTGCTTTGTCTAATTCATCAATGATAATATTTTCAACGATTCTTTCTAACTTTATCCATAAATTACCATAACCATAAATTCCACTTTCAAATTGGTATAATTCTCCTAATTTCATTAAGATATCTTGACCAGAATAATTATTATCCACATCATTTAAATTAATCTTTTTAATATTTAATCTACTTAATCTCATTATATACACCTTTCTTTTAAAAAAGGATAGCACATAAGGAGTCACTAAGACGTTGCCATCCTTTATTTTAATTTTAATAACGACTACTAACCAGAAATGTTTTCATTTCACTCTGAAGGTAGGAATTAAATAGTATCATAACTTGTTCACACTATGATTAACTAATCAACATTCCTTCATCATTAATTTATGCATATCATATCACATTTTTTAATTATTCACAAGCCTTTAGACTTGTAAATTAATTCCATGTTTTTGCAATATATCTACAAAGTGTCTTAACTTTTGCAGTTCTTGAAGATGCTGGACAAAAATCCAATTTTGGCATTTTTTCTACTTCTATGGACTTAGTTATGTCATAACAATATTTATCATCAAACTCTGATAAAATTGGAACATGAGTAGCATAAATCCCATCTTTTTTTAAAAATGCTAACCAGTTATAACAAATATCCGGGTTCATACAATACCATTTATAGGGATTATCATTACCACATTCTTTATATATTGTAGGACATTCGACATGAACCCCGTATCTTTTGGTTGCTTTATCAATTTGAGCATGGACAATTTTCATTTGTTCAATAGTTAAATGATTATGAGTGGGTAAATTATTATTTTCGATAGATCCTATATGAAAGCTAAACCAATCTACACCCAACTTAGAAAAATACTCAATTATAAAATAAACATCTTCATAATTAGAAGACCATAACGTTGGTTGAATTTTAGTTTTATATCCATTGTTAATCGTCCACTTTATTCCTTCCATCGCTTCATTCCATGGATATTTTATACCTTTTAACATTGACATTTTCTCAGGATCAACAGTATCAACACTATATGAAATATAACCCACCGCCTCTGTAGGAATATTATCCAATAATTCTTTGATTTTCTTAACCCCTCCAACACCAGAAGTGGAAAAAGATACTTTTTTTCCTCTCTTTATTGCAACATGGGCTACTTCATTACAAAATTTTGTATCAACAGTGGGATCGGGGTTACCAAATAAATACAAGTTTGTTAACCCTGTAAATTTATCTAGCAAAGTATTCACTTGCTCAATCGTTCCCTGATAATTGCCTTCAACATTTTTTTGTGAACAACATGGACACTTACAAGTACAAAATTTATATCCTTTATCACCAGTATACAATGCTACTAAATTTACTTTATTTATATCTAATATCACTTTATCATTCTCCTTATTTTTTATTAAATTCTCTTATCTTCCTCTTCGCATAAGTAGTTTGTGCTTTATTTATCCAATCTTCCTTGAGACCAAAGGATAAATCATCAGTAATAATTTTTACTCTATCTTTATTCTGTAACTCATAATCTATTGGTACATATTCATTATTAACAGTTGCTGCTACCATGGTATTACCTATATTCGTATGTATTTTATAAGCTAAGTCTATTGGCGTTGCCCCTTTGGGTAGTTCTATAATTTCCCCTTTTGGTGTATAGATATAAACCCTATCTCCAAACAATTCTATCTTTACTTGATTTACAAAATCTTGATTATCACCAAACATCCTATTTATCTCAACAAGGGATTTAAAAAACTGATACTTATTTTTCAAATCCTCCTGCATAACACTTCTAGCATCACCCTTTTCAATATCCCAATAGGCAGTAAGACCAAACGATGCAACTTTATCCATATCAAATGTTCTAACTTGTGTTTGAACTAATTTTTCATCTTCACCAAATACTGTTGTGTGAAGTGATCTATACATATTTGTTTTTGGATTACAAATATAATCTTTAAATTTATTATTAATTGGTGGATATTTAGAATGAATTAGTCCTAGTGTTTGATAACAATTAGAAATACTATCAACCATAATCTTTAATGCCAATAAATCATGAATATCAGTTAAATGATTATATCCTTCCTGTTGTCTTTTATATATACCATAAATATTTTTAGCCCTAACCTTTATCTCATTAGGAATATCTTTATCCTCTAATAACCCCTTTATAGTAAACAACATTTCCTCCAAACATTCCTTACTAGAGTTTTCTATATTTAGTTTCTTTTCTTCGGTCTTTTTATACTCATCTGGTTTCAAATAATAAAATGCTAAATCCTCCAATTCACTTTTTATTCTATATGCACCAATGTAATAGGCAAGCGGTACAAAAATCTCCATAGTTTCTAAGGAATTCTCTTTTTGTTTAAATTCTGATTTAAATTGCAAAGTTTTCATATTATGAAGTCTATCAGCTAACTTTATAATTATTATCCTAACATCTTCCGTAATACCAGTGATTATCTTTCTAGTATTTGCCATATTCTGATCATGTTTAGACGAAAAGTTCATCTTACTAATTTTAGTTACACCATCTACTAAATTAGCAACATCACTATTAAATTTATGGGCTATTTCTTCCTTTGTTGTATCTGTATCCTCTAAAACATCATGCAAAAGGCCTGCGCATATTGTATCCCTATCAGCATGCATTTCCGCTAAAATATAAGCAACATTTAAAGGGTGACTTATATAAGGCTCTCCACTTTGTCTCATTTGCCCTTCATGCAAATAGTCTGCATAGTTATAAGCCTCTCTTATAACCTCTATTCCATCTGCATCATAACTTTCAACAACCTCAAGCAAATCATCAATCGTAATATTATTCATAAAACACCTCCTAATAACAAAAAAGTGGCGACTAAAGGTTTTTAGTCACCACAATAAACTAATCTTACAAGGCAGAATATAGACACACAAACAAAACTAAGTATCATAAATACTAACTGATCATATGAATAAAAGAAATGACTTAAATACACTTCAAACATAACTGCCTCCAAAAATAATTATTATAAAATTACAACTTTTATAAGAGGTTGTCAATAGTTTTTATAAAATTATTTTTTAGAATTTATTTTTATTAATATTAATTGATTTTATATCCCAACTTTTCTATAGCATAACTTGCAAATGGTGATAATATATCTTTAGTAAGCTTATCTATATCATACCACTCTGTTCCCTCTGAATCTAATCCATCTGCATCGCTTTTCAATTTATCTTCCAAAATATTTACTATGTATAAAACACCAATATGGTGCAAATCTTCATAGACATCTTTTTCCATTTCCCACTTTATATTAGTAGAAGTAACATCAAATAATTTATCATTAATAACATGAACACCTGCTTCTTCCATAATCTCTCTTTTAAGAGCTTCTTCAGGCAACTCAGTATGTTCAATACCACCACCAGGTAAATCCAACTTCCCCTTATAACCACCTCTGGCTTTCCTTACTAAAGCTATTTCATTACTTTTAATTATAATTCCATATGCACCAACATGAGTTTTAACAACAGTTTTCATTATTTATCACCCCTATTTAAAATATACAGCTTCAATTCTATAAAAAAAAGTATATCTTTTCTTCTTATTATAATATATATTAACCTTATAATTAAATTTATTTTTCTATTTTAATCGCTAATACCTCAAACTCTTTTTGTTTTTCCTTTGAATAATATTTTTCTAATTCACCTATTAATTTTTCCTTACTATATGTTCGATCTGCAAGTAAAGAAATATCTAAATCATTACACATATCCGAAAAATTGTTATATTTTAATAAACCAACTACTGTAGTTTTAAAAAATTCTGTATTTTCAGGTTCCTTTGTAAAAACAATAGTATCTCCTATTTTAATCTTTTGCCTTTTTAAATCATTTAGTCTAATCTCAATTCTCTTTGTACCATTTTTCATATAATCATAAAATTCTGGCTGAAGTTTCATAGTATGTTGCATAAATACCACCTTACCTAACTTTATTAATGTTTTTCTTTTCAAAATAAGTATCCAATAAATCTTTAATATCACCAGCTTTAGACGATCTTAATTCACTTGCATTTAAAAATCCATTCTCCACTTCAAAATCGTATGCTATATCGACAGAATAATCATGAATATCATCAGCAAATTCATACAACATTTCCCTTTGATAATCAGAAATATCATCTGGCATAAAAAATATTCCTGTTCGTCCATATTTCTCTACATTATGTGTTGTATTAAGAAACAAGATATTATTATCAAATAACGTTAAATAATAAGCTGCTGTATCTGGAGTATGTTGATCATTTAATTGCATAAGTAATTTATTATCACAATACTTTTCTCTAATATAAGAAATCAAACAGTTAATATGTAAATCACCATCATTTATAGATCCTCTTCTATTCACGTTATTATCTTTATTATTAATAATAGCTAATTTATAATTATCCATTCCTACACCTCTTCTCTTAATCCATCTAATTTCTCCATAAATTCCTTTGGAGGATCAACCTCAAAAAATAATTCTTTTCCTGTTTTAGGATGATTAAACTTTATACTCTTAGAATGTAACATTTGTCCAAATAAAGTAGCCTTTCCTCTTCCATATAAAGGATCATTTGTAACAGGAAAACCAATATACGCAAGATGTACCCTAATCTGATGCGTTCTACCTGTCTCTAATACACACTCAAGTAAACTATTATTTTTAAAAGTCTCTAACACTCTAAAATTAGTAATAGAATCCTTTCCATTTATATCAGTAACAGCCATCTTCTGTCTATTACTCATATCTCTTCCAATAGGGGCATCAATTGTACCCGTATCGTGTTTAATTACACCATCAACGATTGCTAAATAATGACGATCCACTTCTTTATTACCAATCATATTCGATAAAGCCTCATGAGTCTCCTCATTTTTAGCCACCAACATCAAACCGCTAGTATCTTTATCAAGTCTATGCACAATACCAGGCCTATTTTTTTCTCCACTCGTTAAGTTAAATCTATATAAAAGTGCATTTACAAGAGTACCTGTATAGTGACCTGGTGCAGGGTGCACAACCATTCCACTTTCCTTATTAATAACTAACAAATCATCGTCTTCATAAATAATATCAATAGGGATATCTTCAGCCTCTACATTCATTTCATAATTTAAATCATCATTAACTTCGATTTCGTCATCTAACTTAACTTTATAATTACTACTAACCTTACGACCATTCACTAAAACCAAATCATCTTTAATTAATTTTTGTACTTTGCTACGCGAAATATCTAACTTGCTAGATAAATAACTATCTATTCTTAATCCCTCTAAGTCTTCTACCCTTATCATCATACATCTGCCTTTCTTTTCCTGTTTGTATTATAACATCACTTAAAAATTTTTTCTACCTATTATAAAAAGCAGATCTCAAACTACTAGAGATCTTCACAACTTTTACAATATATTACTTTTTTACCTTTTGAACAGCCCCTTCAAATTCATTCATTTGACCAATTCCATAATATCCATCACTATTACTTACTCCATCCTTACCTATCTTAACAAAATCAGTAATTACTTGTTGAACATAATTACCAAAGTTATCTTCTCTAGAATTTAATAAGTTTTTCCCAATTTTAGGAACTATATTCGTTTGTATGCATTTATCTTTC
Source organism: uncultured Mycoplasmatota bacterium (assembly GCA_948465965.1). Lineage (GTDB taxonomy): Bacteria > Bacillota_I > Bacilli_A > RF39 > UBA660 > CAJMSU01. Next base: position 7,229 of record CAOJYR010000001.1, read on the forward strand.
TTTAATTTAATAGGTATATAATATTGAATTTCACCAACCTTAACTGGTTCATTATTTATAAAAACAAATTGCTGAAAATATTCACTATAAACTACATCATTCTTTATTTCTAATTTCATATCAATCATTCCAGGAAGCATCTTTTTTAAATTTCCATTTACTAAAACACCACTTAAAGCTGGGACATAAATAATTAAACTATTTGATGAGGGGACCACCCTAAACTCATGAGAATGACCTCTTAATAATACTCCCCTAAGCTGTTCATCTGGAGCATTTACCTTTATCCCATTCGAACGAATAGGATGCCTCATCTTAACTTGAAATCCACCAATATTTACTTTCCCATAACCATAACCAACCGGAATAATATCCTGTCTTCTATCTAATAAAATATTTTTAATATCAATTCCATATTCTAGCCAAAAAGTTGCGTCATGATTACCAAGTAATGCCATAGTTAAAATATTTTTATCATAAGGATAATTCTTTAATCCATACGCAATTTGTTGAAAAGGATCCTGAAACTTTGAATCAACTCCATTATTATGAATACCATCAAAAAAGTCCCCCGCGTTAAAAACAAGATTGATTCCTTCTCTAATACAATAGTCAGTCATACTATCTATGCATTCTAACCTATCTTCAATATGTCCCAAATGTGTATCAGAAGTTAAAACAGCTCTAATAGTTTTCAAATCATTAGAAGTATTAATATTAATTGTATTTGAATTATTTTGCACCAATGGATCAGAAATAGAATAACTTATATCACCATTATAATGATAATGTCTATCAAATAAATAACCACTATTTCTTAACATAGAAAGTCTCATAAATAATTGTTTATTACTAAGACCTAATACTTTACTCATTTCATTTAATGTTCTTCCTTCATTAATCATATTAAGCAATAACATTGTATCATCTTTCATAACCGCATCCCCTTTAAATGCTGCTTATTATAACATTATTTAGCCGTTATGTCAATTTTGTATGCAAAAGAAAAAATCCACTTTTATGAATTTTTCTTCTTTTTAACTTCTTCTTTTATATAGTCAATTATATATATAAATACCCCTATTGTAATACCTATATCTGCTATATTAAATACCGGAAAACTATAGTTAAATATTGAAAAAGATAAATAATCAATGACAGATCCATATAAAAGTCTATCAATTAAATTACCAACTATTCCTCCCATAATCATTCCCAAAGAAAAAACACCAAGCTTTGAAAAATATTCTTCCTTACTTATATATTTATCTAAAATAAATAAAGCAACAAATCCAACCAAAACAAGTAAAAGAGTTGCTCCTCCTAAAATACTAAAAGCAGCACCTTTATTCTCCACATAATAGATAGAAAAGAAATGAGGTATAATGACAACTTCATCTAATAATTTCATATTACTCTTTATTAATAACTTAACAACCTGATCAATAATTAACAAGCAACAACCAATACTATAAATTTTTTCCTTACTCTTCATTATTCTTATCCTTATCTTTTAAATATTTTATTTTATTAACAACTATCTGTATTTGATTAAGTCTCTTTTCAACACTTCCCCTAACTTTTAGCAAGTCACCTTTCTCTATATTAGGATATAAATTAAAGGTTCTAGGAAATAAAGTATACTCCATCGTACCAGTTTCATCACTTCCTGTAATAAAAGCCATTCTATCTCCCTTTTTAGTATTAATAATTTTTATTTTATCAACAAGTAGCAAAGTATCTATTGTTTTAGAAAAATAATTATGAACATCATTTAAACGAATAGCATACTTGTTATCCTTAATATACATAGTAGTAGGATGATGAGATAAATAAAAACCAAATACCTCTTTTTCTTTTTCTAATAAATAAGCGCTATCATAATCCTTTTGTTCCGCTATATCAGGTTTCATTACCAAAGATGGATCTATATCTTTAGTAAGTTCTGCATAATTAAATAAGTTATCTAAATTATATAAAAGAGTTGCTCTATTAAGATGAAATTCATGAAATACATCTGCAAAAATCAAAGTCTCCAAGTTTTTCTTCCCAACCCCCGCAATATAAAGTCTGCTAAAAGCATCATATATATCCAAAAATTCTCCGTCACTTCTAGCTTTCATGATAGAACTTGCCACAACACTTCCAATAGATTTAATATTTGAAAATGGGTAAATAATTTTATCATCAAGAACAATGTATCTACTACTACTTTTATTAATACTAGGCTTTTCTACTTCCAACTGATTAGCCTTGGCCTCCATGATATATTCATGTGTTTTAGCCTCACTCCCAATAACATTAGTAAGTAAATTTGCAAAAAATATTGTTTTATAATGACACTTCAAATAAGCCATTTTATAAGCAATTAAGGAATAGGCAACAGAGTGACTTCTATTAAATCCATAACCAGCAAAATTTAATACTAAATTAAATAATGATTTAGCCTGCTCCTCACTATGCCCCTTTTCCCTGCTCTTTTTAATAAATTTTTCTTCTTCCATTTTTAATAAATCAACCTTTTTCTTAGACATTGCACGCCTTAAGATATCCGCTTCACCTAAAGTATATCCAGCATAATTACGAGCAAGTTGCATTATTTGTTCTTGATAAATTAAAATACCATAAGTGTTTTTGGTGATAGATTCTAAAGAAGGATCTAAGTAAGTAACCTTTTCTTCATTATGACGTCTTCTAATATATGAATCAATATTTACAGCGGCACCAGGTCTAAATAATGCAATAGCCGCAAAAATATCCTCAAAGGTATTAGGACGTAAATTTCTTAAAAAATTACGCATTCCAGTAGATTCAAATTGAAATATACCACTAGTATTAGCAGTTTCAAATATCTTTAATGTATCTTTATCATCAAGTGGTATTTTATTAAAATCAACAACCTTCCCTGTAGTATTTTTTATATCAGTAAGAATATTATTAATAATTGTCAAATTCTTAAGACCCAAAAAATCCATCTTTAGAAGACCTAATTCCTCTAAATATTCCATAGAATAACTAGTTAAATACATTCCCTCACTGATAGTTAATGGAACCACTTCATCCAAATCAACTTGACTCATTACAATACCAGCGGCGTGAGAGGATGTATGTCTTGGAAATCCTTCAAACCTAACCGCAATAGTAAACAGCTTTGTTAAACTCATATCACTATCTATTCTTAATTTAAAAGTTGGATTATTTTTATAAAAATACTCTAACTTATTTTTAGTAAATCCAGGAATAAATTTACATAAACCATCCACTTTATATCCAGGAATATTTAAAACACGAGCTACATCTCTTAAAACTTGTTTAGCCCCCATAGTACCAAAAGTAACAATTCCAGAAACACGTTTCTTTCCATATTTTTCTACAACATATTGTATCACTTCATCCCGTCTATCATCAGGAAAATCAGTATCGATATCTGGCATAGTTTTCCTCTCAGGATTTAAAAATCTTTCAAATAACAAATCATATTCCAATGGATCTATATCAGTAATACCTAAAGAGTAAGCAACCAAACTACCTGCGGCACTTCCCCTTCCTGGACCAACTAGTATTCCATTTTTTTTCGCGAATTTAATAAAATCATAAACAACTAAAAAATAATTCGGAAATCCCATCTCATCAATAATTTTAAGCTCATAGCTAAGCCTGTCCTTATAATTATCATTAATAGTTCCACCCAATCTTTTGCTAAGGCCAACTTTACAAAGTTCAAATAAATACTTACTAGGATCACTACATTCATATATTGGAAGTAAATTACGTGCCCGAGGAAACTCCACATGACAACTATCGGCAATCTTTATACTATTAATAAGGCCTAAATTATCACTAAAATCCATTACATTATTAATCTGCAATTCATGATTATCAATAGCATAATCCATCTCATCACTTACAGTCTTTCCATCTCTTATTCTATATAAATAAGGAAGCATATCAAAATCATTTCTTTCTAAATAAAGACTCTCTCTAAAAAAAACTATATTCTCAGTAACTAATAAAGCCTCTATTTCTTCTTTTTTAGTCATATAACCCAAATATAATTCATTATATATTTTAGACATATTCAAAAACTCATCTTTATAACAAAATGGTAAAATTGCAATAACACTAGTATTAAACTCCTCTAAATCACTTATAGTAACTCTTCTCTCATTTTGAATTGTAGATAGCTTTATAAGCGATTTATACCCATCGTAGTTTTTAGCAAACAACACTATATTAAAATGATCAAGTAATAAATCAAGCCCTACAACCGGTTTTATTTTATTACTATTACACTTCTTTATAAATTCCATAACTCCATACATATTAATATCAGTAAGGGCAATTTTTTGGAGATGGTTATTTACTGCATAATTAACCAAATCATCTATTTTTAATAAACTAGAAAGCAAAGAATAATTACTCTTATTATATAAAGGTATATACATAAACAACATCTCCTCTCATAATTATTTTACCATAAAATAACTAAATAAACAGATTTTTATTTGACTTTAAGAAATTTTTATGATAAAGTTATAAAGCAAAGAGACAAAACCGAAGGAGGGATATAAATGGCAATAAATGTATCAAGTAGAAAAGGTAATGTAAAAAACGAAAGATCACACGCATTAAACGCTACTAAAAAAAGACAAAAATTAAATTTACAAGTTATAAGACTTGAAGATGGTACTAAAGTAAGAGTTTCTGCTAAAGAAAAAAGAACTTTATTAAAAGGTCAATTAAAGGATCAAAAAGCTGCATAATAAAATGTAGTTTTTTTTTGCAAAAAAAGAAAAGAACACAAAGTTCTCTAATTACAACTATACCCTAAAGATACTAGATTTTGTTTAATTGTCTCTATATTATCTCCCAAATTATATTCAACATTAAGAAATGGATTATTAACACATTCAGTAGCCAAAGTAGTTTTATCAAGTCTTGTTAAGTCAACAGCCACTTTTATTGTATAATTATTAACTATATTAGGGTTTGTTGGATCATTCTGAAAATCCTTAGTTACAGTATATCCTACTACTTGCTTTGGCAAAGCTGAATTAATAATTACATCGGCTCCTATAATAGATGCAGGCGTTTCAGTTAAAGTTGGTGCAGTAGATACAATATTTAAGACCTTCTCATAAGAGTTTAATTTTCCATTATCAACCTTAAAAGTAAATGTAGTAACAGAAGTTGTACTGTCTTGCTCATTTACTTGTGTTAAAGAGCACTCTAATGAATTAGACGTCGCAACTGTTTGTGTTGTTTCCCTAAATTTACTATTTTCATGAACACGTACCGCATCATCACCATTTCCCTTAAGGGAATTATATATCGCCGGATAAAAAGCACCCAACATAATAGCAAAAATACCAATGCTAGCTACAACAATAGCTGGTTTCTTACTTGTCTTCTTCTCGTATTTAGCAACTTGCTCTACTTCACTAAAATTTAATACTTGTGTTTTAGTCAAGTCCAGTGATTTACTATCTGCTTTCTTTTTATTTTTGTATAATCCCATAAAATCACCTCTACCCTATAACACAATTATATATCAAAAAAGATCCAAATAGCAAACAAAAAATAACTATTTCTAGCTATTTTCATCTATTTTCTATTTTTGGCATCAAATTTCTTACGTTCTTCTGTATTAAGAATACGCTTACGTAAACGAATAAAATTAGGTGTAACCTCTACTAATTCATCAGAATTAATATAATCAAGCGCATATTCTAGTGAAATTGGACGAGGTCTTTTTAAAACTACTGTGTGATCACTTCCAGCAGCACGAGTATTTGTTAATTGCTTACCTTTAACAACATTAACTGCTAAATCATTATCACGATTACATTCTCCAACAATCATACCTTCATACACTTCAGTACCTGGTTCAATAAACATAACACCACGATCTTCCAAATTACCAATGGAATATGCTGTTGAATTTCCATTCTCCATAGAAACTAAAACACCAAGTTTTCTTTCCCCTACAACAACATTTTCATAAGGAAGATATTCTTTAAAAGTATGACTCATAATACCATACCCCTTAGTTAAGGTCATGAAATCAGTTGAAAAACCAATTAATCCACGAGAAGGAATTGTATATAAAAGTCTAGTTTGCCCCTCAAAATTAGACATATTTTCCATTTTAGCTCCACGTAAACCAAGTTGTTCAATAACTGATCCTACAGAATCATCTGGTACATCAATTTGTAATTCTTCATATGGTTCATATTTAACTCCGTCAATTTCCTTAATAATTACTTTAGGTTTGCTTACCTCAAGTTCAAAACCTTCACGACGCATATTCTCAATTAAAATACTTAAATGCAACTCACCTCTACCACTAACTAAGAATGACTCATTAGTAAATGGCTCAACTCTTAAACTAACATCCTTTTGTGTTTCTCTTATAAGTCGTTCTTCAATCTTACGAGCAGTAACTATCTTTCCATCTCGTCCAACGAAAGGTGATGAATTCGTACCAAAAGTCATTTGTAAAGTTGGCTCGTCTATATGAAGTTTTGGAAGTGGTAAAATATTATCAGTATTACATAAAGTTTCTCCTACTGATATATCAGCAAGCCCTGCAACTGCAATAACATCTCCAGCCTCAGCTTCCTCTATTTCAACTCTTTTATATCCATAAAAACCAAATAGTTTTTGAATTCTAAATTGCTTAGTAGAACCATCTAATCTACAACAAGTAACCATTTCACCAGTCTTAATCTTACCATTATGAACACGACCAATTCCAATTCTTCCAACAAACTCATTATAATCAAGTAAAGCTGGTTGGAATTGTAAAGGACTATTAATATCTCCCTTAGGAGCAGGAATTTCATCAATAATAGAATCTAAAACTTCTTCAAACCCAGGAGTTTGCGTACTTATATCATCACTTAAAGAACATGTTCCATTTAAGGCACTCGCATAAATAACCTTAAAATCCAATTGGCTATCATCAGCGCCAAGTTCAATAAATAGATCTAACACTTCATCCAATACTTGCTTACATCTAGCACTAGGTTTATCAACCTTATTAATAACAACAATAGGTTTTACCCCTGCTTCAAAAGCTTTCTTTAAAACAAATCTGGTTTGTGGCATAGCTCCTTCATAGGCATCAACTACAAGCAAAACTCCATCTACCATATTCATGATTCTCTCAACCTCTCCACCAAAGTCAGCATGTCCTGGAGTATCTAAAATATTAATACGATAATCCTTATAATCAAGGGCAGTAGTCTTAGCTAAAATAGTAATACCACGTTCCTTTTCTAATTGATTAGAATCCATTGATACATTAGATACATCTTCATTATCACGAAACATACCAGATGTTTTTAATATACCATCTACTAAAGTAGTTTTACCATGATCAACATGGGCAATAATCGCAACATTTCTTTTATTCATATTTACACCTCTTTATACGACGTCCTTGATTATAACATAAAATAAAAAAAAATACTAGTATTTCTAATATTTTATTTTTTTAGATGTAAACGCTTATTTTCTTCAACTATAACCTTATTGTCTAGAGTTTCTTTTTCTTTAACAATAGTACCAAAACGATTATATTCATAAATATCCTTTTGTTTATTATAAGTACCCTTTACTTTTACTTTTGCATTATTAATATAAAAAACGCCAAATTTGTAACTATTACTTTTGGAAAACAACTTTTTAATTGAATGTATTTCATATCCATCAGGAATTTCTATCCTATCCATGTTATCTAGATAAACTACTTTATAAATTGAATGTTTGTATTCCAAAAACTCTTTTTCCTTAGCCTTTTTAGATTTTTTCTGTTGTTCAGTAGTAAGAGTTTCAAACACTTCACCATTATCTTTATTATTTGCACTGCTGCATCCAGATAAAGTAGTTAATGATAATGTCGCAATTGTGCCATAAATAGCCAATTTCTTAATATTATTATTCATCTATATCCCCCTCAACAGCTTATATTATATCACATATCCCTCTTTTTGCAACACCTCCTAGTTTTAACAAAAGTAACGCTAGATGCAACACAAATACCAGTAAGTAAAGTAATATCAGGAGTAAGTCTATAATTATCACTCAAAACAATACTTCCTAATAATACTCCAGAAACAACAGTCATATTAAAGGAAATCTTTTTAATCATTTTATTTCGATTCATAAAAACTACCCTCTCTTAATTCTCTTACTTTTTATCTTTTTATAAAAATAGATAACAACCAGACTAACTAATAGTATCTTTATAGGTGTTTTTAAATAAGACATTTTTGCACTAACTAAAATCCAACTATTACCAAGAGCATAACCCAAATAAACAAATAAGAATGTCCAAGGTATAGAACCAACTGTTGTATATATAAGAAATTTCCAAAATGGCAGTCTCATAATACCTATAGGTAGAGAAATAAGAGTCCTTATAATAGGAAAATTTCTTCCAATAAGTGCCCCAAACATCCCATATTTATTAAACCAAGAATCACTTCTTTCTAACTCTTCCTCTTTCATAAAAAAATATTTACCAAATCTTTTTATAAAAGGTCTCCCTCCAAAATATCCCATAAAATAAATAACTATTGCACAAAAAACACTACCCAAAAGCCCCGTCAAAAATGCACCCCAAAAAGAAAAAATGCCACGACTTGCTAAAATACCACCTGTTGCGAGTATAGCCTCACTTGGAATAACAATAATAACAGCCTCCAATACCATTCCTAAAAACATGCCCAAGTATCCATAATTACCAATTAAAGACATCACAAAGTCACTCAATACTATCACCTATAAAATAATATGAAAAAAAGAATTAATTTTTACTTAATTCTTCGATATATTGATATAAAGTTTCATATTCATCTTTATCCAACTGATCTAAAACTGAATTATGCTCTTTCATAATAGCTCCATCAAAACAAGTAAGCATTTCTAAATCATTTACCTCGTCCCCTATTACATAAATACTTGAATGATTAAGTTTTTCTATATGAACAAGCCTTTTTAAACTATTACATTTATTAACCGAAATATCTACAATATTAATATGCTCACTACTGATATAAATATATACATCAACGCAAGCTCTTATTAATTCAATTAATTGTAAAGCCTTCTGTTTATCAGAATATTTAACTACAACTTTAACACAATCACCTATATTTGTAGTTTTATTATAACCATCATCTAAAAAATAATCACACTTATTTTCATCTAATATATGAATTATTTCATTAACTTTTTCACTAGGTAATAAAACAGAATCAATACAAAAATCCATATTGTTAAAAACTTTAGCCCCATCTTGACAAATTAAATAACTATAAGGAATATTATACTTATTAAGTAATACTTTTAAATCAGAATAATTTCTTCCGGTAATAATACAAAAAATATTTCCTTCTCTAATAAATTTTTTTATAGCCAAAATATTTTCATTAAAAACATTCAAATCTGAAACATATAAAGTATTGTCAAAATCACTCGCTAAAATTTTCATAATAATCACGTATAATCTAATTATGGTCAAATGACCTATTTTAGATCCCTTTCTTTTATATTTTTATATAACCGAAATGGGTTATAATATTTAAGCACTGTGGATTTGTGTCTATATTATTACAGCTTTGACTGGTTTAAGGTGACAACTACCACAGGCTTTTATTTTTATTGGTAATTAGTTAGTTAACGCATTTAGACGTTTTATATCTTACGTGAATACATAAATAGAAGTCTTGTGATAAAACATGCAGTGCATTAATAACTAAGGAGGTGCTTTAATGTATTTTGTTGGTATTGATATTTCAAAATACAAACATGATTGTTTCATTTGTACTGAAACAGGTGAGGTAATTGATGAAAACTTATCTTTCACAAACACCAATGAAGGATTTAATCAATTACTTAATTTATTAAAATCTTTAGATAACACAAAAGAAATAAGGATAGGTTTTGAAGCTACTGGCCATTATGGAATAAACCTTAAGCTTTTCCTTGAAAAGAATAATTATTCTTTTATGGAATTTAATCCCGCTCTCGTTAAGCAATTTATTAAAGGTCAAACTTTACGTAGAACGAAAACAGATAAAAAAGATGCTTGTCTAATTACTAAGTACCTTATGTCTGTAGATTACAAAGCCCATCCAAAACAATTTTATCATAAATTTACTTTAAAGTCTTTATCTAGAAAAAGAGAAAAACTTGTTAAACAAAGATCTTATTATTTAGTTCAAATAACTGATATTCTTGATTTAATCTTTCCTGAATACAAACCTTTATTTAATAACGAGTTCTCTATTACATCACTTTATATTTTAGACAAATACAAAACTCCAGAAAAAATCAAGAATGTGAAAGATTATAATTCTATTAATAAAGTTGCTAGAGGTAAATTTCCCTACACTAAATTCCTAAAAATCAAAGAATATGCAAAAAATACTATTGGTTGTTCCGATGAGTTTTTAGAATTTGATTTAGAAAACATGTTAGAACTTTATCAGAATATAAATAATAAAATTAAAAAATATGATGATAAAATTAAATCTATTATTAAAGAACTTAATCCACCAACTCTTTCTATTAAAGGAATTGGTCCTATATCCTGTGCAGGAATAATTTCTGAATTTGGTGACATATCTAGATTCAAATCTGCTGACGCTATGGTTGCTTTCGCTGGAATTGAACCTAGCATTTCCCAATCAGGAACTGAATTGCACACAGGAAAAATGGTTAAGCATGGTTCGGGACATTTAAGATATCATCTTCTAAACGTTGCTGATTATGTTTTCATGCATGAACCTATATTTACAGAATTCTATTATAAAAAACGTAACGAGGGTAAATCTCATAGAGTTGCTTTATCTCATGTTGCAAAAAAACTCGTTAGGATTATTTACAAATTAGAATCCGAAAATATCAAATTTAAATCTAATATAAATTAATTGGTATGCTAATTTATATTTCTTATATATTGCGACTAAAAATTTAAAAACTCGATTTTTAAATCTTTTTGTCATGAAACAAAAATCTTAGAAAGATTTTTGAAGAAAGTGGCTTGACATCTTATAGTTAGTCACCTTAATATTAGTATATAATAAATATATAGAAAATAAAAGAATTTATAAAAAATGATTTTTTAATATTTTATGAAAAAAAGTATTGACATTATATTTATTTTTAGTATAATTAAAAATGTCTACTTTATTTAGTCGGACTGAGGTTCGATTAAAATCTAAGTATGCGGATGTAGTTTAATGGTAGAACCTCAGCCTTCCAAGCTGACTACGAGGGTTCGATTCCCTTCATCCGCTCCATATTTGAAATACAGAGCTTATCTAAAGATAAGTTCTTTTTTTATCCCTCGTAGTCAGCTAAAAAAAACATTATTCATACTTAGGATTATAATTGATATCAGAGCATATTAAAAATCTACTGATAAGATTTTCTAATATTTTTTATTTTCTCAGTTAGTATCATTAATATCTATTCATAGACAAGCATCGTGGTATTACTCCCACCACACAAAAATACTCTTTAGGAATGTTAAGTCTTAATTATGGCAACAACATCAATTTGGAGTATTAAAAATAATTAAAAAAACTACTATATATGACTTTATATCATCTTGGTAGTTTCTTGCTTATCTTCTTCTAGGATTATAACCCGAATAAAATGATTGACCATCTAGTCCATCATAATCTGGATTAATTGATTGAAGAACTGGTCTAATTTTTAACATAAAAGAATCTTTCATTTGTTCTGAAGCTCTAATTTGATATTCTTGATCATTCCCTCTGTTCATTGCTGAAAAAATTGAAATAAAGGCTACAGTATCTCTTGCATTACCATAAACTCCATCAAGAGAAACATTACTATCTTCAATATTTTGCGTATTTGATTTAAAACCATTAGCAGCAAAACGCATAAATGAATTTATAAATTCTGTTGCTCCCAATGTTTTCATTTGGCGTACCATATCAACAAAATTCATTCCATAATCCATATCTACTTTAAGTAGCTTGCTAAATATAGCAACTAAATTATTTTCACTTAAATCTCCATAATTAACTCCACGACCGGAATAATAACTTGCACTATCGTCCAAACCACTTGTTAATAAAATATGCCTAGCTAAATCTCTAGCATTTACATTATTTTTAATAAATGATACTACTCCCGGACCATTTAATTTATATACTAAAGACATAAAATCACTAGCAACAGTAACAATTTCTGATTTTGTTGTTTTATTATAAAATTCTTTTATGGCTGAATAAATTGATAATATTTCTCCTTCACTCATATCATTTATTAATCTATCACTGGTTAACAAATTTAAAATATAATCACTTAGATCCCCATCTGCAAGCAATTCTTTTATACTAGATTTAAAGTAGTCTGATAAATATTTTGAGTGTATAAATTTTTTGCTCCTTGTGAATAATGATAAACTATGGTTCTTCCCCAGTCACGTGAAAGAAATGTTTTGATAAAATCAACACCACAATCTTTTACACCATAATAATCGCTTTTAGCAGAATGACCAATTAATTTTTTGTGAGTCTCAATTAATTCTTCTTCACTCATCATTGAATCTATTCTTGATTCAATTTCTCTGTAAGCGTCCATACTTATTTCTGTATGATTTACGTTTTCCATTTAAAATCCCCCTTCATATATGGCTAGATTATACCATATTTCAGTAAAACTGGCAAGTTTACACTAACATAACATTGGATCGTAATACTTTTTATATCTATTATAATTTCAGTATCAGTTAATTTAATCATCCTTTAACCTTAATCTTTCGCATACGTGTGTCGGTAAGACTCCATATTTGAAATACAGAGCTTATCTAAAGATAAGTTTTTTTATCCCTCGTAGTCAGCTAAAAAAACAATACTTAACTGCTTTCTACTACACATTACTTTTATAATATCATCATCCAAAATATCAGGATAAAATTTCTCTAATAATCCCTGAAATAGAATATGTATTTTCCTTTTCATTTTTCCATCTAAATATGAAATAATTTCATACTCATTTTTATATTTATTTTATAATACAAAACAAAAAGATGATTTCAATCCTTATCATCTTTTAATTATTAATATTTTTAATTCCAACTTCTGGTATCACAACATCAGAAGGAGTATCAATAATAAATTGTATTAATCTTGCAACTTCTTTTGTATCAACACCATTATCCATATTTTTTTGAATATTCATTTTATTAAACATATTCGTTTTCATCATACCAGGCATAACATTAGAAACTCTAATTCCATATTTAGCCACCTCATCTGCTAAAGATTTAGAAAAACCTGTTACACCCCATTTTGTAGCATTGTAAACAACTCTTTCAGCCTTATGATTTATACCAGCTTGTGAATTAATATTTATAATTAAACCATCCTTATTTTGCTTCATGGTTGGAATTACTGCTTTAGTGCAATTTATAACTCCAAGTAAATTAACATCAACTACTGAACTAATTCTTTCACTATCATTGGTATCTAATTCTTCTTGGATCCATAATCCAGCATTATTAATTAGCACATCGATTTTTCCAAATTTCTCAATAGTTTCATTAATACTTTTTTCTACTAAAGAATAGTTACTTACATCACAAACTTTATAATTACAATTATTGCTATTTGCAACATTTATCAATTTTTATTCATTTGTAGCTAAAATTATTACATTATTTTCCTTTGATAATGTTTCAGCCAAAGTTTTGCCTAAACCATCACTTCCACCTGTTATTACAATTACTTTTTTCATATTCCTCTTTCTCCTTTATTTCTTCTTAATAATTCTTTATATGTCTTACTTCAATACTTGGAATAGTTATTTCATGTGGTAAATCAAATACATATTTTACAGTTTCAGCAACATCTTCTGGCATTAATCCTGTAGCCATTACTTCTTTTGGTAATTCATTATTTGCCCTCTTATAAAAATCAGTTTGAATTAATCCAGGACATACATCAGTTATCTTAATATTATTCCTTGCTAAATCATCTTGTATTGCTTTTCTAAAGGCATTTGTACTATGCTTGATAGCATTATAAATTGGAAATGGTGGTTCACACATAACACCACTTTGTGAATTAATATTTATTATTTGACCATAACCCTGTTTTTTCATAATAGGAAAAATACTTTTTATCATAGCAATAGTTCCAAATATATTTGTATCAATAACCTCTTTTATTCTATCCAAAGTATTCATTTCATCAAATATAGGTTGTTCCAATTTTGACATATCTCCAGAAATCCACATATCTGCACAATTAATTAAACAATCAATTTTATCATACTGATTACTTATTTGACCTATTATATTGTTAACTTCATTAACATCTGTTAAATCACAAGTAAACGACCTCGAATTTAACTTATTAGCAGTTTTTTCTAGACCTTTTTCATCGATATCAATCAAGATTAAATTTTCACCTTTCAATTTTTCGGCAACTGCTTTACCAACTCCATTTGCAGCTCCCGTAATAATTACGTTTCTCATTTCTTTTCCTCCTTAATTTCGTTTCTATAAAACACATCATATATAGAATAAGATATTTTTTTACCATTAAATACAATTGATGTTTTTGAATTTAGAGTTTCCTCACTATTATTCCCACCTAACATAAACTGTTCAAGAAATAATCTGTTTATATTATCTAATATGTTATGTATATCCCTTACTAACATAATTCCAGAATTAAGATGATCAAAAAATATGTCACCACTAATAACACTTAAAAATGGTTTTTTCTTTCCATATCCCTTTGGAGTTTCATTAGGAAATAAAATATCAAATGGATTAAGCTTCCTATCTTTTATAGCCATACCTATAGCCCTTCTAGCTACTTCACATTTATTAATATCAATTAAAGTACAATTAGCTTGAAGCTCTCCATTATCGGTTATATTTATCACTTCAATATTTGATGAAAAATTGCAATAGCGTATACATTCCTTTCCGGTATTATCATATTTACCATTAGTAAAATGAATTATTCTATTTCTTAACATATATATTTGCCAATATAAACCTATTTCATTCCTAGTAGGAAAAAAGTTATTAACCTTTTTATCACCCAAATATTGACAAAGGACATCTTTTTGCTGAGGTTCAATTAATGTATAGAAAGAGGATATGAATGAATCAAAATAATATATAGCTTCCTCTAATATATGATTAGAAAATATTGCTATATTTTTTTGGTTTATTAAATCATTATATATACTCAATCCATCTAATAAATTATTTAAATACTTATCCGCAAAAAATAATACTTTATTTTCTTTGTAAGAAAACTCCTCCCATACATTATTTATATCATATCTTACTCTCTGTTCCTCTCCAATGGGATTTTCTCGAATGATCTTATTCATTTTAGGTATAAACATTATGTGAGTTTGCTGCCACAGCAGTGTATTTGCTGCTATTATTTTTTTTAGTTTTACCCTAAAATCATTATATGTCATCAATTTCCACTTCTTTTCCCTAAAATAAATATCAATTTACTATATTATACTACAAACACTAAAATTTTTATATACTACCATTGGTTTATAATATTTCTTATATCAAACTATTGCTATTTTCTCAATGGCATAATAACATCGTTATAGAAAAGGAGTTAGCAACTTCCAATTAATTTGCCCCATATTTGAAATACAGAGTTTATCTAAAGATAAGTTCTTTTTTTCTCTCGTAGTCAGCTTGAAAAACACAATACTTAACTACTTTCTACTACACATTATTTTTATAATATTCATACTTAGGATTATATTTACATTTTCATTTCACTATTAAAGAACTTAGCAATCGCTTCACTACCTTCTATAATTTCCCTACCAACATAAATTAAATTATTTGCTCCAACACAATATTTCCATCTCACTAACGTAATTCTTCCATACCTGATTTCTAAGCAAGTGATTCCATTAGGATGTATACAAGAACCATCATTAAAATATAACCCCTGACCTACTTTAGGAAAAATTGGACGATGTGTATGTCCTGCAATAAGTATTTTGTTATTTTTAATACTCCACTTCTTCATCCTCTTTTCAACCTTATTAGAAACTCTATAATTCTTTGCTGCACTCGTAGGGTCTTTAATACCAACATGTTCAAAAAATTTCCAAACATACCTTACTAAAAAACGAGAAAACAACCATAAATCATTATTTAGTAAATCAATCTGATGACCATGAATCATAAAGATATCATAATCTTTATAATTTAAAATTAAAGATTCATAGACTACTAAATTATTAAGTAAATCCTCTTCCTTTTTAGTTATTCCATCATAATACTTATAAAAATATCTCCTTAGAATTTCTTCCTTCTTTTTACACTTATCATGATTTCCATAGATCATAATCAGCCTATCTTTCTCATTAAATTTTTTTAACAACATAAAAGTATCCAAATGTTCCCTGACAATATCCCCATAGTTTTTAACTTCCCACATTTCATCACCATCACCAAGTTCAATATAAGTAAATCCCTCTTTATAATAATGATTTAAAGCAGCCTCAAAAATATTCTTATTATTTATAAAATTATCGTAATTATTTCCATTTCCTCGATGACAGTCACTCATAATAACAAACTTATCATTATTGTCAATAACCACTCTTTTTGAATTCTCAAAAATCCTATTTAATCTTTTACTCATAGTACTATCTCCTTACATGGATTTGGAAATATTTTTAGTAAAAGCACATTAGAAAACAACCTAATAAGAATAAAAATGAAATAGGTAAGTCCAAAAAATAATATTATCATATGATCACTATCCTTCTATTCATATAATATGTTTTACTTAAAAATAGAATAAGGATAGTCACTAAAAAAGAAAAATAGAATGAACATTATTTTCTATTCTATTTCCACAAATTTAAAAAAATATAATTATAAAAATAAAAAAGATGACAGCAACTAAAATCATCTCTTAATTATTCCACCATGACATTTAAGTACATATACTTTTTCATGATCTTTGTATATAGTTTCTAAACCTTCAAAATAGTTTAAGTCCCCTGTTATATCAAAAGTATATTTATACTCTCCATTTATATATTCTTTTGGTCCCCTAACCGGAAGAATATCATCTTCACCAACCTTCATTAATGCTGGTCTTAAAGCACGATCAACAGCTTCCTCACTTAAGGTTTCATCCAACGTAACGCCATAGTAATTCATACCCCAAATAGGTGTATCTTCTGTTAAATAAACAACCTCTTCTCCCATAAATTTAGTTCCACCAAAATAAGTATCATGATAAAGCATAGAATCTCCTACATACTCATAATCATGAGAACCCTTTCTACTAGAAACACACTTTTTCACGTTTTCATTAGCATAGGTTTGCTTTTTTGCCTCAATCAAAAAGTTATATAAATCATCAAGATCTTGATCCCTCATTTATCTCACTCCCATCATTTTACAAATACAATTATACCATATTATAAAAAATAGAAGATTTTTCATTTAATATTTACAAATATTTCTCTTAACTAAAACCAAATCATGTTTATCACCTGGTTCAATATGAATTACATCTATATCTGGTATAAAAAATTTGTTTAACATTTTCGAAAGTAAGGAAATTTCAGAAGTTTCAGAAACTTTAGTAACACCATTCGAAAGAACTAAAGATGTTCCCTCAGTTGTCCAATATCCAAAAGCATTTGGTTGTAACACTTTTGCATATGGCCCAACAATCCCATAATGATTTTTAGATATATTTTGAATCATCACCGGAGTTAATCCACCATGGTTGTGTCCTGACAAAATCAATTGCATCTTATTAATGATTTCTATATCTTGCCCTAATACATTATTCTTAATAATAGAATTGGGAGAATGAGATAATAAAATATTAAAGGTGTTCTCATCAATTTTAGGATCAATACTAGATATAAAATTAGAAAAATAATCTAAACTCTCATGTGTTTTGAAATATTCATGTGGCATATTTAATGCATTTATGGATATATCTCTATCAACTTTACAAGACTGAAAATCACTTCCTAATACATTACATTTAGTATTTTTCTCTAATTCTTCAAAAAATAAGGGAATAGGTACAGAAATTTCTTCTCTTTTAGAACCATACCGAAACAAATCATGATTTCCTAAAGCAACAAAAGTTTCTATGGTATTTCCAAGTTGTTTTAATAAATCCAAAAGTAATTCCTTATTTTTATCCTCAGCATTATCTAATACATCACCACTAATACATAAATAATCAATAGGTATACACTTTAAAACTTCCTTAATAGATTCCAAAACCCTTATATTTCCATGTATATCACTAATGTTAACTACACACCTCTCACGTATAAGTTTAGGATCCTGCAAAATATATTCATTTAATCTTACCTTCTCCATATCTGTCCCTCCTTTATTGATGGTTTATTATAATTTATTTTATGTTATTTGTCAAAATAATAATTAAACGTAACTGCTATAACTTTAATAAATTATGTATATCCATCATAATTTTCTCCAAACACCTATTCTATTCTTCAGCAATTTACACAAAAAAAGAAGCTACTAATAATAGATAACTCCTTTAAAGGCGACAACATAAAAACACATAATAAAATTATAAATTTCTACTCTTAATATATTCACAAATTATATTAACAACTGCATCATTACCGATCTCACAATTTAAACATAAATCGTAGTTTTCCTTCATCCCCCAAGCCTGACCAGAAATCACTTCATAATACATAGCCCTTGATTTAGTAGATTTCCTAATGTTTTTTTCTGCTTCCTTAAAACTATCATTATAATTATTCTTTATATTTCGAACCTTATAATCCATACCAGCATATAAGAAAATTTTAACAAGTCTTGGATTTTCTCTTAAAATATAATCTGCCGCTCTCCCAACAATCACAGTATCCTCTTTTTTGGCAATTTCTTTAATAATTTTTGACTGATGAATAATTGCATCTTTACTCGCATCTAAAGATAGAAAATTATCATATAAATCCTCTTCACTTAAATTTTCTATTAAATGATTTTCAATAGCAAAATTTTTAATTTCTTCTTTATCATAAAAGGAAATATTTAATTTTTTAGCAACCTCTTCTGCAATTCTTTTACCATTTGTTCCATGTTCTCTTGAAATACTTATAATTAAGTTATTATTATCTTTACTAGATTCATCAGATAGTGATAATACTTTAATTTTCTTATTATAAGAATCTTTTAATATAACTAATGAAATAAGTGCTGTTAAAATCTCTGCAATAGGAAAAGTCCACCATACAATATTGATCACATTATCAGATTTTGTAAAGAAATAAGCAATTGGAAATACAAAAACAACTAATCGAAAAAGCGAAATAATAAGCGGTCTTAATGCATATCTTACTGATTGCAATACACCTTGAATAGCTATAGAAATCCCCATAAAAATATAACCAATACTAGCAATTCTTAAAGCAATAGTACAAACATCAATAATCTCCTTAGAAGATCCACCAGCAAGTCCAAATAAACTAGACAAAGGTCTTGCTAATAATTCAAAAAGAACAGTTAAAATAAATGTAACAATTAAAGTATCAATTACACCATATTTTATACATGCATCAACTCTTTCCTTATCTTTCATACCATAATTAAAGGATAAAATCGAAATAATTGTATTTGATAATCCAAAGGCTGAAAACAATGCAATCTGTTGTATTTTATAATAAATACCAAAAGAACCAATTAATATTGTAGTATCAACTTTTGCCAATCCTAAAATAGCATTCATACCGGCCATCATGACTGCAAGTAATACTTGCATTAATGCAGCTGAAATTCCAATACTGTATATTCCTTTAATTAAAGATAAACTAGGTCTGATATACTTAAGATTTCCATTAATTTCTTTATTCTTCGTATAATGAAAATAAATAGCAATAAATAAAGAGACAAATTGCCCTATTACTGTAGCCCAAGCTGCGCCAGCAACTCCCATACCCATCGGATAAATAAATACATAATCTAACACAATATTAACTATCGCACCAGAAATTTGAGAAATTGTTGAAAGCATAGTTTTTCCAGTTGATTGTAAAAACCTCTCATATACAGTATATCCAATAGCACCTAGCGATAAGCAACAGCAAATTCTTAAATATGTTATCCCCATATGAATAACTTCCAAATTACCCTCAGCAAATAGTGATATGAACCAACGTGATCCAAAAACACCAAATAAAAAGAACACAAAAAATATACACAAACTTAAAAATATACCATTTCCAGCAATTTTATTTACCTTTTCCTTATCATTTTCACCTAAACTTTTTGATAATAGTGAATTTAATCCTACCCCTGTTCCTACCCCTATCGCAATAATCAATATTTGTATTGGAAAAGCGAAAGTAAGAGCTTGATTAGCTAAAACTCCTTTTTCTCCCATATTTGTGACAAATATACTATCTACAACATTATATAAAGCTTGTAAAACCATTGAAATAATCATTGGCAAACCCATTTTCCAGAAAAGTTTTTTCATAGGAACTGTAGCCATTTTATTTTTTTCCTGTTTTTTCATACTATTCCTCCTAATAATTCACGAGTCAAAAAAAAGCATAAACCCAATAACTGGATTTACGCTTAAAAGCCACTCGTCAAATGAAATTATAGCATAATTTATTTTTTCATGCAAACAAAAATCCCCTCTTCTTAAATAAGTTTACTTCATATACTTATAAGTAAAATAGATCATGACTAAACATTATATACAAACATTTAAAAATTTCATAATGTATTATATAAATAACTTCATTGGAGATGATAATATGAATTTTTTAAAAGAACAGATAAAAACAATAAAAGAAAATGATCCCGCTATTACAAGCAACTTAGAAGTACTTCTTTATCCTTCGTTCAAAGTTCAAATATACTATAAAATATCACATTTCTTTTATAAAAGAAAAAAATATCTACTAGCGAGATTCATCAGTGAAAGAGCAAAAAGAAAAACTGGAATAGAAATCCATCCAGGCGCAAAAATAGGAAAAAATTTATTTATTGATCATGGTTTTGGTGTAGTTATCGGTGAAACTGCAGAAATAGGTAATAATGTAGTAATATTTCATGGTGTAACACTTGGAGGAACTGGAAAAGAAAAGGGAAAAAGACACCCTACAATTGGTAATAATGTTTTTATTGGAAGTGGAGCTAAAATACTTGGAAATATAACCATTGGAGATAATGTAAAAATAGGAGCTAATTCTGTAGTTTTAAAAGATATAAAGGAAAATACAACAGTAGTAGGAATACCAGGAAAAATTATTAAAAGAAATGATAAAAACAATTTAGCTAAATAAAAAATAGTTTTTCAAGTAATTTTAGTATATACTAAAACTGGTGATAAAAATGCGTATAAAACATACCCTAGATGCAATTTATGATAATAACTCAAAAATATTAATCTTAGGAAGCATTCCCTCTGTCAAATCTAGAGAAATAGGATTTTATTATGGGCACTCCAAAAACCGCTTTTGGAAAACTCTATCTTTGGTCTATGAAGAAGAAATAGGACAATCAAAAGAAGAAAAAATAAACTTCTTAAAAAGACATAATATAGCGCTTTTCGATGTAATAAAAAGTTGTACTATAGAAGGATCAAGTGACAGTTCTATTAAAAATCCAATTCCTAATAATCTAAAACCAATACTGAAAAATTCACAAATAAAAGCAATCTTTACAACCGGAAATAAAGCATACCAATTATATAATAAATATATTTATCCTAAAATAAGTATCCCAGCTATAAAACTTCCATCCACCTCACCTGCCAATTGCAAAAAAGGCATTCAAGAACAACTAGTAAAAGAATATAAAAAAATAAGAGAAGTAACAGATCAATAACCAAATTTAAACTTTATAAAAAATTAATATTAAAACAGCTTTTATAGTTTTATTGTAATGGATAAAACAAAAAATATAAATAATTTCGAAAATTCTTACCTTATTCTATTTCTATATCTCCATCTCGAACTTTATTTGTAACATTTGAGTCATGTACAATTTCAACCCACATAGGTTTATTGGAATCTAAAAAAACAATTTCTTTTCCACTACTTAAAATTTTTGCATGATTATATTGCAATATACAATTTTCTTTTGATCCTATCATTGAAAGAAAATGATTATCTTTCCTATTATATTTATATTTCTTTCGAGACTTTAAATCATATTTTATTCCGCTTTCAAATGATATTACACATGTACGTAAATTATTATTGACATATTTTTGAATCCGATCAATATAATCTTCTGCAATCATATCATCATTATCGATTCGTGTTGTTACAAACCATTTACTATTTTCTTTCCTATTACAGTAATCTAAAAAACTAAATTTATCATTATCATCAAAATACAAGTCTACAAAATAAAATTCCTTTTTTAATTGCTGAATCCTCCTCTTAAATTTATCAGGTGTCTTTTTATGAAATAAAATTAACCACGTAAAATTTTGATTTGTTTGCCTCGCCATAGATTGTAATGTATACTTTTCAAAGATAGTAAATCTTTCCTCTAAATAATCCTCATCTAATATACGATTCATTGGATTATTATCAGGATTTTTTAATTTGCATTCATATTTTGCTTTTATATTAAATCTTGTTATTACAAAGTGTTTATATAATTGTTCAATCCCCATATTTTTCCTCCTTACATGAAATTCTATCATAGATATTAAAAAAATTAAATAACTAAAAAAAGAATATAAATAAAAATCTACCAGCTTAGCTGGTAGTCTTTCATAAGCCCTATAAGGGCTCCTTACTGGCAAGCACTATATTGTGCTCGAATGATTTGCGACTGCACTACTTTCCCTACCACTACTAAAGTAGTGTTTTTATTTATGTTTTTTCCCCGTAAATGGGTCAATGTACTCTTTTATGCTTAATTGTTCATTCAACTTATCTTCTTTTAGCTGATTTGCTATATATTCTTTTATTGCTCTAGTGTTTTTCCCAACTGTATCAACAAAGTATCCTCTACACCAAAATTGCCTTTGACCATATTTA
This sequence comes from uncultured Mycoplasmatota bacterium, assembly GCA_948465965.1. Taxonomy (GTDB): domain Bacteria; phylum Bacillota_I; class Bacilli_A; order RF39; family UBA660; genus CAJMSU01. Next base: position 30,305 of record CAOJYR010000001.1, read on the forward strand.
TATTTCATATCTGCATGTCTATCAAATATTAGAAGTGTACTCTTTCCTTTCAAATATCCTATTGCTGCCGACACGCTCATTTTTGGTGGTATCTTTATTAACATGTGGATATGATCAGGGCATGCCTCTGCCTCTATAATTTCTATTCCTTTCCTGTCACACAGCATTCGAAGTATATTGCCTATATCCTTTTTTATATGCTTGTATATAACTTGCCTCCTATACTTTGGCGCAAACACTACGTGGTATTTGCAATTCCACTTCGTGTGTGCTAAACTATTCTCGTCCATTCAGGACACCTCCTCTTGAATTTTTGCAGTCGTCAAACCGCAATTATTCTAACAGAGGAGGTTTCTTTTTGCAACGCTAAAGCTTTTTTGGAACCCCCAGTAAAACTGGGGGTTTTCTTTACACAAGAAGACTTAGTAATCGCTACTAAGTCCTTTTATTATAACATTATATTATTCTTCTAATTATCCGAAATAGAAAAAATATATTAACCCTAATACTTTCTAAATATTTTCTGTCTAAAAGTTAGGATTTTGTTCCTATCTATTTCGTAATTATCACTTAAATTTATAGTCTCGTCTAAATAGGGAACATTCTCTATAGGACAATCTTTATCAATTAACATATTATAACAAGGTTTTAAGTTATCTAACGTCTGAATATGCCTAGATAAAGTATTATATTGTCTTTTTGTAATTTTTTCTAATAATTCACCATATAACGTAAGATAAAAAGATAATATCATAGACACCTTATCTATATCCTCTAAAGAAGAGACTTTAGAATTTCTATAATCAATAATAAAATGCTTAAATACTTTCGAATAAAATGGAGAATAATTATTCTTATAAGAACAACCATCTATATCACAAAAAGCAATATCCCCATCTTTATTAACCAATATATTTTCAAAACTTAAATCTTGGCAAACCATACCATTACTATGAATATTTCTTAATATTTTACTTGCCTTATTAACATAATTAAATAATTCATTACAATTAAAATATCTTTTTAAAAATTTATCACTAAGCATCATAGAATCTTTAAAATATGGCATAGTATATCCATATAGAAAGCCATCTTTCATAATCAAATCTTCTGGCAATATAACATTATCAATCTTTAATCCTTCCATTTCTAAAAATTTCCAATATAAATCTCTTCTCTCATCAAAATAAAGTTTATCTAATAATTTATAGCATGTAACTCCATCAGTATAAACTGTACCCAAACTACCCTGACTTGATAATTTTTCTAAAGATTTTATATTAATATCACCTAATTTTATTTTTTCCATACTTCTCACCTGAATAATAATGTGCAACTAACTTCTTCACTTTTCCATCTTCAATATGCACTTTATAGCCAGTACTATTTCTATACATTGGCGAGGTAATATCATCATTACCAACTACATAAAATTCATCTTTTTTACTATCTAAAATATTTCCACCATACACTTTTAAAAATGCTTCCCTTGCCAGATCAGCTTCACTTAAATTTTGCTTTTTAATCGGCATATTCATCCTCATAACTAAATCATCATAAACCTCTCTAGATGTAGGTTTAGCCATAATTTCAACATCAAGCATTTCCATATATAAATCCTTCTTACATAATATATTTAGACAAGGATCAAAAACATACTCACAATCATTATATTTAAAACATATCCAAGAATGATAATAATCTCTATATTTAATAAACTTTAAATTCCCTCTTCCTATATAATCATCATCATTTAAAAATAAAATAGACGACTCAGTTGTTTGCCAACACCATCCTTCAAGTAATCCTTTTCTCATCAAATCAAAAACTCCACCTTGAGAAGAAGATCCAATTTCTATTTTTAAATTAATAAATTTATTTGATAAGTATTTTAACACTTCCGCACTCACTTTTTCTCTTCTCATATAATCAAGTTTTTCTTTTGCAATTAATAAGTTTTTCCTATTCTCATCTAGCATATTATTTTTTAAAACCCTTTCTTTTCATATCTTCACCTATTTCTTGACATACGTGATCATAATTGATTACTTTTTTAAAATGTTCTATTTCTCTTTGTAATAATTCTATCCCTAAATAGGAATACATTTCTGTAGATCTTCCATAAGTCATTTCAATCATTGGTAGAATTAATGGTGATGCATATTTATCTCTTTCAATATCCTCAGGATGATAATACGCATCAGATTTAACCATTTCAATTATAGAATCTTTATCATTTATCTTTCTAATCTTTGGATGTTCCATTAACCAATATAACTTTTTATCATAAACAAACCCTGATGAAGTATCATAAATAAGATGTCTCCCTTCCTTTGTAGTTCTTTCCATAATACAGTGGTCTGCATATAATGGATCATCACAATCAGAAAATTGTGGATTTAATCTTAAACTATCTACCGAAGCATATATAAGTGAAACATCATCCTCTTCATCTAAAAACGCCCTAGATAATAGTAGTGCCCTATCATAGCAATTTCCATTAGACATACCATTGGATAATAATAATATTGAGGCTGGAATCCCACCATAATAAACATTTCTTAATTTTTCTATTAAAACATCATCATAAGGCGTAATATAACCTTTTTCTAATCCACGCATTAGTAATTGTTTTGATTTATAGTTATGTAATTGCCATTTTATTTTTTCTATTTTAGTTGCCACCAAAAACACCCCTTCTAAATAATTGTCGTATATTATAACATAAAAATGTCAAAAAAACAATTAAAAAGAAGATATTCTATCTCCTCTTCTATTAAATATCTTGAATTTTTAAGAAATTTGTATGACTGTCTTTTGGGAAACCTCCAACAACCGCAATCATATCTCCTTTTTTCAACTTCATAACCTCTTTAGCAGCTTCTACTCCATTACTAACAATAGCATCAGTATCATTAAACATTGGAACAAGTGATGTATATACACCCCATTTTAAAGCTAGACTACGAGCTACTTTAGGATCAGTAACAGTCGCTAAAATAAATGAATCAGGTCTTAATGAAGAAACATCCCATGCAGTCTTACCTGTTAAAGTAGAAACAACAATTGTCTTAATAGGTAAATCTTTAGTTCCTTCAACCGCAAGTTTTGCAATTGTATTATGAATCTCAGTTCCATTCAATTTATAATCATCTAAATTATACTTAGTAATTTGTTCAACATTTTCACAAATACCTGTCATAGTTTGTATAGTTTCAACTGGATAACTACCTATTGTTGTTTCATCACTAGTCATAATAGCATCACAACCAGCAATAACAGCATTCGCAACATCTGTAACTTCTGCATTAGTAGGTCTGATATTCGTTTTCATACTATACATCATTTGCGTAGCCATAATAACACCCTTACCATGTGCATGGCACGAATCAATCATCATTTGTTGATATAAAGGTAAATTTTCTACACCTGTTTCAATTCCTAAATCTCCACGAGCAACCATAATATAATCCGATGCTTCTACTATCTCTTCTAAATTATCCATAGCATACTGTGTTTCTACTTTAGAAATAATAGGCATATCAGGTTTACCAAATTCACGACATAATTCTTTAACCTCACGAATATCCTCAGCACTATTAACAAAACTAATTGCTAAATAATCTCCATCTTTTTCACAAGCATATTTAATATCTTCTCTATCCTTATCAGAAACATAAGGTACATCAAGTTTAATTCCTGGCATACAAACACCACGACGAGATTTGATTACACCAGAATTTTTAATCTCACATGTTACTCCATCTTCTTCAATAGAAACAACTTCTAACTTATAGAATCCATCATCTAAAAGAACAGGTGAACCAACTTTCAAATCCTTTAAAACTCCTTTATAATTTAAAGAGATCTTATCAGCAGTACCTAAAACATCTTCTTCAACAACTCGTATAGTCTTACCTGCAACTAATTCTATTCTATTATCTACAAATTCACAAGTTCTAAGATCTGGTCCTTTTGTATCATATAAAATAGCAATATTAGCTCCTAATTCTTCTCTTGCCCTTTGTACTAGACTCTCATCTAATTCTCTTTCTTCCATAGTAGCATGAGAAAAATTAATTCTAGCTACATTCATACCAGCCTCTACTATACCTTTAAAACTTTCCCAATTTTGAGTAGAAGGCCCAATACTACAAATAATCTTTGTTTTCTTCATATACTTCTCTCCTTCTTTATTCGAACAGATATAATTATACTATACTTTTCACAAATTGAAAAGAAAAAATGTATAATTTATACATCTATTTCTTCTGACATTTTGGACAATAAGTAGTACCTCTTCCACCTACCTTAATTTTTTCCAAAATAGTACCACAATTAGGACACTTTTCCCCAGATTTACCATGCACTAACAATTCATTCTGAAAAAGTCCATGTACACCTTCGCTAGATGTAAAACTTTTTATTGTCGTACCACCTAATTCTATTGCTTTATTTAAAACTATATTCGTATTTTTAATAATTGTATCACATTCTTCTATCTTAACATCACTTGATTTTCTTAAAGGGTGAATACGACTCATAAAAAGAATCTCATCATCATAAATATTTCCAATACCAGCAATAATACTTTGATCTAAAAGAGTAGTCTTTATTGGTAGTTTTTTACCATGGATCTTATTAAATAAGTATTCTTTAGTTAAATTCTTATCATCGAATTCTAGCCCTATTTCTGATAGAGGTTTCACATTTTCTACCTCTTCATTAGGAATCAAATACATCTTACCAAATTTACGGACATCATGAAATCTAAAACTAACTTCATTATCTAAAATAAATTCTACGTGTTCATGTTTACCTAATTCTTCACCTTTCTTCCTAAAAAAGAATTTTCCCTCCATTCGTAAATGAATTAACAAATGATACGTATCTAACTTTATAACAATCCATTTTCCTCTAGTAGAGATATTATTTATTCTCTGTCCAATAATCTCCTTTTTAAATTCACCCACTTCAGGATAAGCAATAATATTATTCCAATAAACATTACAACACGTAATAATCTTATTAATAATTCTGGGCTTTAAACTTTTAACAACTGTAAGTACCTCTGGTTTCTCTGGCATATTACTACCTCCTAACTATAAATGATTATTTTGCTTCATACCAATCATTTCCAATTTCAATATCCACCTTTAAAGGAACACTTAACTTAAAGGTATTTTCCATTATATCTCTAACAATTTCACTAACTTCCTCTATTTCATCTTCCAATACATTAAATACAAGTTCATCATGTACTTGAATAAGCATTTTACTCTTCAAATTTTTCCTTTCAAATTCACGATAAATCTCAACCATTGCTTTTTTTAATATATCCGCAGCAGTTCCTTGAATTGGTGTATTTAAAGCAATCCTTTCTCCACTACTTCTAACCATATAATTCTTACTCTTTAACTCATCAATCACACGTCTTCTATGCATTAATGTAGTAACATATCCCTTCTGATAAGCCTCCGCTTTTTCCTGTTCCATATACTCTCTAATTCCTGGATAAGTCTCTAAATAATTATCAATAAATTGCTTCGCTGTTGCGATATTAATCCCCAAATCTTCTGAAAGCCCAAAACTACTAATTCCATATAAAATACCAAAGTTAACTGCTTTAGCAGTCCTTCTCATATCTTTAGTAACTTCATCCAAACTAACCTTATATATATCACTAGCAGTCTTAGTATGAATATCCTTTCCTTCTTTAAACGCTTCAATTAAATTAGTTGCATTAGCCAAAGAAGCAAAAATCCGAAGTTCTACTTGTGAATAATCACTAGATAATATTTTAGAATTTAAATCAGGAACAAATGCTCTTCTTATAAGTTTAGAGTATTCAGCTCTTGCTGGTATATTTTGTAAATTAGGACTAATACTAGAAAGTCTACCAGTTCTTGTCAATGTTTGTGTAAAAATAGTATGAATTCTTCCATCTTCCCTAACTTCCGCCTTTAATCCAACTGCATAATTTGTATATAATTTAGCCAAAGTTCTATATTCCAATATCTTATCAACAATAGGATGTACAAATTTAATCTTATCTAAAACATCTTTACTCGTAGAATACTTATTATCCTTTACTCTCTTAGGATAAGGAATAGCTAATGTCTCAAATAAAACTTTTGAAAGTTGTGCTGGAGACATAATATTAAATTCAACTCCTGCCAAGTCATAAATCTCACGTTCTTTTTCATCCATCTGCTTCTTTAATTCACACTCTAACTCTTCCAAATACTCACGATCAACTTTAACACCAGTAATCTCCATATCTGCAAGAACCTCTGTCAGAGGCATTTCTATATTATTAAATAAATCCAATTCATTATTATCCTCTAATTCCTTTAATAATCTACTCCTGCTTTCATATATAAATTTAGCTTTTTCACAACAAACATTCATAAGATCAGCATCATCTATTTCCCTAGGTCGCTTCAAAGTTCCATATAATTCCTCATATAATGGAATGTTATAATCAAATGCTTGCGCTACAAAACTTATATCATCCTTGATAACATAATCAAGTAAATAAGTAGCAATCATCGTATCAAAAGTAACATTCTTAAAATGAACTCCATATGGATTTAAAACTACTAGATTCTTTTTAAAGTCATAAGTAAATTTACTAAACTCACTACTAAATAAATGAAGATAATCAGGAATTTCTTCCTTCCGAATAAAATATCCTGCCTCTCCATCATAAATACCAATACCTAAAATTTCACTCTTACTATAAACTAATCCACGAGTCTCTAAGTAAAAAGAAAATTCTCTATTCTTAAATTCAGAAATAGGCTTAATTAGTAATTCTATTGTTTCACTATGCTTTTCACCCATTTGATCCATTTTATTTAGATCATACTTTTTAAGTAGAGAATGAAATTCAAATTCATTAAGTAATCTTATAAATTCTTCTTCATTTTCTCCATTATATTTACAATCCTCTAAACTAAAGTTTATTGGTACTTCCCGATATATTGTTGCTAAATCATAACTCATATAAGCACTTTCTTTATCATTAAGTAACTTTTCTTTTGTTTTACCTGTAACTTCATCAATATGTTCATACAAATTATCCAAATTATCAAATTTAGATAACAAATTTATAGCAGTTTTTTCTCCAATTCCTTTTACTCCAGGAATATGATCACTTGCATCTCCCATTAATGCTTTTAAATCAATCATTCGAATAGGTTCTACTTGATAAGTATTTTTAAACTCATCTCTTGTCATCATAATATGACCAGATTGCTTTAAAAGTTTTACCGTAACCTCATTACTAATAAGTTGTAATAAATCTTTATCACTACTAACAATAGTAGCAATAAACTCATCTTCTAGATCAACTATTTTACTAACAGTTCCTATGATATCGTCAGCCTCATAATTATCAATTTCAAAATATTTTATTCCCATAGCATCAAGTATTTCTTTCGCCTTTGGAAACTGCATCTTTAACTCGTCTGGCATAGCAACACGCCCAGCTTTATAGCTTTCATATTTATCATGTCTAAATGTTTTCCCTTTATCAAAAGCAACTAAAATATAAGAAGGAGCTTCCTCTTTAATGATTTTTTTCATCATATTAATAAATCCATATAAAGCATTAGTAGGAAACCCCTTAGAATTTTTCATAATCACACCCTGATATGCAGTAGCATAAAAACTTCTAAATAATAAATTATTACCATCGACTAATATTATCTTTTTCACAATACATCACCTATTAACAAGTATAACATAACAATTTAAAATTAACTAATACTACTTACTAAAATTTAAAGACACACTAGTGTTAGTATTACGAAAATCATCACTATGAACCTCAAGTCTTTCTATTCTCTCTGTTGCCATAAACAAACAAATAGTTACAAGTGAATATACCAATAAAACAGCAAATCCTTTCTTTACATTATCATTTAATAACATAATACACATCTCCCTTCAACTTACACTTCAAGTATAATTCATACAATTGTTCGTGTCAAGGCGTTTTAAAACATTTGTTTGACTTTTTACACATCAAGTGGTAAACTAAAAACAGAAGGAGGCATTTAATGGAGAAATTAACGACTAAACAAGAAATAATTTTACAAATAATAAAAAAATTAATAGCAAAAAATGGTTATCCACCAACAGTAAGAGAAATAGGAGAAGTTGCACACCTTAACTCTCCTGCTACTATTCATTTTCATTTAACTAAATTAGAAGAAAAGGGCTATATTAAAAAAGGAAATAGCAAAAATAGAACGATAGAAGTTTTAGTACCTAATGAATATATTGAAAAAGAGGAAAACGTAATTGAAGTTCCCCTATTAGGTAAAGTTACCGCAGGAACACCAATTGAAGCCATTGAAACTCCAGATGAATATTTTTCCCTACCCACCAATCTATTTACAAGTCGTAATGAAATATTCACTCTTAAGGTAAGCGGAGAATCAATGATTAATGTAGGTATATATGATGGCGATATTTTAATAGTTGAAAAAACGAATACAGCCAAGAATGGTGACACAGTAGTCGCAATGAACTCTGACAATGAAGCAACAGTAAAAACATTCTATAAAGAAAATGGTTACTTTAGATTACAACCAGAAAACGATACAATGGATCCAATTATTTTACAAGAAGTAACAATATTAGGAAAAGCAATAGGACTATACCGTAAATTTTAACCAAACGAAAAAATCTAAGAGTAAATTAAATTACCTTTAGATTTTTTTATTACCTATTAATTTTCTCACAATATAACTAGCAATTAAAAGTCCTGCACTACTTGGAACAAAAGAACTTGAACCTAATCCCTCTGTTTTTATAGGCACCTCAGTAGAAGATAACACATCTATTTTTTTATTAATTTTCTCATCCTTAATAAACTTTCTCATGATTCTAGCTAAGGGATCATTAATTGTCTTTCTAATATCGGTAATTTCAAGCTTTGAAGGATCCATTTTTTTCGCAGTACCCATACAAGATATAAATTTAATATTCCTCTTTAGACATTCTTTAATAATAACTTGTTTTGTTCGCACAGTATCACAAGCATCAACTAAATAGTCAATAGGATAATTAAACAAAATATTAATATTTTCATCTGTAATAAATGAATCTATTTTTATAACATGAGCGTCTTCATTAATATCTTTAATTCTCTGTTCTAAAACATCAACCTTCTTCATCCCAACAGTTGATCTCAAAGCAATGATCTGTCTATTAAGATTCGTCTCATCAATAATATCAGAATCAACGATAATAATATTTCCAATACCACTTCTAATAAGAGATTCTACTACATAACCTCCTACTCCACCAACACCCAAAACTAAAATAGTCTTATCACACAATAAATCTAATTTATTCTTACCAATTAACTTTTCAAATCTATCAAACCTTCTAGGAAACTTTACCAAGTTCATGATTCTCCTTAACCTTGACAAATTGCTTTTGGCGTTGTTTCTTTGTTTGAATCAGTTTATAAGGTTGATTATAAATAATATTATTAATAGCAGAAAGTCTTTTATATATAGCCTCATTCGTTTTAGCTATATTATAATAATTCTTTAAACCCCTATAATCTTTAGTATTCAAAGGTTCTAGTGCAGTAATAGTAGATTCTAATACATCTTCAGGAATAGTTGTATCACTTATAACAGTACAATCAAACATATCAACAAATTGCAATGTTTCTGGTAAATCGGCAATTCCAGCTTCCATAAACAGTTTTGGCCATTTACTCTGATTTCTTTCTTCCTTAACAATCTCTTGTAATCGAGCTATTTTTTCATCTGTTAAATATTTATCTATCCCTAATTTTTGCAATGACAAATATCTTCCTCTTTCTGCTCCAGGAACCTCTTTTCTCATATCAGTAATAACACTTGCATATAAATTATCTAGGGCCGGATTAACCTTAGAATATGGTTGTGTTACCGCATAAACATCATATAAATTAGAATCAACATTTTCGCGTGTCGTAATAAAATAATTTTTCTTATTAATAACTGAAGCATTTCTTATAAAATCAACTACTCCAGTATCATCATTATCCTTGTTGTTATAACTAGATAAAGTAAATTTTCTACCATTAACAACAACTTCACTTTCACCAGTGTCTTCTAATATAACACCACTTCTTATTTTTACGGCATCTTTTAATTTAACAGATACATTTAATATTCTTTTTCTATTCACAATTGGCAATATTAACATCCATACCACCTCGCAGGAGTTATTATACCATATATAGCATTAAAACACAACAAAAAAAGCCAGAAAAGAGCGTCCTGTCCAACGATAAAACCTGCATATTTACAGGTGGGTGTTCTTACGTCATCCTTAGGATCCCTACTAATAAGCAGGTATTCAACACAGATAACTGTTCAAAACTCCCTTATCGTCACTTTAGTCGGTTTTATATGAGAACAAGTCTCGCATCTTCCTGACAATTATATTATACCATATCTAAAGTTTTATATACAAGTCTTTTAACAAAAATAAGTAAAAAGAATAAATTATTATAGGTGAATGATATGTATTATAATACAGAAGATTTTTCTATTTACTATGAAAAATTTGGTAATAAAGAAAAAACAATTCTAATCCTTCCTGGTTGGGGAGATACTAGAAAAACATTCTACAATATAATAAACTACTTTAAAGAAGATTATACTATTTATATATTTGACTATCCAGGATTTGGAAACAGCATTTTTCCAAGTAATAATTTAACAATTTATGATTATGCCAATTTAGTAAGAAATTTCATGACAGATAACAAAATAAATAATCCTATAATAATAGCACATTCATTTGGTGGAAGAATTGCAACTCTTCTTACAGGTTATTATAAAGAAAAAATTGATAAACTAATTATGATTGACGCAGCCTCTATAAAACCAAGAAAAAAACCATTACAATTTCTTAAGGAAAAACTATATAAATTATTAAAGAAATTATCTTATTTGTTACCAAAAGCAAAAAGAGAAAACTATCTTCAAAGATTAATAAAAAAATTTGGATCAACAGACTACAAAAGTATTCCTAAAACAATGCAAATAACTTTTAAAAATATAGTAAATGAAGACCTAATATACTATTTAAAATCCATAGAAAGTGAAACCCTTCTTCTTTGGGGAAAACGAGATGATGCTACTCCATTAAAAGATGGCATTAAAATGAAAAAATTAATTAAAGATTCAGCCATTATCGTTTTTCCAGAAGGAAGCCATTTTTCTTATTTAGATTATCCAATATTAACAAATAAAATAATAAAAGAATTTATAAAATAAAAAGTCTAATCAAAAGACTTTTTTTATTGTATAATTTCATCATTAGTATCATCTAATGAGCGAACAACAATTTTTGAATGAAAATGTTTATTTGACATATCATCGTTGAACGTATTAGATACCCATATTCTAATAGAATGATTAACCTCTTCCTCACCAGATAATGTTTCTGAAAAAATTTGATAACTATCCTTCATTCCTTTAAGACTAATAGGCTTTTCCCCATCAATACTATATTTCAAAACATCCACCTCAAGCAATTTATCCTGGCATTTGTCAGCTTCTATCATATCATAGTCCATTTCCAATTTAACAACATATGTACTCTTACCTTTCCTGTTATTAGTTATTGTAAAATAATAAGGTTTTGTTTTAAGACCATCCTGATCATCTAATGGATCTGAATTGACTAAGCTAATTATATCACCTAAACCTTTATTATCATCATTAAAGGAAACATTAAACCCTCCAGTCCTTAAAATATTATTTTCTCCTGTTTTTTGCACTGACGAAAAAGTAAAAAAGGCAGTGATCAAAATAACTATTAAAATAGATACAACAGAAATGATAGTAAGTTCTACTTCACGAGCTTTCATTCTACTAATAACACTTCTAACTTGTATCCCATTTCCCCTTTTAATTTGAGAAATCGTTAATTTTTTCTTGTTTCTTTTTCTTACCTTTTTCTCTTCCATTATAATCTCCATCCATTCATATTGCCTATCATCTATATCTAATAAAAGTATAACAAAACCAAATAACGAAAACAAGCAATTTATTTTCTTATTTCACGTTTAATCAATTTAGCATGTAATACCATTTTTTCATTATTATTATAACAAGTAGATAAAGTTATAATTTTATCATTTTCTAATACTTCAGTATTAAAATTATAAACACTTCTACCTCGAATAAGATGAATAAAACTATTAAATTGACTACTATTACCAAAATTAATATTCAAATAATCATCTGTAGTTTTGATATGATAAATACTAAACACTTCATATAAATAATTATTATTTGGAGTAGAAATTTTCACTAAGAAATTACTATCATTAGAAAACCATTCCTGCCTCAAAGTACTTTTTAAACTCCCAAACATAGTTCCATCCACTCTACCATGAGCATAAATAATTGTATTTTTATCTAATTCATCAATATTATTTCGATAATCTAAAAACACCCAACCTGCATCATTATATTTTTTATTAAAAGAATGCTTTAAATAATAACTATTATCGCTATGTTGTACAAAAGGGTAATCTATATTAGTACCTAAAACCTTTATCCAACCAACAACTTCATTATTAACCTCCTGTAATTTAGAAAAGTCAACACGAAGCAATTTCTCATTATGATATTTACTATTTCCATATACTTCTGTTAAAGAACCATCCCCCGCTTCACTTCTTTTAGCCTTATCTTGAACATTCCTAATTTCATTGTTTGTATTCATATTATCAATCCACCAAGAAACTATCCTGTAAAAGGAATACATCATCAACAAACTAAAAAATATAAGTAAAACGAATAATATAATTGTCTTAATTTTTCTTCTAGATCTTCTCCTAACCCTAAATATCCCCATCACTACTCTCCTATTTTATCTAAAATATAATTAGAAACATCCTCTGTTTTTAATGTAATCTGTTCCATAGTATCCCTGTCTCTTACAGTGACTGTACCATTATTTATAGTCTCATCATCAACTGTAATACAATATGGAGTACCAATCGCATCACTTCTTCTGTAGCGTTTACCAATAGATCCAGTCTCATCATAGCTTGTCATAAATTTAGAGCTTAACTCACTATAAAGTTCTTTAGCCTTTTCTCCATGATATTTTTTATTTAAAGGTAAAACAGCTACTTTATATGGAGCAAGATATGGAGTTAACTTCATAACTTCACGTCTATCTCCACCCTCAAGTTCTTCCACTGTATAAGCATTATCTAAAACAGCTAAAACTAATCGATCACATCCAACAGTAGACTCAATGATATAAGGAATATATTTTTCATTAGTTATAGGATCCAAATATTCTTGGGATACAGTAGAATACTCTTGATGACGACTCAAATCATAATTGGTTCTATTATGGGTTCCATTAATCTCTCCCCATCCAAAACTAAATTGATATTCAATATCACATGCCTCTTTTGCATAATGAGCAAGTTTTTCATGATCATGATATCTTAACTTCTCTTCTGGAATTCCCAAATCTATAAAATATTTTTTAGCATATTCTCTAAAATAATTATAAAGATCTGAATCAAATCCTTCCTTACAAAATGTTTGATATTCCATTTGTTCAAATTCTATAGTTCTAAAAGTAAAGTTACCTGGAGTAATCTCATTTCGAAATGCTTTACCAATTTGACCAATACTAAACGGAAGCTTAGCTCTCATACTTCTTTGAACATTTAAGAAATTAACGTATTCTCCTTGTGCATTCTCAGGGCGCAAATAAACTTTATTTTTTCCATCTTCTGTAACACCGCGATGTGTTTCGAACATTAAATTAAATTGTCTAATATTCGTATAATCACTCTTACCACACTTTGGACAAGGTACTTTATGTTCGCGAATATATTCCATCATCTCTTCTTGTGTCATACCATCCGCATGAGCATCAGGATCAAAATCATCAATTAAGTTATCAGCACGATGCCTCATTTTACAACTCTTACAATCGATTAATGGATCCGAAAAACTTCCAACATGACCACTTGCTTCCCAAACACGAGGATGCATTAAAATAGCCGCATCAACTTCATAAGCATTGGGACGTTGTTGTATAAATCTTTTCCTCCAAGAATCCTTAATATTATTCTTTAATCTCGCTCCAAGTGGTCCATAATCCCATGTATTCGCAAGGCCTCCATATATCTCACTCCCTTGAAATATAAAACCATATTGCTTACAATAATTTACTAATTTCTCCATTGTTAACTTTTCCATATGTATCCTCCTTAAAATTAAAAAACTTCTAAAATTTATAAGGACGAGTTTTCCCGCGGTTCCACCTTACTTATTCTAGAAGAATCATCTTTAACTTATACTGCTCGTAGCTTTCCACACCAGTCATCACACTTATCACTTAAAATAATACCTGTTTTACTTAAAAATGTCAATATTTTTAATTCTACTTTCAGCAATCATGAAATAATTAATTTTCTCTTTTCACATCATTTTACATACTTAGTATTTAATAATCTCATTTATACAATATATATTATGCAACATCATCTATTTTATTTATCTGCTCTTTAGTCAAATGGGTATACTTAGATATAAATTCGATATCTATATCATCTTTTAACATCGCTTTAGCTATTTCTTTGGAACCTTCTTGTTTACCTAAATCCTTCCATGCCCATTCCTTGTCATAACTTTCTCCAAAAAACTCATCTTCTACTACTTCCTCTGCTTCTTTTATATATTCTTCCATAATCTCCAAGTCTCCTCCTAATTCTTTTGAAGTTAGAATATCTGGCTCTATTAATCCTAGTGCATATCTTTCTTCTTCACTTAGTCTTTGTATGCCACTAGTATACCATTTTCGTCTTAAATTTGGAATATAGATTTGAATAAATATTAACTTATCATTTAATACGACTCCTTCATCATTTTTAATCATATAAATATCTATTATTTTATCATTCCCCTTAAAAGAAAAGTTATTCCAGTTGAATTGAATCACCTGTGTATAAGAATAGTCACTATTTCTTTTTACTTTACTTGCATAAAGTCTATGAGCATATTCCATATTTCGCTCTAGTACTTCTTTACTACTATTATTATTTATTTCTATATTTATTTTAATATCATTCACTATCGCAACATAATCACATCTCTCTCCTTTATTTCTTTCTTTATCTTTATCCAATTCTCCTTTTGATAATTTAATATTATTTAGTAAGTCTTCATATTCAATATCTAGGTAATACGATAAAAACTTAGCCGAATACTTTATTCTGTTCTCATTATAAAACATAGTTTTAAACATACTATCTGACATTATAGATGGCTTTTGTCCTTCTTTCAATTTTTCAATTTTTACTGAATCCTTATATGAAACAATATTATCATATAAAGACTTATAATTATAATCTCTTAATTTTAACACTTTATTCCTCCCAATAGTTTGACTCATTCGAATAAGTAGATAAACTATAACAGGAGAAACAATTTATTGCAAACTATACTTTTTACAAATACAAAAGAAAAAGATTAAGAAAAAATTATATTCTCCTAATCAATTATTTAAATTTATATAGATTACTTATTTTCTTTTACAAGTTTACAACAAACAATGAATAGTAATTTCATCTATGCATATTTACATTAGAGTAATGGTTACTTGTATCAAGCAATAATCTTTTAAGTTGTTCATCTGTTATATTTATTACTTTTCCACCCTTAGGATTAATTTTTTTACCACCAAAAACAATCCATATTGCATCAATACTCCTATCTGGCATACTAGATTCTCCATCGGTAAAGATTATCTTGTTTTCAACTCTCCCAGTAAATACATTAACAGCAACATCAAAGTTTGTTCCACCACCACCAAGAAATGGCATATTATCAATATCATTTTGATTTCTAATCTCGGTAAACCCATAAAATTCATCATCGAAACATCCTACTTTTACTTTAGATTCTTTTAAAATGTTTTTACATTCTCTTAAAAAATTCCTTAATAGCGTTTCAGAAACAGACCCACTTGTATCTAATAATATCTCAGTCTCAGGCTTAGGCATTTGTTCAAGATAAGGAGTTACTACGCCATCCTCTATAGAAGCATTTCTATAAGACCAATCAACATCATACCTCACAGCCTCTTTCAAGAGATATCTCCAATCGATTAATGGTTTACTTACACCTATATCAGTTACCTTTCTTTCATCACCATTTGACCCCTTCCCAGAACAATGTGACTGACTAGCAAGTGATTTTCTTAATTCCTCCAATTGCTTTATTCGATCTATACTATTCTGTTTAAAAGATTTCTTTTCACCTAAATCTGTCAATTTTTTAATTTGTTGTTCCTTCTCTTTTCGCTTTTCATTCTTTTCCCTTTGAAAATTAGTTTTGGCATCCTCTGAAGTTTTCTCTATTGTTTGCTCATCTTGATTCGCATTACCCTTTTTATCATTCCAATCCTTATGAAAAACTCTATCAAAAAAGCCTCTTTTATCTTTGGAGTTTATATTACCTTTAGTACCAACCATATCCGTATCACTTGATTGTTGTACCGAATTGTCCTCTAAACCACTATCCTGTTTTTCATGTTGAAAGTCTTGATGTGGTGATTGTTCTAATTTATTATTATTAGCATCCTCATCCTCTTGACGTCTTTTCTGGACACCCTTTTGCCACATATTATGTGTATCATACCCCACATCTATATTAGATGCTTGAGAATTTTCACTAGAACCTGACCTGCTTTCATTTTGAGAATTCTGTTTCTGGGGACTAATACTATCCTGTGATTCATTACTGTTTTTATCCTGATGCCTTTTCTTATCCTCTAATAATTTCTCATAAAAAGACTCAGCATCATAATAAATAGCCTCTGGAATATTAATACTATCTTTTGGAATTACTATACCATCTTGTTTTAAATTAGCATTTACAACAGCATCCGTTGCTATATTCCAAAGTTCAGGATCCTTCCCTTCACTTCTAAAAATATGATCAAAAGCTATATGACATATTTCATGTGCAAAAAGATACAATCTTTCTTCTTCTGTTGCATTCCTTAAATAATCTGGATGATAATAAACATTAGTTCCATCCGTCCCTCCAGTTGGTTGACCATTAGAATAACAATTGCTATCTTCTATATAATTTGTATTTGCTACTATACTTCCAAAAAAAGGATACTTAACTAATAACTTTCTTTTAATTGCTTCAATATCCACTTTCAAATTTATATCCCTAAATATGCACCATCAATGAATATACTTCTTCACTAATTGGCTTTTCCTCTAGATTAGTAGCTGTTACAATAATAAAACAATTTCTTGGTAAGTCAAAGGTACTAATTTTCTTATATTTTAATATTTCAATAAATTTTGTTTGTTTATCTAGTTTAAGTTGATTTATATTATCTATAATTAGTATTGCAGGTTTATCCTTATTATTTGTTAATTCATAGTACCAATCAGGTGCTCTAAAAGTAAAACCTTCATAATGCCCATTTAATAATGAAATATCACAATTTGCATCTATTATGACAGCATTTTCAAAAATATTCGCAGGAATATCTTCTAACAAAATTGGAGACATACCTGATCGAATATATCCATCTAACATCGCTAATCTCTCTTTGTTCATCGACTCATTCCTCCTTCCGATAGCTCAACCATTTTTAATTCTGCTATTTTCTCTAGTCTAGACTCATCACCATGGGACCACAAGCTATCAAAAGTAGCTCCAATTTCTGGTCCTAATTTCATAACAAAATTTCTTATAGTTAGTAAATTACTATCATCAACTGAGGAAAGCCCAACTGCTGTTGCAAACTTCTGTGCTGTATTCATTTCTAAATCCTCTTCTGTATAATTACCATTCAATACATCTTCAACCGTTATAACTCGCTGCCTAGTAAATGCAGTAAAATCTCTTGTTAACTCCTCTCCAATTAATGCCCTTAACATTTCAGGTTGCCCTGTAGCATACAAAACTTTAGATGCCATCTCCCATTTTCTGGGATCTGCATTTGGTTTTTCCCCATTATAGGGAGTCCTTAGAACATCCTTACCACCAGAGGATTTATAAGCAACATATGCATATATTGAAGGATGAATTGTTAATTGTTCCTCTTCTTTTTTATAATTCAATCTTTCATATTGCTTTTTTGGAGTGGATGCCCATTGAAGCCAATTATCAACTGTTGTATTTATATATACATGAGCAAAACGATTAAATAGTGGTTCTGCCATTGTATTCGCAGCTAGAGAATCATTTAAATCATTTCCTGCAGCAACAATACGTACATTTTCTGGTAATTTCCAAATACCATTTACTTCTTTGTCCAAAACAATATTAAACGCCATACCCTGAATAGAAGGAAGCGCATTTGTAATTTCATCAAAAAATACAATATGCAATTTATCAGGTTCATCTTCACATTTCTTTTTAATTTTAGAAAGCCAAGTTGGAGCTACATCAATCATCTCTCCAGTTGCAGAATTAAAAACACTTTTTCCATTCAAACTCTCAGGAGTTGCATTCCTTAAATAAATAATCTCACAATCAGGATCAAATTGTTTTACTCTTGCACTTTTACCCTCACTACTTCTACCATGCAAAAAAACCGCAATATTACTTTCCAACGCACCCCTAATAATTTCTTCTTCTGATACATTTTCAAAATTAAAACCATATGGATTTTGTCTTCTCTCCATTCGTTTTCTTTCTTCATCTGTTAAAGGTTTGCTTTCTACAAATGATCTATTCTGCATTAAATCAGTTGAAAAATACGTATCCATATATTGTTTTATATCTGTTGTACTAAAATCCCCTTTATAATCTCTCTTATGTTTAAATTGAACCCCTGCAAATAATATCTTCTCACTAAGCATAATTCCTGATTGCTCATCAACTATCCACTTAACAGGTTCTACTTCTACCCAAACATAATCTCCATCGACATACTCACACCCATTAGATAGTGTAAATTTACTACCACCAAAATCTGAATTCGCCAAAACCCTTACATATCTTTTATTATCATATTCATATTCATCTATAGTCCTCGGTAAAAACTTTTCATCATATTCATCATATTTTCTTGAATCAACAGTATATGTATTACCTGTTCGTCTCATTCTACCGCTATGATACGCTTGCTCTAATGTAGACTGCATAAGTTGCGTAGCCACAGTTTGTGGATAGAATCCATACTCAACTTCTAAAATACCGTCATCCGCTCTTCTACTCACTCCGTTCGTAGAGATATCAGAGATTGAAGAGTACGTTAAAGCTGGGCGAGCACCACCATCGCGTTTAATAACATCGATGTCGTATCTATAACCATTCTAGTAAACGACGCGCGCGTCATTATCCTGATCATCAGAACTTGTCCAATACCATCCTGTCCTATCCGCTAAAGTATTATTACTATGGTCAACATAATAATCATCATCGACATAAGCGCCCAATAAAATTGAAAAATCTGTTACAGCCGCCTTTGTACCTCTTTTTTTTATAATATTAATTGGATTATTAAAATATTGATTTTTACATTATTTGACATCTTTTGGTAAAATTTTCCTTTTAAAATTCAAACTTTCATCTGTATTTTTAACATGATTATAAAATGCATTTTTTCGCATATAAACATAAAAGGAATCTACAATATTCTTATTTTCTAATTTTTCTAGTGTTCGTAAATGTTTTTTCATTCTTGATTTAGAAGATGCTCTAAGTTTCCTAATAATCTTTCCACTATCTGTTAGTATATGTCTGTAACCTAAAAAATCAATTCCATCACACACTTTCCCAATCTGTGTCTTTTGATTTAAAGATAATTTAAGTTCTAAAGAGCAAACTCTCTCTATTTCTTTTAAACATCTACGTAAATATGCTTTATCACGATGTATTAAAATCATATCATCCATATACCGAACATAACCTTTTATTCTAAACCTCTCTTTAATAAGTCGATCAACTTTATTTAAATATAGTAAAGCAAACCATTGACTAGTCTGGTTCCCCAAAGGTAGTCCAATTTTCACATCATTAGGTTGCTGTCGTATCATCTTCTCTATAATCCACATTTCATCATCACTAAAGGATACTTCTTTCAATAATTTAATAAGTATATCATGATTAATACTAGGAAAATACTTCTTTATATCACACTTTAAAAAGTAAAAATGATTATTATTCTCTTTTAAATACTCATGGCGCAAAAATTTTTCTAATCTATGAATCGCAAAATCAGAACCCTTACCACACCTACATGCAGCATTATCAAATATAAGCTTTGCCTCAATCTTTTCTTTAACCGAATGATCACAAAGACACCTTATCACTACTCTATCCTTATAAGGAAGAGCTTCAATTAATCTCTCTTTCGGTTCATAAATATAAAATTCGCGATATTTACCCAATTTATATTCTCTGGTAGTAATTTCTTTTATTATCTTACTTATATTAACACTAAGATTAGCTTCAAATCGAATCACCTCACCCTTATGTTGTTTGCCTTTGCGACAATTTTTATGGGCTTCATATAAATTTTCAAAAGTAAAAATATCTTCTAATTTCATAACTCCCTCCAAAAAAAGAACACCCCTTATAACCTCTAAAGATAGAATAATCTAACGTTAGAAAGTGTAAGTGTTCAAATTATTCCACCGCACTAATCTCTCCTAGCGGTTAGAAAAGAGAAAAATCCCTTCACTCTATGGAACTGATATATCTTACTTAAAATATATTTCTCTGTCCTGTTTTCTAGATTCACGATTTTTGTAAATCTCTTCAAAAGTGAATCTGGGCGAGCACCACCATTTCGTTTATTAACATTGTTGTTGTTTCTATTTCCATTTTAGTTAACGACGCGCGCGAGGCAACACGAGGGGGCTCAAGCGACGTAACCACCCTAAAATTAAATTTTTCTCTTAATTAAAAGCCTTTCGACTTAAAATCCTAAAATCATTTTCTAAATCTTTTATCGTCACTTTTTTTCCAAGCAACAATCAAATTTATAGCATCAGCTGTCTGTAAAGATATCTGCCTATATTGCTTTCTTAAAATACAGCCAGATGATTCCGCAACCATTGCAATATAGCCAAGCATTTTAAGTTTAACAATTGCTTCTTTTTGAAAATCTTCACGACGCTTCTTATTTAGATCACTATCCAGTCTTATAAAATTGGCCTGAAGCAAATCTTCTAAAACATCTAAACAATAATTTTGCATTCGATTAACAAAAACTCCTCTAAATCTTTTAGGAGATTTCTCTGTAATAGCTATAACATAAGCACATAATTTCTTTACTTTAGTTATAACAATTAAATCATTAGAATTAAAAGGTATCTTAGAAACACTCTCTAATTCTCTGTCAAAGTCTTCCACCTGCTCTAAAATCTTCTTCTCATTGATTTTTTTATCATTCGCCATCGCAATAGATATTTTTGATTCAACTTCATCATCTACACTATTCACGACTTTTACGACTTGTTCTACTTCTTTTGGTATTTTCAAACTACCATCTCTACTAACTTGTAACACTACTACTACCCTCCAAGTTAATTTTAATAATAGTATAATGTAACACAAAAATTTACGCAATAAATATTTAGTTTACTTTTTACAAAAACTATAACATAATTCTATTTTAAAACTAAAAAATCTTATAGATAGAACCTATTTTAACTTTTCTACTTCTTCAATGGATAATTTTGTTATTTTAGAAATTGTACCAATATCTATTTTTTCCTTTATCATCTCTTTTGCCATATTTATTGTATTGTCTTTCGCACCATCATTATATGATTCTTCTTTTAAAGCTAATTCTTTATCATAAATCTCACCAAAATATTCATCATCTAATACCTCATTTACTTCTTTTATATAGTCTTTCATAATTTTTAAGTCTCCTCCCAATTCTTTAGAAGAAATTATATTTGGCTCTACTAAAGCCAATATAAATCTTTCTGCTTCGGTTAGGTTTTGTATACCTTGATTGTACCATTTTCTCCTTAAATTGGGAATATAGATTTGAATAAATATTATATCATTTGAGAGTCTTAATTTTCCTTTATTATTTATTGTATAGATATCTATTACTTTATTATTTCCAACGAATGAAAAGTTATTTAAATTAAATTGTATTATTTGCCTATATTTATAAGTGGATTTGTCTTTTCCTCTTTTTACTTTACTTCCATATAATTTGAATGCATAGTCCATGTTCCTCTTTAAATATTTCATATTACTATTACTATTACTATTATTATTTACCTCAATATTTATTCTAGCATCATCTATACCCGCTACATAATCACTTCTATATTCCTTATTATTATGTTTTTCTTTGTCCAACTCTCCCTTGCTTAACCTTATATTTTCTAACAATTCTTCATAACTTATATCTAGAAAGTATGAAATGAATTTAACACTATACTTAAGTCTATTTTCATTATAGAAAATAGTATGAAATAGCGTATCAGACATTATGGATGGTTTTTCTCCCTCCCTTAAACTTTCAATTTTTAAAGTTTTACTTTTCCTTACATTTTTTATTTTAATATAAAAAACTTAACTAGTTAATTTGTTAAGCTCCCTAATAAAGTTTTTACTTTTTAAATAAATTCCTGTATATCGATCATAATAATCATCTAAAAATTGATTAATCTCTTTTACCACACTCTCACTTACATCTAATTTAGTTATATTTTTAATATCAACATAATAAAACAATCTAATCATCTTTATTGCTTTATCACTTACCAATGGCTCATTTTGATAACAATTCCGACAGATGTATCCTCCCGCAGTAGAGTCAATCGTTACAATCGCCTTATCACTACCACATATACTGCAAAAATCAATAGATGGTCTAACCCCTAAAAAATCTAAAAGTTTTAATTCTAAAATATTAGTAAGAACAATTGGAGAAAAGCCTTCATCCATTTTTAGTAGTGTATCTTTAAAAAGTTCAAATATCTCCTCATCTTCACTTTCTTTAGTCACCTGATTAACAAGTTCTAAAATAAAAGAGGCATAACTTACTCTTTCTAAATCCATTACGATATTAGAAAAAGAATTAATAATATCTACCCCAATTAATGTAGATAGTCCTTTTTCTTTAAAATAAATATGAAAAGTACCATAAACAAGTTTTCTACTCACCCCACGTAACTTACTTTTCATACTACGACATCCCTTAGACATAATTCCAATAAGACCAAATTCTTTTGTTAAAACATTTAAAATCTTACTAGATTCACTATAATTTGTCTCACTTAAAACAATTCCTTCTACTGCTTCTATTTTCATATAATCACTTCTTCTTTATAACTTGTAATAAATTATAATACTTTATATCTCCTGTTTTTTTAAACAAATCCCAAAGTATTTCATCCATTAAAATCACCTCTACATTTCTATAGTGGTGATTATCTATTTATATTATACACATTTTTTTAAATTTTTCTTTTAATTTTCATCCTCATCCTTAAGTCCAAGTTCTAAAAAGTATTTCTCTTCATCACGCCAATTCTTTAAAGTTTTAACGTACGTCTCTAAAAATACTTTCTTACCTAAGAATTTTTCCATATCATATCTCGCACGTGACCCTATCTCTTTAAGCATAGACCCACCTTTTCCAATAATAATTTTTTTAATATTATCACGATCGACTACAATTAATACCTGAATATGCACTAGATTTTCTTCTTCTTCATAACTCTCCACATAACAAGTGACACTATGAGGAATCTCTTGTTTCGTTAATTCTAAAACTTTCTCTCTTACTAACTCTGCCATAATAAACCTTGTTGAAACATTAGTTAAATCCTCCTCGGAATAAATTTTATCCATCTCTGGTAAATATTTTTTCAAACAATGAACTAATTCATCAATATTGTTATTCTTCATTGCAGATATAGGAATAATTTCAGCAAAGTCATATAATTCTTTTAACTCATTAATTTTTTCAAGTAAAATGGTCTTATCTTTAATTTGATCAATTTTATTTAAAAGTAAGAATACTGGAACGCCCCTATCCTTTATTTTATTTAAAATGAAAGCATCCCCCTTACCAAAACCTTTAGCTATATCAATTAAAAATAAAACAACGTCAACACCTTCCGTATTATTATAAGCCTTCTTATTCATTAAATTGCCTAATTTATGACTGGGTTTATGAATACCGGGTGTATCAATAAAAATAATTTGTGCATCACTAGTATTATAAATACCCTGTATAACATTACGAGTCGTACCACTAACATTAGAAGTTATAGCAAGCTTCATTCCAAGAAGACTATTTAAAAGGGTACTTTTCCCAACATTAGGACGTCCTACTAAACTTACAAAACCACATCTCATATCTCTAAATCCTCACTTCCAAATGGATAAGGGCAAAGTTCCCCAACTTTAAATTCTTTTACTTCTCCCACAGTACTATAACATTTGATGGTATCTTCTTTATCAAAGAATTCAGCTATAACCTGACGGCAAGCAAAACAAGGCATCCCTATTCTTCCGTTTCCGACCATTAAATTTAGCTCCTGAAAGTCTCCCTTTTTATACCCTGCACTAACAGCACCAAGAATAGCGCTTCTTTCAGCACAAATACAAGCCCCATAACTAGCATTTTCTACATTAACCCCACAAAATTCACATCCATCTTTCGTAATAACAATAGCTGCTACCCTAAAATGTGAATATGGGCTATAACTATTTTCTAATAATTTTAATAATTTATCTTTCATAGTAAACCTCCAATAACTATTACTATCTTTGGCACAAATATAATAAGACCAACAACAGCTGAAATAATAGCCATCATCAAAACCCCAGCAGCCGCAGTATCTTTAGCAGCTTTCGCTAATGGATGCACTTCAGGAGAAGCAAGATCAACGACATACTCAATCGCAGTATTAAAAAACTCTGCCATCAAAACAAGTCCAATTAAGACTAAACATATAATAAATTCCAACTTACTAATTCTTAATAAAACTCCAAATATTAAAACTAATATTGCTATAACTGTATGGATCTTTAAATTCTGCTCTCCAATATAAGCCTGTATAATTCCACTAGATGCATATTTAAAACTATTCCTTAACCTTTTCTTGTCCAATTTAATACTTTTCTTATCTTTTGATTCCGCACGCATCTAATACTTCCTCCTGCTTTTTAAACATTACCTCTTCTTCTTTTTTTGTCATATGATCATATCCAAGTAAATGATAAAAACCATGAACTGCCAAAAAGCAAAGTTCTCTTTCTAAAGAATGCCCATACTCTTCCGCTTGTAAAATAGCTTTATCAATAGATATATATATATCCCCTAAAACTCTTAATTCATCACCAACAATAACACTATCATCATCCTCTAAAGCAAAAGTAATAACATCAGTCTCACGATCTATATCACGATAATTTTTATTAAGCTCATGAATATACGCATTGTCTACAATAATAACATTAAAATTAACATTACCTAAATTTTCTTTTTTTATCGCATAATCTAAAACTTCACTAACCCTATCCAATTCTTCTATTTTTTTATCTGTTTGATTAAAAAACTCTACTTTATCCATTACTGTCCTCCTACAACAAACCAATTAATCCTATTAATATTATAATTGACAAAATATCCAAAAACACTTCACTTTTTAATACTTTAGGAAGCTTATCTCCTAATCTATCTAAAATAGCATAAATAAAATAACCTAAAAATCCACCTAAGACATTAAGGAATATATCATCAACATCAAATACACGCCCTATTACCATTTGTACAAACTCTATAGAACAAGAAGCAATCACTGTAAGTAAAATAGTTAATCCTGGTTTATCATTTTTTAAATAATAGCTTACAAAAAAACCAAAAGGCAAAAACATTACCATATTACCTAAAACATTCTTAAAAAACAAACGACTTCCTATATTATATCTAAATATCTCTTTAAATGGAATAAAATTATTGCTTGCCCAACTAACTTCATCCTGAAAAGTTACAACCTGGAATAAACAAAGAATATAAATCATAAAACTAAGCATTAAAAGTTCCTGATATAAAACGATTCTTTCATGGTTTTTAAAAATATAAGCTAATCTAAAAGACACAATGATAATAGTAGAAATAAGAATCATTGGCCATGTAAAATGTACTACACCCTGAATTGTACTAGAAAGACCTCCAAACAAAATATCACTGCTCCTTACTATTTTCCTCTTCTATATTGATATCTTCAATACTCGCTGTATCAGTTATATCTTCTTTTACTTTAATAAATACATCTACTACTATTTTACTATCTTTTTCTGACTTTTTCAAAACTTTTTTAGATAAGATTTCATCACCCTTAGAAAGTTTATTCTTAAGTCTAGATTCTGCCATAGATAAAGCCTTGGAATCAACAGTATCCAATTTATATGTTTCCTTAATAACTTCGGTCTCTAAATACTTACTAAAATCCAAACTAATTGGTAATAAATTAGACTTAAGAAGACTAATACTTTCTTTTTTATAAGTTTTAAAATGATTAAACAACGTATAGCTTTTATTAAAAATATTAATTTCTATCTGATTTTTCTTCTTTCCAGTTACATTTTCTTCATAATAGTTAGTAGGCAATTCTAAATTAACACGATACCACACTTCTCCAAACACCCTACCTCTAGCACATCTTTTACTAACAATATCTTCTTTATTATAAATAAGTCCGCTTATTAAAACGTCACCTTTTTTAACATAATCCAACTTTTTCTTTACTACTTCGCCCTCTTCAGCCTCAATACTTAAAATCATCGCATCCTTCTTTGCAATAATATTTCTTTCTGAGCATTTCTTCTCTTCCTTATTCTTTTTTCTTTGTTCCACTTTAACAACATACTTAGTACCAACCTCTTCTATTTCTAACCACTCTATATCATTAGTTTCTTTTTTTAAAATTTTATCTACAATTTCCTCTTTTTCCCTAAAACCTACTTTAAAATGAAACCTACTAATCCCTAGTTCCTCTAGATCTCGAGTAACCATTTCTCTTATATCTTGATTAGAATGAACAACCTCTACTTTAAAAATAACATTACTTAAAAAGATATTAATTCCAACACCAAGCAAACAAGCCGCCAAAAAGATAGAATACTTTTTTACTAAATACTCTACTTTCGCAAGACCATATCTATTAATTACTTCTATTTTATAGCTTGTTTTAATTTTTTTTATTTTTTCATAATCATCACTATTAACTATTAAGGCAATTTCTCTTCCTCTTTTTTCAAGGTCATATATAGAAATATTTTGCCTAATTAACTTATCTATAAAATAGCTAGGATTTCTCCCCTTAATTAATAATTTAAATCTACTAATCATGGGAAACCTCAATACTTAAAACTTCTCCACCTATTAAGACTTCTTTTTCCAATAATTTATTCAGAGTCAGATTATTACCCTTAACTACAATTCTTCCATCGGCTACCTTAAATGATATTCTATCACTTTCTAAAGATAAAATTTCTGAATAATTAATTGCATAGATTCTATTATTAAAAAGAGTTAATCTAAATTCATTATCAACAATATAGTCCTGTAATCTTGAAAACATAACTATCACCTAATGAAATATATGAAAAAAAAAGACTTTTTAGTCTTTATTGTAACTTACTTCTAATAATTTCACTGACTTTCTTCATATCAAAGCGTCCCTTAAGTTTAGGAGTAACCTCTCCCATAATCTTTCCCATATCCTTCATCCCACTAGGATTAATAGAAGAAAAAGCCTCATCTATAATCTGATTAACATCATCCAAACTTAATTGTTCAGGTAAATATTTCATAAGTATATCCACTTCGCTTTGCGTTTTACTTACTAAATCACCACGCCCTGCTTTTTCAAATTCACTAATAGAATCTTTTCTCATCTTTATCTGTTTATTAACAACATCTATTAGTAACTCATCATTTTCTTCCCTTTTATGATCAATCACCTCTTGTTTTATAGAAGCTTTAACCATACGAATAACTGTAAGTTTCTCCTTTTCTTTAGCCTTCATAGCTTCTATCATATCTTTATTTAATTCTTCTAACATATTATCTCCTCTCCTATAACCATTATATCCATTAATATAAATATCTTCAACAGAAATATTACTTACTAATATAAGTATTTACTAATTGTTTAACTTTATATCTATTATAACTAAATGGATCTTTATCCTTTACTAGATTATCTATTCCTGTAGATAATTCCATAAATTTATCTTCTCCTAATCTATGATTAAAATCATTATAAATATTCTCTATATTGCCATTAAGGCGATTAGGTAATATAATATTTTTATAACTTGGGCTAATATAAATTGGTCTTATTTCATTTAAGATAGTCCTATAGGCAGTCGAATCATAATGACAGTTTCTAACCTTATCTAAGGCCACAGATAACATAGAATCATCTATTTTAAACTTTGTAAAGTTTATGATTTCATTCATAATATCATTGGTTTGAAGCTGATTTATTCCCTCTTCCAATCCAAGAAACTGATTACTTTTTTCAAATAAACTCGCCGAACATAAACCAGTCCTGACATTTATTTTGCCGTTATAAAAAACTATTTGCCTATTTATAGAATTTACAATATGATTTTCCTCATGGCATAATGCTTCAAGCATTGAATTGTAAATAAAATTAGGATTATAATAAATATAGATTGAATTAACAACATTTATTATCCCCAAAAATGGATTACTATCATCACTTAAATAAATATCAGTAAACGTAGGAACTGTTCCGCTAAGCATCATTTCTTTATAATCATCATCTATTTCTGAATACCGATTATTAATTAAATCATCTCTACTCAAAAAGTTAACTTTACATCTAAATGCTTCATAAATTTCCTTAATATTATCAAATCCATAATGAGCCACCATTCCCGCAAAAACTAAATATTGCATTTCTTTTAATCTCTCACAATAATTATAACCACTAGTAGCATTATCAACTAATTTTTTACTATAATTCAACAAATAGTTTACACTCTCATCTGTCTCAAACATAGTATCCCCCTTTAAACGTCCCCTATTATAACAAAAATCATAAAGAATGTCAAAAAAATAGAGACAGATTAGTCTCTATTATTCTTATTATTTTTATTTCTCTTTTGTGAATTTTTAATTCCTTCTTTTTTAGCTGCTCTTCTTCTTACACCAGGTTTATCATAAGCTTCACGTTTTTTGCATTCTGAAGGGACACCGTCTCTAGCTACTTTTTGTTTGAATTTTCTTAGTGCTAAATCTAAATTACCATTTTTAACTGTTACTTGAGTTGCCATCATTATCCCTCCCTTCGCTTTAACTACAATGAATTATATCAAAACTTTCCTTACTTTTCAACAATTTTTAACATTTTTTTAAAAAAATATTACTTAAACTACCAATCTATACAAAAATCTAATAAAAATTCCTAAATAAATACCACTGTGATAAATAAAGTTAATTAAAATATTAATAACAGGTAAACTAAAAACTATTACAACAATAGTAACTACCTTACAATATTTTTTTACTCTAAAGGACATAAATTACCTTCACCAATGCGCCTTAATGCTGAACCAACTCCATGTCCAGCATCCATCAATACTTTTATAATATTAGTAAAAGCATTAATAATACCACTAGATACAGTAGTACCACCATATATATTCTCTAATTCTTCTGTTCTACATTTTCTCATCCGCCACACTTATCTGGATTGGTTATACCCTCTAGTACTCCTGAAAAAAACACAACTAAAGCCGCAATTCCTACACCCATCCAAACTGAAAAACCTCCTTTAATATTTTCTAATTCTTGCCTATTAACTTCTCTCAATTATACTCCTTTCCAAACTATTTTAATCATCGAAATAACGTCTACCTTCTTATCAAAAAATAACAAGGCAACTAAATCATTCGTCTTGACTTTACTATTTAAATTAACTTTAAGTAAAACATTATGATAATTTTTACTCTCTCTTTTTAAAATATTTCTATCTATTCTTTCTATTTTAATTAATCTTTTCTTTTTATCAACAAATAAATATTTATTATGATAAATAGTTTTTAACTCTTTATCAGTAACTAAAGCCTCAACTAAATTATCTTTGATAACACTAGCATTTATTACCTTATAAATTCTAATATGATCATTAAAACTAAACATTGTAATTAAAACAAACATCAAAGCTAATATAAAAGTCATAGCAAAGACTAAGACTTTTGATTCATACTTTGCCAACTTCATAAATCTTACCACCCTCTAATTTTATAACCTGATCAAATAAATTTTGATTATTAAATCTGTGGCTTATCACAATAATAGTCTTATTCTTTAAATATCTAAAAATATTTTTAAGTATCTTTTCTTCACGTTCAATATCAATTTGACTTAAAGCCTCATCAAAAATGTAAATATCACTGTCTTTAAGCAATGTTCTAGCAAGTATGATTCTCTGACGCTCTCCACCACTAAAATTAAATCCATTCTCTTCAACTAATTTTTGATATTTCAAATTATCTTTTTCGACAACCTCATCAACCAACACTAATTTAGAAATAGTCAAAACCTTATCTCTATCTATCTCTCTATTAAGAACAATATTATTATAAATAGTATTAGAAAATAAAAATTCATTTCCCGTAACATAAGTTATCTTATTTCTTAGTACTTCCAAATGATAATGATTAATATCGATTCCATTAATTTTTATTTGATCAAAAGGAACCTCAATATACCTCATCAACATCTTCATCAAAGTACTCTTTCCTGCACCACTAGAACCTGTAATAAGCACCTTAGATCCCCTTTTAATAGTAAAATTAAGTTCATTAAATAAAAAAGTATGATTATAAGAATAGGCTAAATTATTATATTCTATATCACCACATAAATCATATAAATTATAATACATTCCACCATCAAATACCTCCTGTTTAATAGTAAACATATCATGTATTCGATTGATAGCCGCCTTAAAAGAATGAACTTCAGCTTGTAAATAAATCAAATTATTTAAAGCCCCTAAAAAATAACTTAAAATCCCCTGATAAATAAAAAGCTCAGCTACATTTAATCTATCCAGAACAACAAAAAAAACACCTATTCCATAAATAATAATTAGTAAAAGATTATTAATATTATTCTTAAAAAAATTATTAATTTCAAATAAGAAAGACATTCTATAATAAGATTCTAAATACCTTTTGTATTTCATTTTAAATCGAGCAACAAAATCATTTTCTATATGAAGCCCTTTTAAGGATTCAACACTAGCCAATGATTCAATCAAATAAGAATTTATTTTCTCCTCACATCTATGATACTTATTTATTACCCTTTTCTTATATTTACTAATAATTATATTATAAATAAAAATAATACTTATTATAACCAAAACATAACAGGTTAATTGACAACTAATATTAAACATGAAAATTATAAAAATAACAACTGTAAATAAATCGGTTGTCAAAGAACAAATAAATTTAGCCAGAAAATTTTTAATAATCGTTAAATCTTTTATTCTTGATACAACCTCTCCTGTAGTTCTATTTTTATAATAAAGATAAGGAAGTAGAAGAAGCCTTTTATAAGTACTTATAGTAATTTCTGAATCAAACATGCTAATCCATTTTAAAAGTAATAGATTTCGCAAGAAGAAGGTTATTTCTTTTACACTATATACAATAAAGAGGTAACAACTTATAAACAAAACATTAGAACTTATTCGATAATTAATTACGAATTCTAATAAATATTTAAAATGAAAAGCAACGATTACATTCAAAATAAAGTACAAAGAAGATAAAAGAATAATCAAAAATATCATAAACTTATTATGCTTAGAAAATTCTTTTATACTATCGATGATAACCTTTTTATAAGAAACCACTGGTAACTTTTTAATTGGTTTTAAATAAATAAAATTATTACTAGACAAGAGCCTAAATTCTGAGAAAGAAAGTATTCTCCTACCCTTAGCAGGATCCATAATTAATACCTTATTATTGGAAAAATCAACGTCATATATAACAACAAAGTGTTGATAACTTTTATTAATTATTAAATGGGCAAGACAAGGTAAGTTATTTTTATCTATATTTTTCAAATCTCCCCGAACCCCGTAACCTTTAAAACCAATTTTTTCAGCACATTCAATAATTTTATAAGCTGATACACCAGACTTGGTAGTATTAGTCAATTCTCTCAAATATTCCTTAGATACATCTCCCCCATAAAATCTAATTACAGAAAGAAGAGAACAAATACCACAATCCTTTATACCATCCTGTAAAACAATTTTCATATACTATCTTCTTCCACCTCCTACTAAATTATTTACAATAAATAAATTTTTTCCTCAAAAAAAGAAAAAATTTAAGTTTTTTCATTGTTTTTTTACCATATATTTAAATTTCTATTAATTAATAGGTATCTACTATGTCAAAATGACACCTATTCTAATATAATATATTGAAAGGAGATTTGATTTTATGTACGGATATACAACCTGCTGCAACAACCAAGGATATGGCGATGGAGCTGGATTCAACTGGTTTTGGATTATAATTATAATATTTATTTTATTCTTCTTATTCGGTGGTTTTGGAAATGGATATTCAGGAAACAATTGTTGTAGAAACTAAAAATAAGATATAAATAACCACTTTCATAATATTAAGGGACAATAAATTGTCTCTTTTTATCAAAACTAAAACACAAAAATAAAACCCTTGCTATACAAGGGTTTAATTTCTAATGGTGTCCGCGAGGCGACTCGAACGCCTGACCGATCGCTTAGAAGGCGATTGCTCTATCCAGCTGAGCTACGCAGACATAAATCAACTGACAAATAGAATTATACAATAAAAGTACTTATCTTTCAAGTACTTTTTTTATTTTTATATTAATTAATCACTTATAAATATACGATAAAGTTTCCATTATCTAAAAAAAAGAATAAACCTACACACATCGGATCAAGAATTTTAAAAGTAATCTTTCTATCTTCGTTCCATTCAGATACCATGCTTCCCCAACAAAAATCAATACACTATACAAAAAACATTAGAACATATTCTCTATTTATGGCAAATCCTTAATCCCTATAGTATCAACATTCTTCCCATTTACCTGTAACATAACCTGATTTACATCATAATTATCAAAAACCGAATAAGCTATAGTATAAGCAACTTCCTCAAGCACCTTATCGTTACTATCAAATAAATAATCATTAAAATTTAGAAACATAACGTTCTCCTGCTCTTTATAATCTAAAAGACGAACATTACTATGCAAAAAACTCATCAAATTATTTTCGTATATATAACTAGTTGCTAACTCCTCAACAATAATTTTCACTTTATCTCTATCATCATTTAAATACTTTGTAACTGGAACATAATAATTATCATTACCAATTCTATCAATATAATAAATGACCACCTTAGATATATCATTACGCGATGACAAATTATACTTCTTATTAATACCTATGCTCTTATCAAGTACTAATGGCAATTTTTCATGAGTATTAGGATACTCTTCTAAATTTTCTCCTTCAACCAATAAGCTAACTCCCTCTACATCATCTAAATCAAAAAGACTATAAACTATACTAGAAATGATTTGTTTTTCCTTATCCACTTCCATATTTAAAAAATTCTTAGAAAAATCAACTGTTATCTTCTTATCTGCATAAACTATTTCATTTATCTTAGTACCTTCTGGAATTAGAGCCTTTAATCCATTAGGAAAATTAGAACCGTCACTTATAGTTAAATTAGAAATCATTTTACTAACCTGCTCTTTTTTATCATTAGAATCAATTAATATTTTTGTTTTAACTAAATAATTATCACTATTAAGTAAATAAATACTATTCGTATATAAACCTGTGGTGGTCTCAATTTCCAAATTAGTCTTTAAAACATTCGACTCCAAAGTATTTGGTATAGAATAAACAGTAAGTAAAATGAATAATGTTAAAGTAGTTATAAAAATTTTTCTTAAAGCCTTAGTTCTTAGCATAATATCACCTATAGAATAATATGAAAAATCGTACTAAAATAGTACGATTTATAAAGATAATTCTTTAAGTTTTAATAATTCTACAACAGCGCCAGCTCTACCATTAACTCCAAGTTTCTGCATTACATTAGAAATATGATTTCTAACTGTTTTTTCACTTATACCTAAAGTATTAGCTATTTCTTTAGTACTTTTATTAATTATCAAAAGTTCAAAAACATCTCTTTCTCTGGCTGTCAATATACCTTTTGCCATTTTTAGCACCACCTAGAGTATTTTATGTAAATATTACTCTTTGTTGTATGCTTTTACCTATTAAGATTTTTGAAATTTAACAGTTATATACATTTTATCTTTATATTCATTTTGAATCAGACGCATGATATTGTTTGCAACACTACTATCATGTTTAGCTGAAACACATACCACAGATACATTAGAATTATCCATTTTTACAAAACAATCTAATTTATAATTTTCCTTAATTTTCTTTTCAAATTCTTCTTCTTTTCCCTGAACTTCATTTAAATATTTTAATTTCTCATAAGCGTTATTCTTCTCTTCACTACTTGTTTCTTCACTAGTTAATTGTTCCTGCAGATCAGTCATAACAGATTGCCTTTCCTCTTCTAAACTAACTCTCATAGCAACAAGTGACGATACTTCTTCTACAGTTTCCTTAGTTGCTTCTTTCTTTTGTTCAACGTTATCACTCTTCACTGCTTTAGTAAGTAAGTCATTTGGCATAGTAATATAATATACACTAAGTACTAGTATCAAGCTAAATAATGTTAAAAACCACAAATTTTGTTTATTAATCATACGACTTCCTCCTTGTTCTAATAAAATATATGTACAAAAAAAAAGAATATTCTAAAAATATTCTATAACCGCCTACCACAGCTAGGACAAAATTTAGAATCCTCTTCAATCTTTGTACCACAGTTTGGACAAAAGCTAGTTTTTATTGACTGTTCATTTAAAACCTCAACATCACTTACACTATTTGCTGTATTTACAGTGTTGCCATTATTATTCACATTTTGACTAGCAGTATTATTTGCAGAGTTACTGTTGAATTTATTCATGATAACATCATCCATTGGTTTAGGACCTAAGTACTCACTTTTTCCAACACCCAAAGCTAACATAAAAAATGGTTGTAGGAAAAATAATCCAACTGCCCATCCAGTATCCTTCCCAAAACTATTTGCTAAACTAACATATAACAATATTGAGAAATAAATAGATACAGCGGCACATAATAAAGATCCAAACACTGGAATAATATTACAAATTGGTGAAAGTAAAACAATCAATATCCACCAAGGATTAACTCCTGTAATTTTACACAACATATAGGTATTGTAAAATGGAATCAATGCTGGCCATCCAGGTTGTCCTGCTTTCTTAAGAACTTTCCATTGACCTACAATTCCAATAATACCAACAATTAAAGCTATCAGTACAATAACTCCAACAAATATCATCAACCCTGCAAAAATACCTCCTACTGCACTAGCAGTATCATAACTACTATATAAATCATATCCATTAGCATAACTATCCATAATTTTTACCTCCTCATTTCTAATAGATTACATATTGCCTTCATCAACCCAATTTTTCCATAAGGATAAGTTAATGAACCTTGCATATATGCTATATACGGCTCTCTAATAGGTCCATCACAAGAAAGCTCTATAGAAGAACCTTGTGTAAATGACCCACTGGCCATAATCACCTTATCATCATAACCCGGCATATCCCATGCTTCTACTATTGCATTAGAATCTACTGGAGAAGCTTGTTGAATCCCTCTTGTAAATTCAATTAGTTTATCCGGATCATGAAAAATGATATTTTGTACAATATCTGCACGTTTTTCATTATATTTAGGTTCTACATCGTATCCTAACTCTTCCATAACACGACTTGTTAAAACCGCAGTTTTTAAGGCAGAAGCCACAACAGATGGAGCCATAAATACACCTTGTAAAATCTGCTTGTTTATTCCAAGGGATGGACCAACCTCTCTTCCTTCGCCTGGTAAAGTAAGTCTTTCAGCACATAATTCAATCAAATCACGCCTTCCTGCAATATAAGCGCCATTTGGTGCAATACCTCCACCAAGATTTTTAATTAGTGAACCAACAATAACATCAGCACCTACATGAGTAGGTTCATATCGACCTACCATTTCACAATAACAGTTATCAACCATAATAATAACATCACTATCAATATTTTTA
This sequence comes from uncultured Mycoplasmatota bacterium, assembly GCA_948465965.1. Taxonomy (GTDB): domain Bacteria; phylum Bacillota_I; class Bacilli_A; order RF39; family UBA660; genus CAJMSU01. The sequence goes on from CAOJYR010000001.1 coordinate 66,628, forward strand.
ATTATCTTAATAACTTTCTCTAATTTTTCTAAAGAAAGACTTTTCCTTGTTGAATATCCCTTACTCCTTTGAATTTCAACTACTCTAACCTTATTGTCTTTCAAATATTTTTCTATTTTATTATAATCAAAATCATCATCAACTAAATCAATTTGATCATAGAAAATACCAAAACTTTTTAAAGAACTTTTATTTTCCTTAATACCAATAACTTCATCTAATGTATCATAAGGTTTCCCACTAATACTCAATAGTAAATCTCCTGGACGTAAAAGAGCAAATAAACAAACAGTTAAAGCATGACTTCCCGAAATAAATTGACTTCGAACCAAAGCATCTTCACTTTCTAAAATATCTTTAAAAATATCTTCAATTACATCTCGTCCTACGTCATTATAACCATAACCTGTCGTCGCATTAAAATGTCCCTCCACTACTTGATTCTTATGAAAACTATTAAGAACCTTTAAGCTATTATATGAACAATCATCATCTATCTTTCTAAATTCTTCTAAACAATCTCTCTCACATTTATCAACGAGCTCTATCACTTCTTTACTAATACCTAAACTACTTTCCAATATATCACCTCCTTCTTTAAACCATGAACCATATTATCCATTATACCTTCCACCATCAACTCGAATAACACTATCATTAATATAACTCGCCTTACTACTAGCCAAAAAGGCAACTGTTTTCGCAATCTCCTCTGGATTTGCAAATCTCTTTAATAATATCTTTTTCTTCTCTTCTTCAATCTGTTCAATAGATAAATCTTTATTCATATCCGTTTTCACCCAACCCGGACAAACACAATTAACATTTATATAAGGAGAAAATTCTCTCGCCATATTATGAGTTAAAGAAATAACCCCTGCTTTAGAAGCATCATAATCACAAGACTCTGGATAGTAAGAATCAATTGCATTAGTAGATGAAATATTAATAATTTTACCACTCTTATTCGATAACATAATAGGTGCTACATACTTACTACATAAATAAGTACCAATTAAATTAATATCTAAAATTCTTCTAAAGTTGTTAACACTCTTATCGAAAAATAAGCTATCCTTACAAATACTAGCATTATTAACTAAAATATCAATTCTACCAAATGTATCTGTAATGGTATTAACCATCACTTCTACCTCTTCCTCATTAGAAATATCACAACGAATACAAAGAACCTCTACATCATAATTTTCCTTTATATAATTCTGTAATTCAACAGCTTCGTTTTCATGTTTATTATAATTAATCACAACGTTAACTCCTGCTTTAGCAAATTCCTCTATAATACTTTTACCAATTCCCCTACTACTACCAGTAACTAACGCAACTATACCACTCATAAAACCCACTCCATCATACTCTGATTATATCGAAAAAGACATCAAAACTCAAGAACTAATAAAATAAATAACTTAATTTCATTACCCTCTACTATAACAACTAAAAATATAAATACCTTTTATTTAATTTCACTTTCATTAATATCATATATATCATAATTATCTAAAATATTTCTAGCAATATTAAATATTACTTTTATAATGTGCAATTAATTATTATCTTCTATTTTTATAGTTATAATTCTACATAAAGAAAAACATCACAATTATAAAATTATGATGCCAAAATAAAATTACTAATTCTTTTTCTTTTATTTACCATAATACTGAATGTTTTTACATAATACAGCGCTACTTCTTTTAGTTCCTACTACACCATCACATAAAGTAGAGGGAAATTCTCTTTCATTGTATTCTTCTAGCTCGCGTTTCTCTTCTAATTTTATATTTTCCATTTCTTCTATTCGCTTCATTCTCTTATTATATAGTTCTGTTCTTTTTTTACTATTAGATCTATTTATTTTATATTTCGTACTAGTTTGCTCATTTAGTTCTTTAAGATTTAATTTCTTAAGTCTTTTTTTCATTCAGACCCCTCCTATAACAATTTATTTACCATATATAATAATACAATTTATTTAAATAGTCTATCTTTTTCTTTCCTTTTAATCTTTTTCTTAGACTTATGTTTGATAACTCCTATAGCACCACCAACACTTCCTATAGCAAAAGCTATCGATCCTAAAGCCAAAGGATAATCTACTCGATTAAACTCCTTAATAGAAAATTCATCTTCAGAAGCAACAGAGTCAGTATTTACCAATTCCTTAGTATAATCTACCAAACAAAAATTAATATCTAAATGACCTAATCCATTATAAGCACCAGCACCAATCGCGCTATCAGTAGACTGTGCCATAACAGCTCCATAATCCTTATTTAAAACACTTGAAGGTACAACATCTTCAAACAATACATCTTGATTTTCACCTGTATATTGATCTCCACCAGCAATCCAAAGTTCAAATTTTTCACCTAAATCATAATCTACACACTCTTGTAAGTACTTAAACCCCGACTGATTACAATAAATTCCTGGAATATAGCCAGATAAAGATACTTTATCATTCCATATCTTTAACATATCTTTTACATACTTCTTAGATAAAATATCTTTTAAAGATTTTCCCTTAGGAGCTTCAATATCAAAATAAACAGGATAATCAATTCTTTTATTATTTAGATTCTTTAAAGTAAACTCCACCTGTTCCTTTTGTTTCTTATTAAACTCTTTAATATCACTACAATTCCGTAAATCAAATCCATTATAACAATAAACACCAATAGGAATATTACTTGTATTGCAATTTAAAGCATTCACCTCAAAACAAGAATCAACATTTAACCCTTGAGAACACTTCAAAATAATAAAATCAAACTGATCGCGTAACTTATCCCAATCAGGACTACTACCTTGTGCATAAGAAATATCACAACCTCTAAGTGGAGTAGAAACCCTCATATACTCACCACTACCAATAGGTCCAACTTTCCCAATAATCATAGGAATTCTAAGTACAGTTCCAACATGAACATCCTCTTTATGCATTTCATTAAACTCTAAAAGTTCATTTACACTCATACCATACTGCAAAGCAATATCCAACAAATCATCATCCTTATCAAAAATATAAGCACCATCTGTTGTAAATTTATCTTTAAGATTAAGCTTTCTCTTCTTAATAGCTTTAGCTAAATTTGTCTTAGAGTATATGTTTCCCTCTAAATCCTTATAAACGTTATAATCTCCATTATATTGAATAGAATCATCATCCATAACCAAAAAAGCATCATAATTAGTAATACCACAATATTTTTTTACGCGACATAAATTAGTATCTGTACCATAAAGTCCTACGTAAATATTATTGGCAGAACACTTCTCTAAAAAATCTTTCATTAATTTTGTTTTCATCTCAACATTTAAATCATCATTAGTAATAATTCCATCAATATTTAAATAAACTGGATAATCAATAGAATAGTTAGATAAAATTCCCTTTACATACTCAACATCATCATAAATAGCATCCTCAGTAGTAGAATCAGTTGATAAAACTATTCCTAAAGAAATAGAATGTTCATTACAGTATTTGATTTTTTTCTTTTGAAAGTGAACACTAACATCATCATGGTCACCCACATCCAAAACAACAAAATTATTCTCACGTACATCATTAAAGAAAGGAACCATTTGATCAATCCCAAAATCAAAAAAATCATCATACCCAACTGTATTCTCTTTTGTACCATCGTTATAATTTATTCTTTTCTTAATACCAAAATACCCTCCTGTACCAAGTAAGGCAATCGTAGTACCTAAAGCAAGAACTCTTTTCCAATTAACTCTTAAATTTCTCATAGACTCCCCCTTAAAAGCAAGAATAATTATAACATAAAATAAATAATTATACAACAATAATATGCTAAATCATAATACCCTCATCAAGAAAAAAGGATGAATTTTCATCACCTCTATATATAACATAAATCTATAAAAATATATTATTTCAAATTTTCACTTATCTCATTACTATATAAAAATTCACCCGTACCAGCATTATAATATGTTTTATCATTTACTACATCGTATAAACAAGGAATATTATTTAGATCTAAGGCAGGTAAATAATATCTAATTAAATTACCATTTTCATAAATTTTACAAGAATAGAGTTTCATATACATAACTTTTCGGTTGTAAGGAGTATTTGTCTTATTGTCAGTTGCCATTGCAAATAATAAATATGTAGAAGCATATGATGAGTAGGCACCATTCCAATTTTTTGTTGAAATTAGTATATCATCTATATACAAACTAGAATTCCAATTATAGGCATTTTGCTTAAAAAGATGACGCTTTCCATCATTTATAAATTCATTTTGTAATACAACGGAACCACTCATTCTAAACCGATTATTACTATCTATTACTATCTGAAAGTGTACATTAGCACCAATATATGTTCCTTTATTCCTTTCAATATTATCTACTGCTGCATCTAATTCAATAGATACATCTACAGAGGTAATATTTATGTAATTAGGATTAATATATGCATAGTTATCTTTATTATATAAATAACTTATTTTTTTATATCCCTCCGGTAATTTTATATAATCATGTTCTACAGAGACAGCTGATGAATCTGCTTGGACATAGTTTATACTAAACGATAAGTTTAGTATTATTTCTGTAGTCGGTAAGTCTGATGCTGTTATATCCTTCTTAAATTCGACTCTTACTTTTATTCCTTCCTTTTTGTCTGCTGCCAATAATTGTTTTTCAGAAACAATAGCTCCACTACTATACATTACTGTGTAGTCTAAATATTTTGCTTGCTCTTCTGTGACTCCTGTTTTTACTATACTAGATACCATAGCATCGATTGTTCCTTTATTTACCTCATCTACACTAAACTCATAAAAATCTCCTGGTGTATTTAAACTTACTCCAAAGTTTACTGTTGTCTTATTTGCATCTATCTCAGCTGGATTTGTCGCAGTTACACTTCCATCTGTAACACGCAAATTATCAAAGTGTATATCCCAACTTACTTTATTAATTGTTGTAGTTCCAAAGATATTTAGGTTACTCGTTAGTATAGCATATCCTACTCCTACGAATAAGACTAATCCAGAGATTAAGACTAAATATAAATGTATTTCCTTCTTTCGATTAAGTGCCATATCTTCTCTCCTACTATATATTTAAATAATACTATCACTATAAAATCTTCTAAATATTCCTATATGAAATAAAACAAAAAATCAATATTTTATTTTATACTTTTCTATTTCCACTACTGGACGTACACCAAAGTAAGAAGAATTTTTTACATCATATATATCAAGACTACGATTATATCCAGACACACGCCAAGCAGTTGATGAATCTTTTATGGTTTCTATCCAATACCCATGTGATATTTGACTATTAGAATACATTGTATTCTCTAGTAAATATTTACATTTTGCTAATAAACTTCCTGTACTTGTAATAGGTCTAATTCTATCATAACACATATTTTGTATCTCATGATATGTTAAAAATCTGGCAGAATATCCAGAATAATCAAATGTAGTATATTGATTCTTACTTTCATCGCTGATAGTCCTTACCTTATTAAACAAATCAACTTTACTCCACTGTAATCTTGTCGGCAACTGCAAAACTGATACTACTGGACCAGCCTCTGCTGTACTTGAGGTTAAAGCATACGCAAAATTTCTAGTATTATTTGGAAGTCCTTTAGCTACATTATTATAATAAATCAATACTGCATAATTATTATTTTCATCTAAATCTGATACATAATAAAATCTTTCTACTTCACTGTCATAAACTCCATCTCCATTGACATCACAATCAAACGCATCTCCAGAGACTAATGTCCCTTTTGTTCCTAAAGATCCATAAGTAGTTGTTCCATCATTGTGTAGTATCGTTGCTCGTCTACATATCGGAGGAACCACTGCTACTGCTGAAGAATCTGCTTGGACATAGTTTATACTAAACGATAAGTTTAAGGTTTGAGATGTTGTTGGTAAATCCGATACTGTTATATCCCTCTTAAATTCTACTCTTACCTTTACTGTTTCCTTATCTCCTGCGGGTAATAGTTGTTTCTCGGCTACCTCTACCCCATCACTATATGACACTGTATAGTCTAAATATTTTGCTTGTTCTTCTGTCAAACCTGTTTTTATAAGACTCGACACCATGGCATCGATTGTTCCTTTATTTACTTCGTCTACTGTAAACTCATAATAGTCTCCTGGATTTGTTAAGGTTACTCCAAAATTTACTGTTGTACTATTGGTGTCTATCGTAGCTGGAGTTGTTGCAGTGACACTTCCATCCGTAATACGCAAGTTTTCAAAGTGTACATCCCAACTTGCTTTATTAATTGTTGTAGTTCCAAAGATATTTAGGTTACTCGTTAGCATAGCATATCCTACTCCTACGAATAAGACTAGTCCAAAGATTAAGGCTAAATATAAGTTCATTTTGTTCTTTCGATTAGACAACATATCCTCTCTCCCATCCTATAGCAAAATTATACCATACCAATAAAAACTCGTAAACTATACATCAAAAAAAAGAATATATCTCTATATCCTTTCAACTTTAATAGCAACTTCTTCATCATTCATATCTTCAAGTTCTGTAAGAGAATCATCTACTACTAACTCATCTCCCAAAACTTCACCCATTACATATTCTAGATACATATCTAACATCTTAGTAATGTTTTCACTTCCATTATAGAATACTTTAATATGATCAGTAATAACAAAGTCAGCTTCTTTTCTTAAACTTTGAACCTTACGCACAAATTCACGAGCAAGACCTTCTAATATTAACTCTTCTGTAAGCGTAGTATCTAACACTACACAAGTACGACTATTACTACTAGAAGCATACCCCTCTTTTTGTTTTAAAGATATTAACACCATATCTTCACTAATGACAAAATCTTCCCCTGCAAGTTTAATTTTTAAACCACTCTCTGTAATTTTAGAAATTTCTTCGTTTGTTAATTTAGAAAGTATGGCTTGTAACTCCTTGATTTTAGGGCCTAACGTCTTACCTAACACTTTAAAGTTTGGTTTAATTATATATTCAAGATACTTTGTCATATCCTCTCTAAATTCAACTTCCTTAACATTCAACTCTTCCATAATAACTGGTAACAAGTCTCCTATGATTACCTCATCACTCTTAGGTAAAATTAAACTACTAATTGGTTGACGCACCTTTATATTTGCCTCTTCTCTCGCAAAACGTCCTAGAGAACAAACATCTCTTACTAAATCCATTCTCTCTTCAACTGTACTATTGATTAAATCACTATTTTCAACTGGATAGTCAGCTAAATGAACAGACTCTTCTCCAGTTAGCTTTTGATAAATTTCCTCAGTCATAAATGGTGTCATTGGAGCACATAACTTACATAATGTAACTAATGCTTCATACATTGTTAGATAAACTGCTTTTTTGCTTTCTGTAAGTTCACTATCCCAGAAACGTCTTCTATTACTCCTAATATACCAATTAGATAAATCATCATTTAAAAATGGTACGATAAGTTTTGCTGCCTTATTTAAATCATATTCACTATAAGCTTCATTTACACCCTGGATTAGTTTATTAAGTTTAGAAATTAACCAACGATCAATAAGTTCACGATCCTCTACTTTAATATCATAACTTCTAGGATCAATTTCATCAGCATTTGCATACATTTCAAAGAATGAATAAGCATTTCTAAATGTAGAAATATATTTAGAATAAATCTCCTTTAATCCATCTTCATCAAATTTTAATGGAGTCCATACAGGAGATGCATGTAACATATAAAATCTTACTGTATCAGCACCATATTTCTCCATAATTCCAAATGGACTAATTGCATTCCCTCTAGATTTATGCATCTTTTGCCCATACTTATCTAAAAGTAAATCATTGACTAAAACATTCTTATAAGGACTCTTTCCGGTTACAAATGTTGAAATAACAAGTAATGAATAGAACCATCCCCTCGTTTGATCAATTCCTTCAGCAATAAAGTCAGCTGGAAATTGGGATTCAAACAATTCTTTATTCTCAAATGGATAATGATATTGTGCAAATGGCATAGAACCAGAATCAAACCAACAATCAATAACATCCTTTACACGAGTCATGCTTTTCCCGCATTTAGGACATTTAATATGGACATCATCTACATATGGACGGTGTAATTCAATATCTTCATCAACCTCTTCAATCGCTTTTTCTACTAACTCCTTGCGAGATCCTATCATCACATCGCATCCACAACTACATCTCCAAAGAGGGATAGGACAACCCCAATATCTATTTCTTGATATAGCCCAATCATTCATGTTAAGAAGCCAATTACCAAAACGTTTTTCTCCAACATATTCAGGATGCCAATGAATTTTATTATTTTCTTTTATAATCTCATCTTTTTTAGCCGTCGTTTTAATATATAAAGATGGCTTAGAGTAATAAACAAGTGGTGTTTTACATCTCCAACAGTGTGGATAATCATGGTTCATTTTTTGCTTCTTAAATAATTTATCCTCTTGAGCCAAATACTTGATAATATCAACTTCAAGTGCAGAGTCTACTACAAGTCTACCTTTCCAAGGTCCTTCTGTGTAGCAACCATCTTCTCCAACTGGATTTAAAACTGGTAAATTATATTTTAAACCAACCTCATAGTCATCCTGTCCAAAAGCAGGAGCTATATGAACAATACCAGTACCATCTTCCGTAGTAACATAATCGGCACACGTTACATAAAATCCTTTTTTATTAACTTCTAATATAGGCATCAATTGCTCATATTCGATATATTCTAAATCGCGTCCCCTATATTCCTCTACTACTTCATACTCATCACCTAAAACTTTATCAGCTAAAGCTTTCGCAACAATAAAATTATATCCCTTTGATAAACATTTAACATAAACCTCATCTGGATTAACACAAAGTGCAACATTAGCCATCAAAGTCCAAGGAGTAGTTGTCCATACTAAGAAGTAAGTATTCTCCTCTTTCTTAACTTTAAATGGAACATAAACAGTATTAACAGATATTTCCTTATACCCTTGCGCAACCTCATGGGATGCAAGTCCTGTCCCACATCTAGGACACCAAGGAACGATTTTTAATCCATCATAGATATATCCCTCATCAAATATCTTCTTTAAAATCCACCACTCAGTTTCAATATAGTTATTATCATATGTAATATATGGATGTTTTAAATCAATAAATTGTCCCATCTCTTTAGTAAATTTAGAAAAGAATTCTTCATTTTTCCAAACACTCTCACGACACTTTTGATTAAACTTTTCAATTCCATATTTTTCAATATCACCCTTACCAGAAAAATTAAGTTCCTTTTCCACCTGCACTTCTACTGGTAATCCATGTGTATCCCATCCAACCTTTCTAAGCACTTTATACCCTTGCATCGTTTTATATTTACAAATAGTATCCTTTAAAAGCTTTGCCATCATATGATGAATTCCAGGCATTCCATTCGCAGTTGCTGGCCCATCATAGAAAACAAAATGATCATGATCACATCTAGCATCTATTGTTTTATTTAAAATATCTTTACCTTCCCAGTCTTTAGCTATTTTACCCTCTACTTCACTTATTGTTCCTTGTTCTAATTTTTCAAATTTCATAAAACTTACACCTACTTTCTCTTTTTACCTGAATAAACATCATTATTAAATGATATATTGTTATATAAAATTGCACTATTCTTTATTCTATCTTGACTTCTATTGATAAACGCCTTACCACCTATACCAATAGTTCTAAAAATATTATCCATACAAAACATTATATTTCTCATAAATTACCTCCTAATATAACATAACTATAATAAACTAGAAATAGTACCAAAAATACAATTCCTTCCTTTTTTGTAATTTTATAATCTTTAAATGAAAACATAAATAATAAAATTGCTGATGCTACCATCACTAGCAAGTCAATAGAATTAAAAGTAATTGCACCAATCCCACCAAAAATAGTAACAGGAAGACCGATAACTATACCTATATTAAAAATATTACTTCCTACAACATTACCTATCGCAATATCATACTCTCCCTTTTTAGTCGCTGTAATACTTGTTACTAACTCTGGAAGTGAAGTACCAAGTGCAATTATAGTAAGCCCAATCATCCTCTGACTTACTCCAAGTGATAAAGCAATAGCAGATGCGGAATCAACCACCATATTACTTCCAAGTACAATTGCTACAATTCCTAAAATAGTAAATAGCAAAGCCCTAAATAAGGGAATAACTTGTTCATCCTTAGAAGTATCAACTTTTTTTCTCATCATTGAAATCAAGTAATAGATAAATACTAAGAAAAATAATAATAAAACAATACCATCACTTCTAGTAAAAGAATTAGTAATTCTTGAATCAAATAAATGATCAGAAAGAAGGACAGCAAAAAGTGTTGTAATTAATAATGTAATTGGTAACTCTTTTTTTACAGTATTATTTTTAACATGAAGAAAATGAATAAGTGAGGAAATCCCCAGTATAAGTAAAATATTTAAAATATTACTACCTATAACATTCCCAAGTACAATATCTCCATTACCAGAAAGAATAGACTTTACACTAACAGCAAACTCAGGTGCACTAGTACCAAAAGCAACAATTGTTAAACCAATTAACATCTTGGAAACTTTAAAATTACTTGCAACAGAACTTGCACCATCTACAAAGAAATCTGCTCCCTTAATTAAAATAACAAAACCTACTACTAATAAAATTATATTAATAAGCATTTTATTCTCCTTTCTAAACAAAAAAAACTATCCACCCAATAAGGACGAACAGTTCGCGGTACCACCTTAATTCATAAAAAATTATGCACTTAATACTATAACGCGTTACCGTATTTATCTTATCCATAAATCACAACTTGAAAGTGATCTAAATATTTCTTTCTAACTTGTTTGCACCAACCACAAGCTCTCTTTATAGTTCAAAATATTTCGTCTTTCGCACTTGCTTTCTAAGATAATATATCATTTTTTTTTAAACTTTACAATAACCTATATCAAAATTTGTAATTTAATATAAAAATTACAATTGATACAACACCTTTATCAACCATTTTTCAAACAAAACATAGAAAACACTAATATTAATTATTTAATATTGCTAAATTTTTCTATATTATCTAAACAAAAATTACCACTAAAATATCTCCTACAAAGCTGCTTATATATTTTTAATTCCATTGGTAATTTTAAGTCCTTCATAATAGATAGTATTTGTAATTTTTCTAGCTCCGTTATTTCTTTTTCACTCCCATTCATAATAACAACATATTTCTCATCTAATATTTTCTTTTTATTTATTCTCTTATGTATTCCGTTTTTTTCTATAAATTCTTTGATAGCTTTCATATTATCTATTTTTATCAAATCGTACTGATCACATAAATCATAAAATTCTTTGATAGATAAATCACAAACAATACAAAAATCCAAATATTCAAATGGTCTATATTTATTATGACGAACCTCTACCCCAGTTTTTATGTAATTTATGACCTTTTGGATCTCTCTTTTTCTAATATCGTTTTGTTTTTCCTCTTTATCTTTAATACGTACTTCATATTCACTATAGATATTTGGAGTATATATTTTCACTAAACTTAAATATTCAAGAAATTTACTGCTGTCTATATTTCTATTTTCACAAAACATATCTATCGTTGTATAATTACTATTCATATAATCAAATATTAATCTAGTAGCAGCATCTATATCACTTTTCAAAATATACCCATCTCCTTAACACTACCTTTAAAAAATGAGATTAGTATAATTTCTAATCTCACAAAATAAAATATATCTAGTTAGAATCCAATTCTAAAGTTTCTATTTCTTCAACAACAGCCATTTGCTGTTCCATAATAACTTTTAGTTTACGTTTAAATATTCTAATATTACGTTCTAAAGTGTCAGCTTGAGATTCTATTTTTTCAGCCTTTAAAAGAGCTTCATTCACAATACGACTAGCATTATTTTTAGCATCTCGAACAATCAAATCATGCTCTTCTCTAGCTACGCGCTTAATGTTATCACCAGTCTCTTCAGCTTTAATAATAGCAGTTTTCAAAGTATCCTCAAGTGACTTATAGTGTTCTAACTCAGCTTTTAGTTTATTAACTTCATCCCCTTGAGCTTGACACTTACGAATAATACCTTCCGTCTGTCTTATTACATCACTTATAAATTGATTTACCTCACTGCGATTATACCCATTAGCCTCATAACTAAATTTTTTCATATAATCACCTCAGAACTTTACCATCTAATTAAAAATCAAAGTCATCATCTTTTGTTTTTCTTGACCCCTTTGAAGATTTAGCAATAGGTGTATCATCACTAATTTTACCCTCAACATTAACGTTATTTGGTGTACATAAGAAAATTCCCCCACCTAATTTTTGCAAGTCTCCTCCAATAGCATATAAAGTACCGCTTAAAAAGTCGACTATTCTTTTTGCTTGATCTGGTGTTACTCTTTTCAAGTTAACAACAACAGCACTACGACTTTTCAAATAATCTGCTATTTGTTGACTTTCTGAATAAGCACGTGGCTCAAGTAACATCATTTTACTTCCAGCAATACCATTTTGTTCATGATATTCACCTCTTGAAGTAGAGTAAAACTCCTCTTCAACTACTCCTTCATCACCTAGCTCTTCGTCTCCACTAAATAAGTTTTTTAATTTATCTAAAGCCATATATTTATCCTCCATCTATTCTACTAAATACTATTCTATCATAAATTCATAAAAAGAAAAAGCCTATTTTTAATTATTTATATTACCCATAGATTGAATAAATCTATTTCCTGTTGATACCTTTTGTCCTGATGATTGTAAAACTTGTGGTTGAACCTGTTGCACTGCATTATTTGGTGCTTGTTGAACTGTTGATACAGATTGTACAGCACTTCGCTGAATAGGCTGTTGAACATTCCCACCCATAGTAGGATAAATCCCTTGAGAAACTAATGGAGAAGCAATTGCCCCAACCATACCCCCATTTACTGGTTTATTAATAGGCATCCCAATTTCTGGCAGTGCAGAAATCGTATTAGTCTGCGTTTGCACTTGGGAAGATACTTCGTTAGATATAGAAGTATACCAAACATTTTCTAAATCAACATTATTACTTAAAGGTCTAGGATTTGGAAGCTCAATATACATAGAAATAGGAACCTTAAATGCACTCCCAAACGCAATACAATTACCTGGTTTCAAACTCTTTAATTGTTGTACAACTTCTGAAGAAATATTAGGTACCATATTTCGAATATATTCTAAATCCTTTGGATGAAGTGTTCTTAAAATAATAAAATTAGAACACTGTGAAATAGCTGTATCTGAAAGTTCACTAGGTCGTTGTGTAATAAGACCTAAAAACACTCCATACTTGCGCCCTTCTTTGGTAATTCGTTCAAATATATTATAACCCAGTATATCTATATCAGTATCTCGTTGAACATATCTATGAGCCTCTTCTATGATAATATGATAAGCATCACCACCACGAACACTTGCTTCTGTTGCTTTAGTAAATAGCATTCGTGATAAAATCTTTGTAATAACTTTTGCTAATCGATCATCAATATAATTAATATTAAAATTAATGATTTGACATTTAGCTCCTGTCATTCTATCTGTTGTTAACTCCTTAATATATTGCTCCTTAGTAATATATTTTGGATAGTTAAAGAATTCCTTATTTTCACCATTCGCTAAGGTATGAAGTCTAACACTCATAATATTAGCATAATCAAATACCTTTTCACTTTTCAAAATACCTTCACTAATTAAAGCAAAATCCATTGCAAGTTCTAAATCATTTAGTGTATAAAATTTATTTAAGTGATTAGGATCGATTTCCACCTTTTCTTCGCTAATAAATCCCCGAATAAATTCAACAACTAATTCCATCTCCTGCATCTTACCAGTTTTATCTATATATAGACATTGCTTTAACGTCCTAACATAACCTGGCTGTGCTATCTGACTTTCCAAATTTAACTCTGTTGTATTAAACTTAGTTAAAACTGCAACTACTTGGTCTCTAATCTTTGTAGAATCATTACCACTAAGTAAAATATCTAATAACGCTCTAGCTATGATATCATTTTTCTTCTTTATAACTTCTAAAGAATTACCTGTTAAAATCGGAACTAATTTTAATGTTTTTTCAATAATTGGTAATTGCATTGGAGTAGTAACATCCAAAAGCAATGCCAAATCATCAACATCCAAAAGCCATACTGGAATACGAATAAGTTCGTACTCACCTTGCCTGGTATTTGTAGTATAAACTTTATAATTTAGAAGAGAATTAATATTATGTAATTCACTAAAGGCTCTAGTATATTCTCCAAAAGCATCAAAAAACAAAATATTGGAATTTATTGGAGGAGTAGGATTTGATGTAAATAGTTTTTGAACAACACTAGCCACAGTACAACTCTTACCTGAACCACTATTACCTAAAATTGCAAAATGATTACTAAAAAAATCATTAATCCCTACATTAATATTATAATTATCATAAACATTACTCGTACCAAAAAAAGTAACACCAGATGTAGTTTCCTGCCTTCCCAAAATAAGTTCCAACTCTTCTACACGCACTAAACGAACACTCGATTTAAAAGATGGTTTTGCACTAACACCAGGTATAAAAGAGTCCCCACTTAACTCTCCCATTATATTAGCAACCAATATAGTTTGTGTAATTTTAACTATTTCCCCGACTATCTTTTTATCTTCATATTCAAACACAACATGCAAATTAACTAAGTTAGGTTGTTCATTAATATCAATAGCAAGTTCAACAGTTACACTATTATCATTTATCTCTAAAATATTACCTAGCATAGAAACACCCTCTTATTCTATATAGATTATAACAAAAAAAGAATTAAAAAAAAAGAAAATTTAAAAACTTTTTCACAATAAAGAAAAAGATATCAAAAGATATCTTAAGCCCCATATAATCCATGTAATTTTTGTCTATCTTCATCTGATATATCTTCTAACTTCCATTCTCCATCTTTCTTAGTAAGATTAAAAGTAATTGTATATTTAGTTTTATCATTTACATTTTCTAATTGCTTTAATTTATAATCTATGAAACTTGCTGCATCTTCTATGGCATCTTTTGCATCATCTATAGCGTCTTTAGCATCATCAACTAAAGAATCATTATTTTTATCATCATCTTTATTATCTTTATCAAATTCATCTCTATGTTCTTCATAATATTTTTTAGACTCAGCAATAGAAGTAGCATAATCCAATACTTCAATTTCAACATCAACAGTTGCACTATCTCCGTCTATATTTTCATCCTTTATCTTATAAGATAAATTTTGATATTGTTTTTCTAAAGCTGCTCTATAATTTTTCTTTTGTTCATCACTCATAGACTTATCATCAGAAATAACGCTATCAAGTTGTGCTAATACCTCACTATCCAAAGATTGATATTTTCCTAAAAATTCTTCTACTTTTTTAGTTGGAGTATTCTCCATATTACCACAACCAGTAAATAAAGACAAAACTAAAAACAAAGCGACAAAAACTTTACCAAATTTTTTCATATTATTCCTCCCATTATTATAATGAGTAAAAATAATATTTTTATACAATCTTTTTATGAATAAAACCCATAAGCATATTTCCAAGCAATAATTCTTTTTGCTGCCATATTAATTTTTTCCATATCAATTTTACCCTCTTTTACATGATTTAAAACTTCATTATACATAGTAATAAAATCAGAAGTAATAATAATATCATTTAAAGAATTAACCGCAAGAGTTGCAGCACTACTATCTTCAACATAACTTTTTACTGCATCCATTGCTAAATCATCAGTAATAATAATTCCAGTAAAACCTAATTTTTCTCTTAATTCTTTATGCATTTTTAAACTTAATGATGCTGGATACTCTGAATCAATACAATGAATAACATTATGAGAAAACAAAATAGTTGGAACACGTGCTTCTATTCCACTTTGAAAAGGTAAATAATCGTTGTCCACAAAGCTTTCATAACTTCTCATATCAATCGCAACTCCTGTATGTGTATCCACATTATTCCCATAACCAGGAAAATGTTTTAGACTAGAAGAAATGCCCGCTTCGTTTGCATATTCTACCATATTTTTAATATATTCACTTGTCTTTTTGGCGTCCATTTTAAAACTACGATTATAAATATAATCTTCTGGATTTGTAGAAACATCGGCAACTGGTGCCAAATTCAAATTAATTCCCAAACTTAACAAAAGCTTTGCTTTTTCTTCTTCTGTTTTCTCAAGCAATTCATATCCACCTTCATTATAAATAGCACTAGGAGATAAAAACTTTTCCGTTCTAAAAGAAGAAAATCTACTAACTCTAGTTACACTTCCACCTTCTTCATCAACCGCCACAATTAAAGGCACCTTACTTTTTTTCTGATAACTATTTATCCTCTCACGAAAAGAATTCTTATCTTCCCCTTCAAAATCTCTCGCAAAAAAGATATACCCACCTGGATAATAATGATCTAATTCTTCTAAAACAGTAGAACTATCATGCCTAACTAAAAACAACTGTCCTACCTTTTCTTCAAGACTCATCTCATTAACTATTCTTTCTGCTTGCGGATAATAATCCCCAAATAAATCTAAATTTACTTCATCTTCAATTTTATCTATAGGACTATTACCTTTATTCTTAGTATTACCCGAAATAAAAAATACAAACATGACAACCAGCAAAATAACAATAAATAATCCCTTTATCTTAAAACCTTTTTTCATAACTACTCCTAATTATCATTCATAATTTTTTTAAATTCAATGGGAACAGAAGTCTCAAATAAAATATCTTTTTTAATAACAGGGTAATACATCTTTAATCGATTAGCATGTAAATAAAGTCTAGACTCCTGGCATTTAAAATCCCCATACTTTTTATCTCCAACTATTGGCATCTTCAAACTAGCAAAAGCTACTCTTATTTGATTTTTTCTTCCAGTTTCAATCTTAACACTTAACATACTATACTTTTTAGAACTTTTAATCAATTTGTAATTAGTAATAGCCTCACGTCCATCGCCCTTTTTACTTACATAAACCAAATTAGTTTTAGTCTCTTTTAAACTCTGAACAATTCTATCCTCTTCCTTTTTAGGATGTCCATTAACCACCGCAACATACTCACGAAGTGATACAAATTCATTCCAATTTTCTTGTAATTGATTTTTAGTTTTAATATCCTTGGCTAAAACAACAATTCCACTAGTATCTCTATCAAGTCTATGAACAATAAAAACCTTTGCATTCCTGTCTTTACTAATTAAATATTCACGAACGATATGAAAAAGAGTTTTTTCCTTTTCTTTGGAAGTTGCAATAGTTAAAAGACCACTAGGTTTATTAACAACAATAATATGATCATCTTCAAACAAAATAGCAAAAGGTAAACTCTTTTTATTTTTACTGGTAGTATCAATCATAATTGTCATTCCACTAACTAATTTAAAATCAAACTTTGTCGTTTTATTATTATTTACAAAAATAGCTCCATGTGTTAAATATTGCTTAATTCTCTTCTTTGGCATATCAAGATTTTCATATAAATAATCAAGTAATACTCCATCCTTTTTTACAACTAATTTCATATATATTATCCCCTCACTTCTTCATAATTATATTATATTTATAGAAAAGAAACAAGAAAAAAGAAGTACTAACACTTCTATTTAAACCAAAAACAATTAAAATCATATTTTAAAATTTGAAAATCTATATATTTATGAAGTTCTAAATTACTTTCACCATCTTCTATCGAAATAAAGACCCATAAATTAACCTATATCATGAAAAAATCGTATGAAATTACAATAATTTCTTAATAACCTTTTCTACTCCCTTTGCATCGTTAGAACTAGTCTTCATTACTGCAACACTTTTTAATTCACGACTAGCATTACTAACCGCAACGCCCATTCCAACATTTTTAATCATAGAAATATCATTACTTCCATCACCTATCGCAATAACTTCACTAACTGAAATCTTCTCTTTCTTACAGATCTTTTCAACACCAAGCATCTTATCAATCCCCAGCATAGTTACTTCAATAGCATATTGATTTTTATTAATGGTTTGCTTATTAATATTAACCTTTAATTTTAACTCTTCCATTTCCGAAAAAGCATTATCTCTCATCTTTTTATTTTTAAAAAAAATTTCTATCTTATAAATATTTTCCTTATTTGCATTATAAAACTCTAAAAAATCATCTATAAAATATTCCTTATCGCCTAACTTTTCCTTTTTATCTCTGTCTTTAGTTAATAAATTCCATCCTTTAGAAGTACAAAAATAAATAGCATTGTCCCCATACATCTTTTTTATTTTTTTTATCATAGAAGGCATAATACTTTTTTTATACAAAACCTTACTTCTATTAACATCATAAATATAAGCACCATTACAAGAAATAATGTAATCAATAAAGGGAAAGTCTCTATTATAATCTAAAACAGATGATAAAACACGCCCAGTAGCAATAGTAAGTAAACACCCATTCTTCCTAATTCGATCAATTTCTACCATAGTAGATAAAGGGATAGCCTCATCCCTATCAAGTAGAGTACCATCAAAATCACTTACTAACATTTTATACATTCTATCTCCCCCTAGATTCAAATTTTTCTACAATAACTATAAATAGCATAACATAAATCGTCGCTAAAAGATAGCCTGCTATAACATCACTAGCATAATGCACTCCTAAATAAATTCTACTAACTCCTATAGATATAATGATTAAAAACAAAAGAATTGATACACTGTATTTTAAAAATTTATTATTCACTTTTGTATAAGTCAAATAGAAAAGATAACCATATAGACAAATAGAGATCATTGCATGGCCACTTGGAAAAGAATAACCACCCTGCTCAATTAATCGCAATAGATTAGGCCTATCTCTTCTTATACATTGCTTAAAAAAAGTATTTAATAAAACTGAACTAGAAACATTTATCCCTAGATAGAAACTATACCTATTATGAAAAATAATAGCTAGTACCAAAACTATAGCAATTACAGTTTTATAATTTCCAAGTCTTGTTATAAATTTAAAATAATTATCTAAAGCATCACATCTATTAGAAATTATAAAATTATAAATACCATTATCAATAAAGCTACATTTATCTAAAATAACTAAAACCATTATAAGGGCAAATATTATACTAAATAAAAATATAATCAAATTTCTCTTTTTCACATTTCTCTCCTAAAAATTAAAAATATATATTATTAAAAACTATTTACTTCCTATTTTTTTTACTTTATTAGTATCCATAGACAATAAGTTGCCACAATCACTAATAACCTCCACTAAGTCCATAGCAATTTCATTACTAACCAACATATCAATAGATGAAATACGACTATTTCGTAATAAAAGCATTTTTTCATTAAATACATCCTTTAAATTACTTCCTTTATAAGAAACCTTTTCCAATTTTAAAACAAACTCCTCAGGTCTTAAAAGTAATAAACTAAGAATCTTATCATCATCCATCATCTCAAACAAAAGACTACTTATTCTAGTTTCCGCCCAAACATTACTATTATTATGCAATTTTTCTAAAGAAATCATTTCTGTAAGAGCATAAACAATTCCCATATAAAAGTTTTCAACTAAACTATTATTTAAACAAAATTCATTTTGCTGCATAAGATGATTTACTATTTTTAAACAAATAGTAAAATGAGAATTATCATCAATATCAATAGATAAATCATCAATAGAATTAACTCTATTAATAATTAACATCCTATCTTCTTCCTCCATTAAAGAACAAATTTTCTCATTAATTAACTTTTCTATATCCATTCTACCACTCTCCTTGCTGTCTAGTTAATTACAAACACAATATTATATTATTATAGAAATAAACCAAAAATTCAAAATAGTCTCTATACTATAAAAAATTATAGTGCTTATGGTAAAAAAAAAGCCCTAATGGACTTTAAATCAAAAATGGCGGAGCAGGAGAGATTTGAACTCTCGCGCCAGTTGCCCGACCTACACCCTTAGCAGGGGCGCCTCTTCAGCCTCTTGAGTACTGCTCCAAACGCTTTGCAAATATAATATTACATTACTTTTTTTATTATGTCAATAAATAAACGAATTTCTCTTTATTATTTTGTGCAATTTTTCCTAAATTATTAAAATAAAAACTCCAAAAGGAGTTACTTCAAATTTGGTGACCAGTACGGAATTCGAATCCGTGAATGCTGCCGTGAAAGGGCAGTGTGTTAAGCCACTTCACCAACTGGCCATATGGCGCCCCAACTAGGACTTGAACCTAGGACCCCTTGATTAACAGTCAAGTGCTCTAACCAACTGAGCTATTGAGGCATTATTAATGGTGGACCTGACAGGACTTGAACCTGTGACCCCACGCTTATCAAGCGTGTGCTCTAACCAACTGAGCTACAGGTCCATTAATAATTGGTACTTTTACATTTTACACTATATTTATAACTTTTGCAAGAGAAAATTTCAATAAATCTGATTTTTTCTCAATTCGCAATAATAGAATACTATACATATTATGATAAAGTCAAGTATTAATTAACCTTTTTATAAAAAAATATCATCTACCCTCACATTTATAGTAAATAAAATTATATTTTTAGAAAAAACTCTTGTAAATTTATTATTTTTGTTATAAAATAAATTTGCAATTCATAAATGGACTGTTAGCTCAGTTGGTAGAGCAACTGACTCTTAATCAGTGGGTCTAGGGTTCGAATCCCTAACAGTCCACCATATTTGTTAATACAAAGCTCTTTCTATTTTGGAAAGTAGCTTTTTTTATCTATGCAGAAAATATGCACATCTCATATAACTATGCTATAATAAAGTCAATAAAAGAAAGCGAGAGAAAAATATGAAAGATGATAAACTAAAATCCATTACTATAGCCGATAGCGAAGAATATTTAAGACAAATCTCTATCCCCGTTGATATAGAGCATGACCAAGATCTAGAAAATGATATCAAAATTTTAGAAAAATATTGTAAAGAAAATAAAGTAATGGCAATGGCTGCTGTTCAACTAGGTATTCCAAAACGATTGGTTTATTTAAAAAATACAAATATAGATATTATAAATAAAATACAAACCAACTCTACAACTGAGGAAGAACAAAATTATAATGAAGCAAAAGTCTTAATAAATCCTGTTATTGCGAACAAAGAAGGCTTAACAGAATACTGGGAGGCTTGCGCAAGTTGCCTAAACAATGTTGGAAAGGTTCTCAGACCGTATAAATTTGATTTAGAGTACTATGATATTAATGGGAATAAACACGAAGAAAAATCCGAAGGTTTTGAATCCACTGTATTACAACATGAAATAGATCACCTTGATGGTATCCTACATATAGATATCGCAGAAGAAGTATTACAAATGGAACCTGAAGAAAGAAAAATTCTAAGGCAACAACAGGGGTATAAAATTTACTCTAAAACAGGTTCTTATGATACATTAAAACAAAAGAACAAAAGAAAGATTTTAAAATAATGATTACTATATAAATCACAAACGAAACAAATACATAATTTCCTAGAAAGGACTTAAAATGAATAGTATTAAAAATATTATAATAGATGGAAATATACATGAAATTATCTTAGAGAATGAAAATAAGGATATATTTAAAATGCATTGAAGTGGCGGAGATTTATACTGGACGATGTTAAATTATCATAAAAACAATAAATTTTGTATTACAAAAGAATCCAAAATATTATTTTCACAAATTGAAAATTTATTTGATCAAATAGAACAATACGATATAAGTCATACACTCCTAAATAACAAGTGTTTTGAATGGTCAAGTGAGGCTTATGGCATACCAGAAAATGCAAATAAACTAACAATTACAAAAAATAATGACAACTTCACAATAAGTTTTCTTAAAAACCCAAACAACAAGTTTAATATACAAAATATTTGTGCTGTCTGCTTTTGCTTAAATGGAAGTAAAAATGAACAAATAGCTAACGCTTTTAGTACAATGATTTATGAATATATAAATAACCAAGAAGAAAATACAGATAAACATAAAACATTAATAAATAAAAGGTGATAAACTATGAAATATAAAGATATAATTGAAGATAAACAAATAACCAAAATACTTAACACCATAGATGCAAAAAATGATAATGAGATGAACCATGGACTAAAACACACTATCAATGTTATTGAAAATATAAAAAAAATAACGACTCTTTTAAATATAGATAATGAAACATTAGAATATTTAATGATTGCGGGTTATTTACATGATATTGGACAACTATATAAAAACAAAAATCACACTTTAGAAGGTGAAAGATTAGCTAGCAAATATTTAAAAGATAAAATCAACAAAAAATGGTATAACCAAATATTATCTGCTATAAAAAATCATCATGAAAAAGAAACTGTTAATAATATCTCCTTATTTGATCATATAGTATTATTCGCCGATAAAATGGATTTTTCATATAAAAGATTAGATTTAAACTATATAGAAAAACATAAAAAACAACATTTCATTGAAAATAGTATTAAGGAAATAAACTTTGATATAAAGAATAACATATTTATAGTAATCATAAAAATAAATAATGAACAAGACATTGTAAATATTAAAAGCTGGAATTACTATCCCAATATAGAAAGAAGAATTCATGAATTTGCTGATAAAATAAATATGAATTATAAGATTAAGTTTATAGTAGCAAGTAACGCAAAAAACATTTAGTTAAACTAAGTGTTTTTCTTATCTAAAAGAATTAAACTTCTTAATAAGAATAAAATGCATAAACTTACTATAGGAGGAATTTTATGTATCAGTTACCAAAACTACCCTATTTATTTCAAGATTTAGAACCATACATTGATACGCATACTATGGGACTTCATTATCATAAACATGAAAAAAACTATTTAAATAAATTAAATTCTATACTAATAAAAGACAACTATAACTTTCAATACCCATTAGAAGAATTAATATTTCATATAAATGAATTTCCCAGTATAGATCAACAAGATATTTTATTCAATCTAGGAGGTGTAATAAATCACAACTTATATTGGAAAAGTATGAATCCTAATCCCAAATTACCCTATGGAAAATTACAAGAACAAATAGTAAAACAATATAAAAGTATAGACTTATTTCTAAAAACATTTAAAGATACTGCCTTAGCTTTAAAAGGATCAGGTTACACATTCTTAGTTACCGATTCTTCAAATAATTTACAAATTATGAACCTGAAAAATCAAGAAACACCACTTACATTAGGCTATATTCCCTTATTTAATATTGATATGTGGGAACATGCCTACTACTTAAATTATAAAAATGAAAAAGAACAATATATCAATAATTTTTTAACTATTGCTGATTTTACTAATGCCAGTAGAATTTATCAAAACTATTCTAATAAAATATAAAAAAGTTAGAAAATCTCTCTAACTTTATTTAATAACAACACTCCTCTTACCAGTAGCATTATAAATATTTTGGACCTTTGCGTTAGATAATGTTAATCTAGTTTCCCCATTATTTGCAGTCCAAGGATCAATAAGCATTTGTTCTCCTGTCTTACTATTATAACCCACAAGCAAATAAGAATGAATATTTTTAGGAGCACCTTCAACCCATTTTGAAGGTGCTTTAACATTAGTAGTTAAATAAATAACAACAGGGTTGCCCATTTCAACCTCATGATCTAAAGCATCTAAACTCTCTCCAGTAGTATCATATATATTAGAGTTTCCTGAACTACTTCTACCAAAGCTTGCTAGTGCATTAGGAGCTATCCAATGAGGAACATCCTTTGGCTCAAGAGAAAAAATAGAATTTGTAAATCCCGAGAATGGATCAGAACTTTTTGGTACTAAATTTGCATATGCCCATACATCCATATCACTTAAATAACCCTTATATTTTAATCCCATAAGTAAAGATACTACTTCACTTCCATTTAAAACACGATTCATATTTTGACTTATATAAGAAACATTTAAACGAATCCAAGAACTAGAAATTTCTTCTCCTCTTCGTTTGATTGATTCACTTTCCCTACTCAAAAGTTCATCCAAAACCTTATCAAGTACCCTTCTTTCACTACTTACAATATCTTCTTGTACAACAGTCTTTAACATCTCTACCACACGATTATAATGATCTCTTGTCACTTCATTCTTTACTACAGTCCTCGTATCATCAGTAAAAAGATTAGTAACCTCATTTCGTAAATTTTCTATATTTTGATACTGTGTATTCATTTTTTCAAGCTTTTCCTTTAATAAAGATTGGTAAGTATTTGATAACTTATCTAACTCCTTATTGATTTTTTCAATCTCACTACCTGTAATACTAGACTTTAAAATATCTTCAGAAAAACAATTATCGATCCTTTCTTTTACATTAAGATAATTCTTTAATCTCTTCGTTTTTTCAAGCATTTCATCTTTCTTATCAGTATAAGAAATTTTTTTAATTTGAGGCTCTATAGCTTCTACCTCTTTAATAGTTATATCTTCTTTGGGAATTTCCTTCTTATAATCAGCATAAAACTCTAAAAATTTTTCAGAAACATTCTTATAATAAATATTCTGCTCCTGCTTATAATTTTGATAGTAATGAATACCTCTTACAATTACCACACCTAAAACAATAAAAACAATAATCCCGATTATAATCCTTCTCCATCTTGATTTAGTTTGATTAGTAGTAATATCCTTACCATCAAATTGACTATCATTCAAGTCTAAAACTTCTATTTCCTCACATTTTCTCTTTTTACTAGATCTATTATTTTTCTTTTGAACTTTCTTAGTACCCTTAGACTTCTTCTTTTTCTCTGTAGATTTTTCTAAGGTCTTCTTTGATTCTTTTTTTGCTTCTTCTTTTGTAACATCTGCCATAAATACACCTCAAACTGCACTACTTTATTATCATACAGTAAGAGTATATCACAAAATACTACAAATAAATACTACTTATTATTATAAATTAACAAAAGAATCAAATAGCTTATTACTTGCCTCATCATAATCAAGCATTTCCTCAGGATGCCATTGTACACCAATTTGAAACTTATGGCTACTATTTTCTACCACTTCTACTAAATCATCGTTACTTCTACCACTTATTAAAAAATTCTTAGAACTTCTAACCGTTTGTAAATGATAAGAGTTAACATCTAACATATCTTTGCCCACAATGTCTTTTAATCTACCAGAGAAAAGAAAGACTTTATGAGCATATTTTTTCATTTGATAATGACTATCATCGCCAATCTCAACTAACTGATTACTTGTTCCATATAAAGCCATAGATTGCATTCCTTGACAAATACCAAAAAGTTTCAAATCATGATCTAACGCATATTCAATTAAATAAAAATCAAGTCTTCCTACATCATCTCCACCAGTTAATAAAATTCCTTCTACATCATTAAGCTTTAAATTAACATTTTCTATTTTATCACTATCATAAATTAAAACAACTGCTCCTGAAAATCTTTCAATAGCCTCTATATAAAGTCTATTCTTGAAGTCACTATTTTCTTTTCTTATTAAAACTGCAATTTTTTTCAAAAAATCACCTCTATATTATTATATGAAAAAAAAGATAGTTCAATTATAAATACTATCTTTCCTTCAAAACCTGATTAATAAACAAAATTATATTATAGCCTGCTCTATTTTATGAAATCATCAAGAATAGTATATGGAATTACAGTTTGAAACACACCTGAAGCATAGGGAGCAATTTGATACTGTTGAAAATATACAATCAGTCCATCTTTACCAAAAATAAAATTCTTGAAATTATTTTTTTCGGGTTTTGTACCTTCCAACATCATATTTATAGATGTCTGATCTTGTGCTATATTTTTATTTGATTTTAGCTGTTTCCTACTCTCTATACATAAATCATTCAACAAATGATCATTGTTTTTAGTCATACTATCAATTGTAATAATTTCATTATTTCTCCTATCATAATTAATAGTAAGAATTATATTATTAGGATGTGCACCACCAGTATCTATAGAAATATAAAAAACATATGAAATATAATCTTTATAACTATATTGCTCATCCTTAATATGTAGAGTATAACATATATTTTGCTTAGCAAGAATCTTCTGATAGCTTATAAACTCCTGTACAACCATATTTAACTGTTCTATTAAATTTTGATTTAAAAGCGTATAACCAGTTTTGGGATATGTAATTCTTACCTTAACCTCATTATTCATATCATCACCACTTTATTTTATGCCAAATTTAAAGATTCTCCACAAAAAAACAAACAAGTAGAATTTACTCGTTTGTAAATCATTTGAAGGATAATAGAACCTATCTTAATTTTCCCTTCATTCCTTTCATTCCCTTAACACCACCATTAGCAGCAAAACCTTTCAAAATATTAGTATCAAAAGAATGAACCATACTAACTCTTTTCTTATAATCCTTGACTCCAATATTGATCATATCATCTAAAACAGAAGTAAAGTTAACACCCTTAGCATCCCATAAATAGAAAGCCAAACTACCAGGGATAGAATTAATCTCATTAATATATACTTTACCTTTTTTCTCATCAATTAAAAAGTCAATTCTACTATTTCCAGAAGAGCCCAAAACTTTAAATGCTTCAACAGCTACTTTTTCAATCTCCTCTTTTAACTTATTATCAAGTTCCGCTGGTAATTTTCTACTAGCAGAAGCCATTCCCTTAGAGGAACCCTTAACAGGCGTTTTACAACCCTTAAGTTTACCCTTACCTCCACCAATATACTTATCCTCATAAGTTAAAAATTTATTACCAGATAATACTTCCTCAATCTCACTAACTCTTTGATGTTCATAATTACCCATAACAGCAATATTTACTTCCTTCAAGTTTTCAACAACTTCTTCAACAAGTATTTTTTTATCATATTGAATAGCATCATCTATTCCTTCAATCAATTCTTCCTCATTATTAGCAACACTAATTCCAACACTACTTCCAGTAGTTGCAGGTTTAATAATAAGCGGATACTTTAATTTAGAAACCTTCTTAAGTACTTCTTCACTATCTTGCTTATAGTCAACATCATAGAACCAAACATACTTTGTCATTGGTAAAGAAGCACCACTCCATATTTCTTTCATATAAACCTTATCTTGTCCAACAACCGATCCATAAACATCACTTCCAACAAATGGAATACCAATAGACTGTAGATATCCTTGTAATACTCCATCTTCAACATTCGTTCCATGAACGATTGGGAATGCAATATCAATATCAGTTACAATACTCTTTGGAAAAGATTTTTTCTGAAGTACATAACTACCATTATTATAATACAAAACAACATTCTTTCCATACTTTTTAATTAAAGACAAATCCTGATATACTTCAATGTCTTTTAACATCTCTCCAGTATACCATTCACGTGTCTTTGTAATATAGATAGGAATAATTTCATATTTCTCTTGATCCATCTTATTCATTGCTTGTAAAGCCGAAATAATACTAACCTCATGCTCTACACTTTCTCCACCATAAATAACACCAACTTTAATTTTCATAACTCATCTCTCCTATTCATTATAAGTGTCTGGTAAATCATTTTCAAATAATGCATAAACATCCTTTTTACCCGTTAAAGATCCTATAAAAGGATATGCATCTCTAACATCATTAAACACTATTATTTTTTCCTTATCAAACCCTTTTTTCATTAATCCCTCTTTAATAGGTTTTGTCTTTGCCTCACCAATTAAAACTGCATAATCAGCAACCTCCGCAATTTGTTCTCCAAATATTTTATTATATTCATCTTCCTTCTCACCAAGTTCAATCATACCAGGAGTAACAACTACCTTAATACCTGGCATCATTCCAAGTACCTTAACTGCATTTTCGGCACCGACTGGATTAGAATTATAAGCATCATCTATTTGATAAAAATTACCAAGTTTTTTAAGTTCTAATCTGTGTTCTACAGCGCGAACAGTTTTAACAGCTTGCTGTAACTCTTCAATAGAAATACCAAACTCATAACCAAAGGCAAGACCCGCTAAAATATTATATACATTGTGATTTCCTAATAACTTCGTTTGAAAATTATATTTTTTCTTATCTCCCTTAAATAAAACATTAAAATTAGTCCCTTTATTGGAACACTTAATATCAACAGCGCGAACATCAACATCCTCTTCATCAATACCAATCCATATAGTTCTAACTTTGTTTTTTAATTTATAGTTTACTTGTTTTGGATCATCCTTATTTAAAACTGCAAATCCATCACTAGGAAGAGATTCAATAAGTTCAAATTTACCCTTAATAATATTTTCTTCACTTCCAAAAGATTCTAAATGTGCTGTACCAATCCTTGTTAAAATACCATATTTAGGATGAACTAAATCACAAAGTTCTTTAATTTCACCCCTTACATATGCTCCCATCTCAGCAATAAATATATCATTAAATTTATCTAAGTGATTATTAATAGTAATCATAAGTCCATTTGGTGTATTTAAGTTTCTTGGAGTTGGTAGTGCATCATACTTAATATTTAAAATATCACTTAAAATATTTTTACTACTTGTTTTTCCATAACTACCAGTAATACCAATAACCTTCAAATTAGTCATACTTTTAAGCTTATTCTTAGCTTTACTTCTATAATAATGAAAAACACTCTTTTCAATAGGAGTATTAATTACTCTAGCTAAAAATACAATAAATGGATTTAAATAAACCATAATTGTAATTACTAAAACGAAACTAAATACCCACTTCATATCAGCATAATTCACAAATAACAATACAATTGGAATAAGATATAAAATACTCATAGTAACTATAAGTCTTTTAACTCTTGCAGTGATAACTAAAGGTTTTTTATCTTTAGCAGCACGAAGTCTTTTTCTCCACATAATTCCTAGTAAAAAATAAATAAATATAATAGCAACAATTGCCAATATAGTTAAACTTTTAATATCAAATATAACAAAAATACCAACGATAGATATTAATATTCCTATTAAGTCAATATCTAAAAATTCACCTAAATTATTAGATAACCATTTAAAGTAACGATTATTCTCATTATATAAATTCTGTTGTAACATATGAAGATATCGCTTAGATTTAAATCGTAAACAAAATATAAACGATAATATTAAAATTAAATACAAATATAGCATTATCCTACCTCCTCAAAAAAACTATTAAGTATCAATTCTACTCTATCTAAATTTTCTATATATGCATAATGTGTCCCTGGTAATACTATTAAAGCCGCATCACACATAATTTTTTCAAGCTCTCGAGCATCACTAACTGGAGCTTCCCTATCTTCTTCTCCCCAAACAAGAAGAGTTGGAACTTTAATCTTTCTAGCATAATTGGATAAATCCTCATTAACTACATTAACTAAGGTTTGTCGCATGATTGGACTAGCCGCTTTATAATCTCGTGATCCGATATATTTCTTCATTTTTTCACCAATTGCATCCATACCAGGTAAAGTTTTTAACTTTTTCAAAAATTTAACAGATAAAGATAACTCTTCCTGTATTCGAATACAAGGACTACCAAATAAAACTAACCGCTCAATGGAATTAAGTGCAGAATAACGAATTGCAACTCTACCACCAAAAGAATGTCCTATAACTATGGGCTTTTTTATCCCAACCTTTTTAACAAATTCTTCTAACATTAAAGCATAATCTTCTATAGACCAAGGAACATTAGGTTCCATACTCTCCCCAAAACCAGGAAAATCTAAAATAGTAATTCGATACTTATTAGAAAATCTATCTCCAATAAACTTCATCATCTCAATATTTTGACCCCAGCCGTGTAGAAGAAGAATATCTTTCCCCTCACCATATTGTATGTAATTAATGTCTAGATTTTTAATGTTAATCTTCATAGCATCACTCCACATCATAAAAATATTATACCATAATATTAAAAATAAATAACTAACTACCTTATAAAATTTACAAAAATATACAAAAAAAGATATTCAAATATACTTTGAAATATCTAAACATTTTTAATTAAACATAATTTTGAGCGCTTGTATTCTTTTCATATACTATTATCTCTTTATATGATCAATAAATATCTTATCAACCCCATAGAAACAACTTATTTTTCTTCATGAATTTTATCTATTATAGATTCAATATGTTCTCCATACTCAATTGATGTATCATAAACAAACTTTAACTCTGGAGTATGTCTTATCTCAATTCGCTCAGATAACTTTCCTCTTATAAAAGATGCTGCACCATTTAAAGCTTCCAACGTAGAATCCTTCTTAGTTGGATCTAAAACTGTAAAATAAACTTTCGCAAAACTATAGTCGCTTGTTACATCACATCCAGTAATCGTCACAAATTTAATATCCTCATCTTTTACTTCAGTCATTAAAATTATACTAATTTCTTCTTGTATTGTGTGATTTAATCTTTCTATCTTAATGCTTGCCATAATATCACTCCTAGTTCTTATATTTTTATAAATACTTCTACTTTGATTTTGGTTAATCATTCATATATATTTATAATTATCTTTTAATTTCTACAAGATCATAAATCTCAATAATATCATTTTCCTTATAATCTTGACAATTTTCTAGTGTAATACCACAATCCATATCTTTCTTAACTTCTTTTACTTGATCTTTTTCATGTTGAAGAGTTTTAACTGCTCCATTATAAACAACTACACCATTACGTATAATACGAGCCTTTTCATTATTTTTAACAACTCCACTCGTAACATGACATCCAGCAATTAAACCGACTTTAGAAAACTTAAATAATTGACGAATTTCCAAAGTACCAGTTACTTTCTCCTCATATTCAGGATCAAGCATTCCTTTCATTGCATCTTCCATGTCCTCAACAACTTTATAAATAATGTCATAACTTCTAATCTCTATACCATACTCTTTAGCATTATCCATTGCCTTAGCGTTGGCACGAACATTAAATCCAATGATAATAGCATCTGATGCGCTAGCAAGCACAACATCACTCTCGGTGATTGCTCCTACTGCACCACGAATAACACTTATTTTAGCACCTTCAACATTAATTTTTTCTAAAGAACTCTTAACCGCTTCTAAACTACCATGAACATCAGCTTTTAAGACAACTTTTATTTCCTTAACACCTTCTTGAATTTTCCCAAATAAATCATCCAAACTCATTCCACTAAGATTTGTATCCTTCTCACGTACACGCAAACGTCTCTCTTCTGCAATTTGTTTAGCCTGCTTTTCAGATTCAAAAGCCATAAACTTATCTCCAGCATCAGGGACCTCACTAAGTCCAGTAACCTCAACTGGCATAGCAGGAGTGGCCTCCACTATATTTTGACCTAAATCATTTTTTAAAGTACGAACCTTCCCATAAGATGTCCCAACAACTACAGGATCTCCCAAACGAAGCGTACCATTTTGAATCAATAAAGTAGCGATACTACCAACCTTGTTATCCTTTCGTGATTCAATTACAGCACCTGTTGCATAACGATTAGGATTAGCCTTATATTCTTGCATCTCTGCAACCAATAAAATATTTTCTAAAAGTTCATTAACACCTTCACCAGTGGCAGCTGAAATCTTATTAACAACAATGTCTCCTCCCCACTCTTCTGGAGTTAAGCCATTTTCAACTAAACCACTCATTACCTTATCAATATTAGCCTCAGGTTTATCAATTTTATTAATCGCAACAAGAATTGGAACACCTGCAGCTTTCGCATGATCAATTGCTTCTTTTGTCTGTGGCATCACACCATCATCAGCAGCTACTATAATAATAACAATATCAGTAATAGAAGCACCGCGTGCTCTCATCTCTGTAAAAGCAGCATGCCCTGGTGTATCAATAAACGTAATTAACTTATCATTACATGTAACCGAATAAGCACCGATTGCTTGTGTAATTCCTCCTGCCTCACCACTTGCTACGTTAGTCTTTCTAATGGCATCAAGTAAAGTAGTTTTACCATGATCAACATGTCCCATTATAGTAACTACTGGAGGTCTTTCAACTAAATCCTCTTCTCTATCTTCTATTTCAAAGTTTTCAAAATTAGAAATATCAGCAGACTCTTCTCTTTTTAAAGTCTTATTATACTCAGAAACTAAAATTTCTGCTGTTTCAAAATCAACCGATTGATTAACAGATGCCATAACACCAAGAGCCATAAGTTTTTTTACAACTTCAACGCCTGAAACAGCTAAAGCATCAGCCAAATCACTAACACTCATACCCTCTTTATAAAGAATCACATTCTCATCAGGCGTATTTTCATTAGTTTGTAGTTTTTCACGATGTTTATAAATTTTCTTTCTCTCTTTAAAGAAATCTTTCTTATTATCATTCTTCTTTTGACTTCTTGTTTTAACTTTTTCAAAATTATTAGAGTTATCTAAATCAAATTTAGTATTCATTGCTAGCTCTTCAGCCTTATCATAAACCTCATCGTCCAATAATTTTTCTTTGTATTCGTCTATATCACCCTCAATATAATCCTCTTGATCTTGTAATTCATTATCAAGTAGAATGATATTCGTTTCATCTAAAGTAGTATTTCCATCTTCATAATTAATTCCTACTTTATCACATAAAGCCTTAATTTCATCAACACTTTTCCCTACATCTAATGCATAATCTTCTATACTCATCATTTAGACTTCACCTCACTTTTATTTTTCTATTACTTTTCTTATTTCTTCATACACATCATCATCAATACTACATTCAAGTCGTCTTTCTAAAAGCTTTGATTTTTTTGCTTTCTCTAAAACTTGAATATCTTTCTTAATATATGCTCCTCGACCATTAATTTTTCCAGTTTCATCAACACAAATATTCCCTTCTGGAGTTCTAACTACTCGAAGCAATTCTTTCTTTGGCAATTTTTCTTTTGTTATTACACAAGTTCTTAAAGGTATTTTTCTAACTTTCATAGTACCTCCCATTATCTAAAATTAATTCCAGCATCCCTTGCTTGTTCAGTTGTCTTAATATCAATTTTATAATGAGTTAATTTACTAGCTAAACGAGCATTTTGCCCTTTTTTACCAATAGCTAAAGAGAAATTATCTCCATCAGCTATAACCATAGCTTCTTGCTTTTTAGGATCAGTAATAGCAACCGTTAAATCCTTTGCTGGAGCAAGTGCATTTTCTATAAACACAGCTGGATCACTATCATATCGAACAACATCCAACTTTTCTCCATGTAACTCCTCGATAATACGAGCAATTCTAGAACCTTTCTCACCAATACAAGCACCAATTGGATCAATATTACTTCTTTCTGAATAAACTGCAACCTTACTTCTAGCTCCTGCATCTCTTGCTACACTATAAAGCATAACAGAACCATCTGCAAGTTCAGGAATCTCAAGTTCAAAAAGACGTTTAACAAATCCATAGTGACTACGACTTAAAAGTACAAGCAAATTTTTTCCGTTATTATCAACCTTAGAAACATAAACTTTTATTTGACTTCCCATTTCAATTTTTTCACCAGGAATAATATCCTTTTTAGGTAAAATACCATTCGTACGACCCAAATCAATAAAGTAATTATCAGTATCTTCAAGCGCTACAGTACCAACTAATAACTCATCTTGTTTATCTCCAAAGTCTTCCATAATACTATTTCTTTCAGCTTCTCTAATTTTTTGAATAACAACTTGTTTAGCAGTAGATGCCGCAACACGACCAAAATCATGTGGAGTAACTTCATGATCAATAGTATCTCCGATTTCTAACATCTTATCAATCTTTTTCGCTTCACTAAGCTTAATCTCTATATCAGGGTTAAAATAACTAATAACTTCTTTCTCTGCTTCAGCTTCCTCTTCACCTTCTACCTCTGTAGCATCATCCTCTTCATCCTCGTCAGTATAATGCTCAAATAAATAATCTTCATATTCTTCTTTAGTCATCTTATCATCAGGAACAACAGTTAAATAAGAATAAACCTTTATATCTCCTGTATCCCTATCGAATAATACCTTAACATTTGTTTTTGAATTAAAATTTTTCTTATATGCAGATGTTAAAGCCAACTCCATTGCATCATAAACTATATCTTTATCAATATTTTTTTCCTTAACAATATTATCTAAGGCCTTTAAAAATTCTTTACCATTCATATTTACTACTCTCCCTTCTCCTTTGAATAAATATCAACTTCAAAAATATCATCACCAATTAATCCACTTTTATCAAGCTTCTTATTTATAATCCTAGAAGCATCCGTTATTCTATTTAAGTCAATTAATTCATTACTATCTAAAACTATATTAAATACTTTTTTTCCCTCTTCTGTAGAAACAAAAGCATCATCAACAAAAACATTTAACTC
The DNA here is from genome assembly GCA_948465965.1 of uncultured Mycoplasmatota bacterium. Taxonomy (GTDB): domain Bacteria; phylum Bacillota_I; class Bacilli_A; order RF39; family UBA660; genus CAJMSU01. Next base: position 101,160 of record CAOJYR010000001.1, read on the forward strand.
TTTAATATCCGAATCTACAAGCATAGAAACCTTATCTTTCATAATCCACCTCCTAGAAATAATAAGGGAGCGGGTTTTTCTTCCCACTCCTTTCTGTACACATTATAACACACTTTTTGTAAATTACAAACAAATATCTTTAATTTTATTCGTTTTTGTGCTATTCTTTACTAAGGTGATACAATGAAAAAATTAATAAATATGAAACAATTATTAAAAGGAGTATTGGTATTTTTACTATTCTATTTTAGCTCTTATATTCAATTAGTTCCTATATTCCTATTTAATCTAGATATAAAAATAGGCTCTACTAGAGTTATATTATCTACTTTTTCAAATCTAATTTTACTTTTTATTTTATTTCTTATATATAAAAAAGAATTAAAACAAGAATGGATAAAGTTTAAGAAAAACTTCTTAATAAATATAGATACAGGTATAAAATACTGGTTAATCGGTCTACTAATCATGATGATATCTAATATTATAATAAACTTTTTCTTAAAAGCTGGACAAGCCGAAAATGAAAAAGCAGTTCAACAAATGATTTCTTCACTTCCTTGGTTAATGATTATATCAGCAGGAATACTTGCCCCTATAGTAGAAGAAATTGTCTTTAGAAAAAGCTTTAAAAATGCATTTTTAAATAAATGGTTATTTATTATCTTATCTGGACTTATCTTTGGAGCTCTCCATGTAATAACTAGTTTCAACAGTATAACTGAATTACTATATATTATCCCCTATGGAAGCCTAGGTATAGCATTTGCAGCAATGTATTATAAAACAGATACTATATATACATCTATTTCAATGCATATGTTACATAACTTAATATTAACAATAATTTCAATTATGGCATTATAAAAGAGATATCATTCAATTGAACTTGTCAATAAAAAGTAGACAGTAAAAAAGAGCTATTTAAACCCTAGTT
>CAOJYR010000002.1 GCA_948465965.1 uncultured Mycoplasmatota bacterium
AACAAACAAAAAGTGGAACATCTTTTTTTATGTCCACTTTTATCTTACAACTTCAGATTTATCTTTCTTTTTTATTAATAAGGAATTCCCCCTGAAATATGATAAATTTTTCGCACTTGACAACAGAACAAATGTATTATATGTTTAACTTAACAAAGGGGGATTTATGTATAAAACATTTACCTTTAGGATGTATCCGAATACTTTAGATAAGATTAAACTAAATCAAAATATTGGATCATCATTATTTATTTATAATTATGATCTTAATATAAAAAAGAAATTTTATGAAACATCTAATAAGAGTTTATCTTTGAAAGATATGAAAAAAGGATTAGTAAATTTACAAAAGGAATATGAGTGGCTTAAGGGAGCTGATAGTTGTGCATTGAGAACGAGTCTTGAAGACTTAGATGATGGTTATACAAGATTTTTCAATAAACAGGGTAGACATCCAAAATTTAAGAATAAACATTCAAGATGTACTTACCGTACCAATTGTATTAGGAGTAGTTACAAGGGGAAAAACTATTCAAATATAAAAATTGATTTGAATACTGGAATAATCAAATTACCTAAGATAGGATATATTCCTATTAGAGGGTATCGTAATTTAAAAGAATTGCCTGGAAGAATAATAAATGTAACAGTTAGTAGAGATAATGGAAGATATTATGTATCAGTATGTGTAGAGGTTGATACAGATATTCCAGAATTTCGATTAAGAAATGCAGTAGGAATAGACTTAGGAGTAAAAAATCTTGTAGTAACTAGTGATGGAGTTAAGTATAGTGCAATGAAAGCTATAAGAAAGTATGAAAAGAAAATAAAAGGGCTAAACAGGTGGTTAGCAAGATGCCAAAAAGAAAGTAAGAATAGAGTAAAAGTAATTAAAAAATTACAAGTAGCATATAGAAAACTACGAAACAGTAGAAAATATTACACCCATTTAATAACAAGTACTCTAGTTAGGGAAAATGATATTATTGTTACAGAAAACTTGAACGTACAAGATATGATAAAAAATAGTAATAATAAAATGCCTAAATATTTAAGTGATAGTTGTTTTGGAGAAATAATAAGACAGTTAGAATATAAATGTTGTTGGCAAGGAAAGAAGTTAATAAAGGTGCCAACTTACTATGCAAGTAGTCAGATATGTAATGTATGTAAAAATAAAAATAAGAAAGTAAAAAACTTAAATATTAGAAAATGGGAATGTAGTAGCTGTGGTTGTATAAATGATAGAGATATTAATGCAAGTTTAAATATATTAGAGGAAGGAATATTTAGTTATTATAAAGAACAATATGCAAATTAAATAATTTAATAAAATAAATAATGGTTGCGACGATCGGGAACTGGTCTATGGAGGAGTGTAAACTCCAATGAAGTAGAAAGACCAAATCGTGAGATTTGGGTGAAATTAGTTTATTAATTTCTTTTGTTCTGCTATAATATCCCTATACTAAAATAATAAGGAGGAACGCCTATGTATGTAGCCGATGAAGATAATTATAAAATAGAAACGGAAGATTATAATTACAGTAGTGAAGAATCAAAGAAAAGGAACAAAAAGCAAAGAAAAAACAAAAACTTTTTTAGAGTTATTATAGTTATAGTAATAGCTATAATATCGGGTTTATCTGTCTATTTTATTAGTAATTTATTTTTTGGTAAAACCACCCCTGTAACTGAAGAAAACAAAGAGGAGAAACTAAGTTTAGAGGATTCTAAAGTGAAAGACTTATATGCATATGTTACACGCAAAACAAAAGGTATAAGAGATTCTAAATTTATAAAAAACAAAAGTGTTAAGTTAGAAAATTTTAGTAACTATGATAAATTTTACTATGCCTTAAACTTTGCCACTGACTCTGACTTTAGAGAAATAAAAAATACAAACGATGCTGCTACAAAATCCTACGCAATAAGTAGCGACACAATTAAACTATATATGAAAAAATTTTTTGGAAGTAAGATTAAGTACACAAAAAATTCCAACATTTCAATGACTTTCAATTTTGATTTTGATGAAAAGAATACAGTAAATCTTTCTTATGATAAGGCACAAGACGCCTATATTGGATCCTTTTCTCATCATGAAAATATTACCCCAACAAACTTTATTGAACCATATTACTATTCATTAGTAAAAGCTACAAAGAAAGAAGATTCTACTATCATTTTAAAGGAAAAAATCATCTTTATAGACATAATTAGCAATAATGATGAAAAATATAGTTACAATGTTTATAAGGATTATGAACATACAATTTTATTAGATACAAAAACAGATATCCCTAAAAGCGAATTAGAACAAAATCCCATTTCGGTATTAGACTATAAAAAAGAAGCTGCTACCATAACATATACTTTTAAATTAGAAACACCTGGAGATTATTATTTTTACAGTAGTAAAATAAGTGATTAAAAATAATAACAAAGAAAGATAAGTAGTAATATTTATCTTTTTTTGTTATAATGATATAGATGGTGATTAGATGAAACAAGAAAATATTAGAAACTTTTGTATTATTGCACATATAGATCATGGGAAAAGCACGCTAGCTGATAGAATACTAGAGAAAACTGAATCCGTAGAAAAACGTGAATTAAAAAGTCAGATGCTAGATTCTATGGATATAGAAAGAGAACGTGGAATAACTATAAAACTCAATGCTGTACAACTAACTTATAAACATAAAGAGGAGAAATATTACTTTCATTTAATAGATACACCTGGACATGTAGATTTTTCTTACGAAGTTTCGCGTAGTCTTGCAGCCTGTGAAGGAGCAATTTTAGTTGTGGATGCCGCACAAGGAGTGGAGGCGCAAACCTTAGCCAACCTTTATTTAGCCCTAGATAATAATCTAACAGTAATACCCGTTATTAATAAAATAGACCTTCCTAGTGCTGATGTTGAAAAAGTGACTACTGAACTTGAAAATATTGGTTTTGATAAAGAAGATATTATTTTAACAAGCGCCAAAACAGGAATAGGGATAGATGAGTTATTAGAAACTATTATAAATAAAATTCCCGCTCCAACTGGCGCAAGAGAGAACAAAACAAAGGCATTAATATTTGATAGCCTATTTGATGCCTATCGTGGTGTCGTTACTAGTATTAGGGTTAAAGAAGGAGAAATAAAAGTTGGTGACATCATAAAGATGATGGAAACAAAAGCAGAATATGATGTAGTAGGACTTTCTATTAATAACCCAAAAGAAGTAAAGGTAAACTCTCTATCGGCAGGAGAAGTCGGATACTTATATGCATCAATTAAAAGTATTAGTGACGTACATGTTGGAGATACAATAACTTTAGCTTCTAATCCAGCAGATAATCCACTTCCCGGATATAAACCCATGAAACCTATGGTTTATTGTGGACTTTATCCAATTGAATCAAATAAATTTGAAGATTTGAGAGAAGCCTTAGAAAAATTAAAATTAAATGATGCAGCACTATCGTTTGAACCAGAAACATCAAAGGCACTAGGTTTTGGGTTTAGATGTGGATTTTTAGGACTATTACATATGGAAATTATTGAAGAAAGAATCGAAAGGGAGTTTAACATAGATTTAATCGCAACATCTCCATCTGTTGTATATGAAGTCTTACTGACAGATAGCACTAAAACATTAGTAGATTCACCAGTAAAGATGCCTAAAAGAGAAGTAATTTCTAAAACACTTGAACCATATGTAAAAGCAAGTATTTTTACCCCAAGCAGCTACATCGGACCAATTATGGAATTGTGCCAAGATAAAAGAGGAACATTTATTAATATGGAGTACTTGGATCAAGAGCGCGTTACTATTCATTACGAAATACCACTTTCAGAAATAGTATATGATTTCTTTGATAAACTAAAATCATACACAAAAGGTTATGCCTCATTCGACTATGAGTTAATCGGTTATAAAGAAAGTGCCTTAGTTAAAATGGATATTTTATTAAATGGCGAAATAGTAGATGCTTTATCAGTAATCGTTCATAAGGACTTTGCTTACAATAGAGGAAAAATTGTAGTCGAAAAATTAAAAGAAATTATCCCTCGCCAAATGTTTGAAGTTCCAATACAAGCAGCAATCGGAACCCACGTTATAGCAAGAACAGATATTAAAGCAATGAGAAAAAATGTCTTAGCAAAATGCTATGGAGGAGACGTTACTCGTAAGAAAAAACTTTTAGAAAAACAAAAAGAAGGTAAAAAGAGAATGAAACAAATAGGTAGCGTTGAAGTACCACAAGAAGCCTTTTTATCAATCCTTTCAACGAGTGATAAATAATATAAAAAAGGAGAAAAATTATGGACAGGTATACTTTAGAAGAAAGCGATTTAATTATTAATGCCCTAATAGAAATAAATAAAAAAGAAAAAAGAAGAGTTATCGATATGATAGATATTGAAAATTATGAACATTTAGTAGTTGAACAAGCAAAAGAAAAAGATATTAATATTTCCTTTAATAGCACTATAGATGCTACTATGAAAGATTTTGTTTACTTAGTAGATGATACTAAACCCAAATATATAATACTGCCTTGGGTAACATACGAAGATTTAATAGAAAATTTCAGAGGATCTTTACCACTAGATTTATGCGTGATACTTTGTGATAAAAAAATTAGAGAAAATATCCCCACAAGAACTAAAGAAGAAACAGCATTGTTTGATGCTATTAACTATAATATCACTAATATGTTTACAGAAAAATTATTAACTAGCATTAATAAACTAGAAAGTCAAAAACAAAATGAACAAAAAAAATTAAGCAAAATAGAAGAAATTACTCAATATAGAAAGCAATAATAAAAGCTATCATATAGAATATAGCAAATGTAGGTGAAGTGAATGAATAATAATGAAGTCAGCACAAATAACGCAGTCAGACAGTTTTTTAGATTCATTCCAGACGAAAAACAGCTAGCCATCGAAGAGTTTTATCAGAATTGTTTGGAAAGAAATTATATAGAATATAAAAATATAGAAGATGTATTTATAAATATAAATAATAATTATATAGGTGATAATTTAGATGCCCTAAGAATTTATTCAGGATATAATTTTAAAAACATTAATAACGCACTTAGAAATCGATGGAATTATGAAGAAAATGGGCATATTAAACAAAAAGAAGAATATGAAAAAATAGCTATTGAAATAGAAGAGATAATTAGAAATAGTGCCTCATCTATAGGAAATGTAAAAGTATTTAGAGGAGTTACTTTAGATTATTTTAAAGATTATAATATCAACTGTTTAAACGATTTATTAAAATTAAAAGGCCAATTTCTCATAGATAAAGGTTTTACCAGTACCTCGCTAATAGAAAACAGATGTTTTTATAAAAAGAAAAACACATTAGGACAAAACTATAACATAAAAATAGAATACTTGATACCTGAAGAATTTGAAGATGGAATTTTTATTGGAAATCTAGCATACAATAAAGATCAATGTGAATATATAGTTAATACCTACAATTTAGCGAAAGTAATAGACGTCATAGTTAATGAAAATGATGCAATAATAAAAGCACTATATATCCCTAAAAAAATATATGATGATTACTATTCTCATAATAATGGAAGTGTAAAATGAAAAGTTGTTATATTCATATCCCATTTTGTAATAATATATGTTCCTACTGTGATTTTTGTAAATTATACTATAATAAAACCTTTGTAGATAAATATCTAAAAGAATTAGATAATGAAATAACTATGAACTATAAGGGAGAAAAGTTAGATACAATATATATTGGTGGTGGAACTCCCAGTAGTCTAAGTTATAGCGAATTAGAAACTCTTTTAAAAATAGTAGAAAAATTAAATGTATCTGAAGAATTAGAGTATACAATAGAAGCTAACTTTGATAGCATTGATGAAGAAAAACTAAATTTATTAAAAAAATATGGAGTAAATAGAATTAGTTTTGGTCTCGAGACCACCAATAATAAATTATTAAAATTATTAAATAGAACACTGGATAAGAAGGGTGTAATAAATATAATCAATTATTGTAAAAAAATAGGCATCACAAATATAAATGTAGATTTAATGTATGCACTCCCAAATGAAACAATAGAGGACCTAAAAGAGGATATAAAGTTCCTAAAACAATTAGATATTCCGCACATCTCAACATACGCATTAATGATAGAAGAACATACAAAACTATATATTAATAATATCAAAAACATAGAAGAAGAAAAGGATGCAGAAATGTATGCATTTATTTGTAACGAATTAAAGGACTACAACCACTATGAAATAAGCAATTTTGCAAAACCTGGTTATGAGTCCAAACATAACAAATGTTATTGGCATAATTTAGAGTATTATGGTTTTGGATTAGGTGCATCAGGATACATAAAGGAAAGACGATACACAAATACAAAAAGCATTAATAAATATATAGCAGGAAAACACATCAAAGAGTTGGATAGTATTAATTTTTATGATAAAATAGATTATGAGATAATTCTAAATTTAAGATTAAAAGAAGGTATCAATAAAAAAACTTTTTATAATAAATACAATAAAACAATTGAAGAATTATATGATTACAAAATACTTGTTAAAACAGGACTTTTAATCGAAGATAAAAACAATATCTATATACCAGAAGATAAATGGTATATAAGTAATGAAATATTAGTAAAATTTTTAGAAGGTGGAAAATATGAAGAAAACTGATAAATTTAAAATAGAATTAGAATATATAAAAAAAGAAGAAATAAGAAAAGACTGTATGAAAATGATAGAATTACTACCAGACTATTTTTTTGAAATACCTGCATCTTCTACTGGTAAATACCATCCATCCTATTCACTAGGAGAAGGTGGACTTTTAAGACATACGAAGGCCGCTGTTAGAATTGGTTATGAGTTACTTAATGATCCATCCATTGGAGATAAATACACCAGTGATGAAAAAGATATAATGCTTATGGGATTAATGCTTCATGATGGATTAAAATCAGGGCTTAATCACTCTAAATATACTTTGTTTAATCATCCAATACTAATGGCCAATTTTATTGATGAAAATAAAGAAAAACTGACTATGTCAGAAAGTAATCGTACCTTGCTTACTTCAGTAATCAAAACCCATATGGGGCCTTGGACTAAAGATTACAACGGAGAAGAGGTGTTAGAAAAACCAAAAACAAAGTATCAAAATTTTGTCCATATGTGTGATTATCTAGCTAGTCGTAAATGTCTACTACTACCATTTGATGATAATGATAATATAAGTGTCCAATAGACACTTTTAATTTGCTAGTTTGTATAAAATGATTGTGAGAGAAAATATATTTTGATATGATTAAATTAGAAGGGAGGATAAATAATGAAAAGTAAAAAAAGAAGAAAGAAAAAAGAAAAGCAAGTAAATATAATCCTTCCTATTATCGGAGTTTTTATTCTAATCATAGTAGTATTAATAACCAGTTATCATTCTCTTTTAAAAACAATAATGCCATCTTTAAAAACTCAAATAACAAAAGACTACATGACCTTTAATTATATAGAGAATAAAAACAATATTATTACCATAACAAATAATTATAAAACGTCAGATAATATTGGTAAAAAATCAAAAATAAATAAATTTGACTTTACTATAGCAAACGACATAAACACTAACAAAAACAATTATGAAGTTCAGCTTATTAAAATAGCAGCTGATATAGATACGAAGTACCTAAAATTTTACTTAACTGATAAAAGCAACAATCCAGTATCCAATTTTAATGAAATCAAAAACTATGATACGTTAGAAAATACAACAGAAGGTAAAATTTTATATAGAGGATCCTTAAATAAAAAAAGAGAAAAATTAAGACTAAGAGTATGGATTAGTAAAGATTATAAAGAAAAAGATACTACTAAAAGTGCTTCATTCAAAATAAAAGTAGTACCCCTAGATTAAAGAAAATAGGTGATTATATATGAGTATAGAAAAGGGAAAAATTATTGTAATTGAAGGAACTGATTGTTCCGGAAAGGAAACACAAGCAAAATTATTAGAAAAAAGGCTCAATAACAAAGGTATAAAGTGTATCCGTATGGCATTTCCAATGTATGATACCCCAACAGGAAAGATTATAGGTGGGGCATATCTAGGAAACACAGATATCTCAGAAAGCCTCTTTGAAGAAGGAGCGGTTAATGTAGATCCTCACATCGCCTCTTTATACTATGCTGCCGATAGAAAATATAACATAAATAAAGTTCTAAATTACCTAAACAAAGGATACTATGTAATCCTAGATCGCTATACTACATCAAATTTAGCACATCAAGGCAGCAAAATAGAAAATAAAGACGAAAGATTTAACATGTACCAATGGATTGATAAATTAGAGTATTGGTTATTACAACTTCCTAAACCGGATAAAACGATATTTTTGCATGTTCCCTATAAGTATACAAAAGAATTGATGAAAAACAGAAAAATAATCGATGAAGCCGAAAAATCAGAAAAGCACTTAAAGCAGGCAGAAGAAGCATATATTGAGCTTTCCGAACTCTATAACTGGGATAGAATAGAGTGCATAGAAAACAATAAAATAAAAAGTATTGAACAAATAAATAATGAAATTTTAGAAAAAATAAAAAATATATAAAAGAAGCTATAAACAAGAATATAGCTTCTTTTTTAATTAAATTCTTTATATATATTTAAATCAAAAGAATGTTGTCCTGTTTCAATCTTCTTTAACTCCTCTGTAGTAATTAGAAAAAAATCATCCTCTAAGACATCACTTCCATCAGAAGTTACAGGATCATCCCAAGTTAAGTCCAAATGTCTCCATTCTCCATTTATGTATATAGCATTCCAAACATGATTTTCAGAAGAGATTTTATAGTTTTTAACATTCATATCCTCTAAAAATAACTCCATAGCATCAGTATATCCACCACATAAACCATACCCCTGAATTAAAGTTCCATAAGCAATATCAGACTTATAATTCACTATATTTCTATCACTTCTATCCGAATCATACTTACTATTATTAATAATATAATCATGGATATTTTTAATATTGTCCTCTAATCCCAAGCTTATATTAACAACTTCATTCTCAATAGTTAACACTTTCTTTTTAACCTCTGCTATATCAGAATCAGAATAGCTCTTTTGAATATGAATTTTTACTCTTCCTAATGAATCATATTCAGTTTCAACATTTTTAAACCCATTAAAAGGGTGAACATAATTATTAATATGAGAAAGAATAGTTTGATCATTAGCAATAGAATTAACCTCGCTTAAGCATTCACTATAATCACTAGGGCAATAAAAGGTAAATTCATCTTTTCCAGCATTTATAGCTGTATAATATATATTTAAAATATCTTGCCTTGATTTAGGAGAAAAGTCCCTTGTATTTTGAACAAATAAAAAGTCATAGTCTCTATAATATTCATTAACTTCCCCAATAGTAACTTTCTCAATATCATTTTTTAAGAACACTTTATTATATATTTTAATTAATTCCTCTTTTTGTGAAATCGTTATTCCTAATAGTAGCATTAAAATACCTAAACTAATAAATTTCTTCATAAAACCTCCAGTAAAAGTACATCTTCTAGTATCAATTTCATTTTATCTTATTTTAAAATGAATGTAAATAAAAAACCAATCATTTATCAGATTGGCACTTATTACATAGCATTGTTCATTTTAGTTAATCTAGATTTTAAACGAGCAGCCTTATTCTTATGGATTTTTCCACTTGACATAGCCTTATCAATTCTTTGAATAGCTATGTTTAACTTGTTACTAGCTTCTTCTTTATTTCCAGCTTTAACTTCTTTTTCAAACTTCTTAATTGCTGTTCTCATGCTTGAAATAATTAAAGTATTAACATTAGTCTTTTTAGCATTAGAACGAACACGCTTCTTAGCACTTTCAATATTTGGCATTTTTTCACCTCACTTTTTATAAACATATTAATTTTACCAAACATTACAAAAAAAAGCAAATAATTTTTCATTATTTGTAAATATTATTAATAGGTGATAAGATGCATACGATTGATTTAAAAAAATTTAATATTAGAACAGATTTAATAATAGATGAAGTTGGAGTAAATAGAAAGGATATAACCCCTTACCAAAAAACAACTACATATAAAAGTATAATAGTGGACGAGATAGAAATAACAGAAGAAAATAGACATTTATTTAATAAAAAAATAGGGCATTATAAAACTATCACTTTTGAAGATGTAACTGATAAAGACAATTATAAAGAAGTAGAAAAAATATTTATAGAAACATTAAAAAAATTATTAGAAGAATTAAAGATCAAAGAAGACGCCAGTGTTCTAATTGTAGGTTTAGGTAATGAAAAGTCAACCCCGGATGCCTTAGGACCTAAAGCTATAGAAAATATATTAGTAACCAATCATTTATTTTCTTTAGGAGAAGTAGAAGATGGATATCGTAAAACAGCAAGCTTCAAGCCAAATGTTACTGGATCTACTGGAATTGAAACAAAAGATATGATTACATCCCTTATAGATACAGTAAAACCTGATTTTTTAATTGCAATAGATGCACTGGCTTCTTCTTCTATCTCTAGACTAAACAAAACGATTCAAATAACTGATTCAGGAATAAACCCTGGAAGTGGGATAGGAAACAACAGAAAAGAATTAAGTTACGATACCCTAAATATTCCTGTAATAGCAATAGGGATACCAACAGTTGTAGATGCTACTACCATTGTGAATGATACATTTAATTATATGTTAAAACATCTAAGTTACAAAATAGAAAATAAAGACAACAAAAAATTAAAATTAGTACCAAACGAAAATCAAGATTATAGTAACCATCCAAATACATTATCACAAGAAGAGAAAGAACAAGTTTTAGGTTATATTGGCACACTAGATGAAGACGAATTTAAAAGATTCATTTACGAAGTATTAGTACCAATAAATTCAAACCTAATGGTAACCCCCAAAGAGGTTGACTTCGTAATTGAAAAATTAAGTTTCCTAATAGCAAATGGAATCAACAAAAGTCTACATAAAAGATTTAATCCGACAAATTAATCCATATACAAGTATTATTATAAATATGGTGATTATATGAAAAAGAGATTTATAGCTAAAAAAAAGAAAAGAAAAATCAGTTATAAACTTTTTTTCTTTTTTATATTCTTTTCAATAGGATTAATGATAAGTTTTCATCTCCTATTAAAATCAAACATAAAAATAGAGGACAAAGAACTAGTACAACTTCTACTAAACAATACAAATCATCACAATAAATATAAATATAGTAATATACTAAATAAAATCATTACAACCATAACACCAATAGATTATACAACCCCAGCATCTATTCTAGATACAAACTATAAAAAATTAATAATAGAAAAAAAAGAAGCAAAGAAAATAATAAATACAAATAAAGAAAACAGCAATAATACAAACCCAATAATTTATATATATAACACACACCAAACAGAAGAATATGCCGCTAGTAATTTTATAGAATATAGTGTAAAACCAACCGTTCAAATGGCTAACTATATATTAGAGGATGTATTCACAAAAAATAATCTAAACACCAAAGTAGAAGAAACAAAAGTAAAAGATATTTTAAACACAAATGGATGGAATTACGCACATAGTTATAAAGCAAGTCGTCTTTTATTGGAAGACGCTAAAAAGAACAACCCAAGTCTTAAATATTTTATAGACCTTCATAGAGATAGTATCTCTAAAGAAAAAACAACTATAGAAATAGATGGCAAAAACTATGCAAAGATCCTTTTTATAGTAGGATTAGAGCATGAACACTATCAAGAGAATTTAGATTTTACAACAAAAATTAATAATAAATTAAATGAAAAATATCCAAATCTTTCAAAAGGAATATACAAAAAAGAAGGAGAGGGAGTAAATGGTATATATAATCAAGATTTTTCTCCCTATACTATATTAATAGAAATGGGGGGAAAAGATAATACTGTAGATGAAGTTTTAAATTCATCACTAGCATTTTCTGATTGTTTTATGGAGGTGATAAAAGCAAATGAAGGGTAAAAATATTGCCAAACTAGTTATGCTTACATTGCTTGTTTTCTTCATAGCACTTTATATAAGCCAATTAACTGGCTATTACGAATATACTGAAAGTAAAAAAACTACACTAACCAAAGAAGCTATAGAAAAATTTGAAAAAGACGTAAAAAATGGAAAAGAAGTAGAAGCAAAAAACTATTTACAAGAAGAAAAAGAATACAACAATAAGGCTTCAAACCTAGGAATAAAAATATCGGGTCTGATAGAAAAGGGGTTCAATAAGACAATGAATGCATTATTTAAAGAAATAGATAAAGCAGTAAACGAAAAATAAGATTCCTTTCTAATACTAAAAAGAAAATAATAAAAAAATAAGAGGTTTCATCTCATGAACAAAGAAGAAACCTCTTAATTATAATAAACGTTTATTGATATAATTCTTGTTTAAGTAAATCTAAATTATTATTCATTATAGTTAAATAATCCCTTTTATTAGACCGATCACTATCAGACAAATTATCTAATTTATGTAGTTCTATTTTTTTTACATCAGAATTTTCATCCAATAATTCAATAGCATTATCACTTAGCTTGTCATCTTTAAAACAATAGATATAACGAATTGTCCCATTTTTAATTAACTTTTTAGCATCACTAATTGTTTTATCAGTAGCATCACTATCAACACAAATAACTTCCAAACCAAACTTTTCTAAATACTTTAAAGAAGAATTAGCCACTACAATTGTTTTATTGTTCGTGTTTTCAACCGCAACTCTATAGTCTGCATCTAATTCGGACAATTCTACTTTTAACTTTTCGTAAGCCTCATCTATTTCTTTTTCTAAATAAGTACTTGTTGCATATTCTTCAATTCCCAGTCTTACATTTTGTGCCATCATAAGCAAAGAAGAAGGATTAAGCCATAACTCCTCTGGAGAATAATCAGTCTCTAAAACATATGCAGTATCAATAATTTTTAAATCTTGATTCAAATCCAACAGATCAAAAGCTAAATTACTTTCTTTTTCTATACGACCATTATAAACAAATAAATCTTTTTTACTAAAATCGCGTTTTCTTTTAGTATTTATTTTATAATTATTAATATCAACTCCATCAGGATAAACAGAACTAATACTTGCATGTGTTCCATATAATTTTTTAGTAATATATTCATTAGGATAATTAGTAACAATAATACTTATATCTTCCATGTTATCTTGTTTGCAACCAGTCATTGTAAATAAAACTCCTATAAATAATAAAAACAACAATATAATCTTTTTATTTCTTTTCATTCTTTTTTCTCCTTATCTATATTAGGTACAGGATCATACCCATATTTACCCCAGGGATTACACCTTAAAATTCGCTTTATACTAAGATATCCCCCTCTAAAAACACCATATCGATAAATTGCTTCCATAGCATAATTTGAACAAGTAGGGTAATATCTACATCTACTATGCCAAGCACCTGGTATTTTTTGATAAATACGAATAAGAAATAGTAAACCCTTTCTCATAATATCACCTAGTTTTACAATACTTCTCGTATAATAATTCTACTATAAAAAATTTAAAATAGCAATTATAAGTATACTAATTTAATAATTTTTGTTATAATGTTCATGGTGATTAAAATGGAAAAACTATTTAAAAAGCTAAATATCAAACCCAAAGACTTAAAATTATATACAACTGCCTTTTCACATAGTTCCTATGCAAATGAGCATAAAGCAAAAAACGATTATGAGAGACTAGAATTTTTAGGAGATGCCGTTGTTGACTTGGCTATAGCCGATTATCTATACTCTAACAAAAAGGAAAAAGAGGGAGAAATGACTAAACTAAGAGCAAGCTACGTTTGTGAAAATGCCCTATATGAATATTCAACTTCACTAGGATTAAATAACTATATAAAGGTTGGCCATGGGGAAGAAAAAGAAGGTGGAAAATATAAAAAAGCAATTGTTGCAGATATATTCGAAGCCCTAATGGGAGCTATCTATCTAGATTTAGGTTATGCAACAGCAAGAAATATAATTTTAAAAATAATAGTCCCTTATATAGAAGATCCTAATATTATCTTTTTTAACGACTATAAAAGTGCTTTACAAGAATATGTGCAAACAGAACAAAAAAATCTTCACTATGAATTAATAAAAGAAGAAGGACCCGCTCATAATAAAACATTTACAGTTGAAGTTCTTCTTGATGATATAGTATATGGTATCGGTTCATCTGGTTCTAAAAAAGAAGCAGAACAAGAAGCCGCTAAAGTCGCTTTAGAAAAAATCGCTCTATAATTGTAAAATATAGATTATTATGTTATAATAAATTTTGCTTTAGGGGGATTCAATTTGTTAATAAAAGAAGTTCAAGAAGAATTACAATCTATAATAGAATTACTTTCTATCAGTAGCCAAAAGCAAAGATTACAGATAGTAAACGTTGTATATAAAAATAGATACACACTCGAAAAAGATCCGACGTTATTTGAAGAATTGGTCTATCAAAAAAAACAGCAGGAAAATTTATGTAAACTATTGAAAGAGTATGTAGAAAAAATAGCAAGTATCAACCCCAACGATATAGATAGCTTTGCTACACTACTTAAAGATATAGATTTGTTGCTAGATACTAATAAATTACTAAAAGATGATTTAATCCTATTAAAAAATCTAGTCATTATCTATCAGATGACAGACAAAGACTTCATCCATATAAAATACAGAATGAATACTTTCATTCCAACATTAAAGGAAAAATATAATAATAGAGAAGAGTTATACACAGCTACACTAACAGAAACACAGAAAACAAAAGAAAAAATAAATAATAATTATAAATACTTGCAAAAAAGAAAGGAGTAACAAATGAGTAAAATAAAAATATTTAGTTTAGGAGGACTAAACGAAAATGGTAAAAACATGTATATAGTTAATGTTGATAGAGATATATATGTATTTGACGCTGGACTTAAATATGACAATGATATCAATTTAGGAATAGACTATATTATTCCAAACTTTGATTATTTAATAAAAAATAAAAAGAATATAAAAGGAATATTTTTAACGCATGGACACGAAAGTAACATGGGAGCTGTACCAGATATTTTAGAAGCTATTCCGAACATAAATATATATGGAACTAAATTAACATTAGAGATGGTAAAAAAAGATTTAACAAAGGAACAAATTGCTAAATCAAATTTTAAAGAAATAAGACCTCACGCAAAAATAGAGTTTGGTAAAAACTATATTTTCCCAATTAGTGTGACTCACTCTATACCAGATGCTTTATGTTATGTATTATACACAAAAGATGGGGCTATCGTCTATACAGGAGATTTTGTTTTTGATGCAACTATGACTGGAGCATATAAAACTGATATTGGAAAACTAGCATATGTTGGTAAGCAAGGTGTTCTATGCCTGTTATGTGAGTCTATGTATGCCGAAAAGCAAGGACACACAAGCCCTAATAACCGTGTTTCAAGTTTTATTAGAGAAGTATTACATAAAAACGAAAATAGAATTATTGCTACCATTTTTCCAGCACATTTCTATCGTATTCAAGAAATATTCAATGAAGTATCAAAAACAAATAGAAAAATAGTAATTATGGGAAAAAAATTACAAGAAACAATCAATAAGGCAATAGAGAACAACTATTTAACTATTGATAAGAAAAAAATAGGAAGTCTAACTGATTTAGAGGTAAAAGATACAGTAATATTAATATCTGATGAGAAAGAAAAACCATTTGCGAATTTAGAGAGAATAATAAAAGGGTATGATAAGTATATCAAGATTAAAGAAACAGATACAATTTTCATCACTGAGCCAAGTTATCCAGGAATAGAAAAAAGAACTGCTGTTATAATGGATGAAATAGCTATGCTGGGAGCAAATGCAGTAAGTCTATCAAATAAAAAACATTTATTACATCATGCATCACGTGAAGATTTAATGCTAATGATTAACCTTATGAATCCAAAATATTATTTCCCAGTAAAAGGAGAATACAGAAATCAATATGCTAATGCTGAAATAGCTGAAGAATTAGGTATACCAAAGGAAAATATTATTCTAAAACAAAATGGAGATGTTGTTGAATTTATCAAAGGAAAATTAACAAATAATCGTGAGCATATAGAAGTAGATCAAATTCTAATTGATGGAAAAAGTCAAGGAGACATTGGAAATTTAGTTTTAAAAGATCGTGAAATGCTAGGTGAAAATGGTATTGTTATAATAAGTTGTACATTAGATAAGCAAACCAAAAAAATTATTGGTGGGCCAGAAATACTAACAAGAGGATTTGTCTACGTAAAAGAAAGCCAAGACCTGCTGGAGGAAACAAAACGTTTGTCTCGTGAAGCGATTGAAGATAATATAGAAGAAAATGTAAAAAGAGTAGACTATTCAAGAATTAAAAATGAAGTAAGAGAAAGACTTGGAAAATTCTTTTATAAAGAAACAGAATCAAAACCTATGATTATAACAGTAATTCAAGAAGTATAAAGGAAGATCCTATGAAAAAATTCTTAGCAATTATAACATTGTTAATAGTAACCATAGTAACGAGTGCATGTCAAAGTAAAAGTGGTCAATTAACTTGTAGCATAACAACTACTCCTAATGAAAATACAACACTTTCTTCTGAATATATCATCAATTACAAAAACAACTATGTAACAAAATTAAAAACAAAGGAAATAATAACCTCTGAAACGAAAGAAGATTTAGAAACCTATAAAGAGGCATTAAACGCAGCTTATTCTAGCTATAATGATATTGAGTATTATTCAAATACTGTATCAATAGAAGATAATAACTTAATTAGCTCAACTATAATTAATTATGAAAAAATTGATACAAATAAACTAATAGAAATAGATAGTAATAATCATTCATTGATTAAAAATGGAAAGGTCTCTATAAAAGACTTAAAAGACATGTACATAAAAAATGGTTGTACCTGTAAGTAAAACTTTAGCTATTGCTAAAGTCTATGTTCTCGTAGCTCAGTTGGATAGAGCAATCGCCTCCTAAGCGATAGGTCGGCAGTTCGAATCTGCCCGGGAACACCATTGAGCAATCTATTCTAACTTTTGTTAGATTTTAACATATAGTATCAACTTCAAAAGAAGTTGATTTTTTGCATTTAAGAAAAGAAAGGATAGACTTAGATGATTAAATTAAAAAATAAATGAGTAAATTGAACCATCGATTATATAATTATATTATCAACTATCTCTTCTAAATATAGAATATAGAAGAAAAGAAAAATTTAAAATATTAGCAATTTACATTCGACCATTTTCCGTATATAATTAATTTAAGAGTTAGGAGATTATTATGGAATATTTAGATATTTATGATGAAAGTGGTAATCATTTAGGAAAAGAAGATAGAAATATCGTTCACAAAGATGCTTTATGGCATAATACAGTTCACTGCTGGTTATATGATCAAGAGGGGAATATTTATTTTCAAATCAGAAAAGAAGAACAAAAATTATATACAACAGCATCTGGGCATGTAAAAGCAGGAGAGAGTATCAAAGAAGGTTTTGGAAGAGAAATAGAAGAAGAAATAGGTATAAAAGTTGATTATGATAAAGCTGTCTTTGTAAATATTTATAAGTTTATAATGGATAAAAAAAAGAAAGATGGAAGCCTATTTAGAGATCGTGCCTTTTCTAACGTTTATGTTTGTTCCTTTGAGGGATCATATGATGATTTCAATTTTGATGAGGAAGAATTAACTGGTCTAGTTAAAATAAACGCAAAACAGACTTTAGAATTATTAAAAAAAGAGAATGGAAAAATAAAAGGTACAGTTATAAAAAAAGAAAGTGACAAAAATATCGCTAAGGAACAGGACATAGAATTTAAAAACTTTTTAGTAAATAAGGGAGAAACTGCTATTGATAAATATGGAGATGTTTTAAAGAAAGTAATTGAATTAACCAGTAAAAAAGGAACTATTCAAATAAATATAACAAAATAAGTAACCAGATAGAATCTAAAGCAAAAAAATACAAATAAAAAAATCAAATTATACTATTGAACAAAAATTACATTTATGTTAAACTTATAATGTAATTTTGAAATGGCCTGTTGGTGAAGTGGTTTAACACGCGCGCCTCTCAAGCTCGTATTCACGGGTTCGAACCCCGTACAGGCTACCATAGTAAGTAAGTTCAAAATAGTTGAACTTAATATACAAAAACCAATCTAAATTAACGATTGGTTTTTCTTTTTTGTTCTTTACACATACCCTGATAGGGTATATAATTGTAATAGGTGATAGAAATGAAAGAAATATGCAAAAATTGTACTAGAAAAAAACATAGAACAGAAGAAGAAAAGAAAACATTGATTAAAAGATTAAACGTAATTGAAGGGCAAGTTAAAGGAATTAAACAAATGATTCAGGATGATAGATATTGTGATGATATTTTAATTCAAATATCTGCTATCAATAAATCTTTAAAAAGTTTAGGAACCAAAATTCTTAAAAATCATATGGAAACTTGTGTAGTAAAAGACATAAAAAATGATAAGTTAGAAGTAATTGATGATATTATAGATCTATTCAAAAAACTAAATAAATAAAAGTTCTAAAGATGGAATAAAAAAAGGTACTATGAAAGGAATTAATACACATGAAAAAAGCAATTTTAAAAATAGGGGGTATGAGCTGCAGTGCTTGTTCCTCATCTCTTGAGAAGCATTTAAATAAGCAAAAAAGCATTATATCCGCAAGCGTCAATCTTGTATCGGCACAAGCACTAATCGAATATGAAGACAATATAACAATTAATGATTTAAATAATTACATTAAAAATGCTGGATTTATTAGTTTAGGAATATACAAAGCAGAAAAAGAAGAAGAAAAAAAGAAGAACAAAGAATTCCATACATTACTTATTTTTACCATTCTTTCAGTACTATTCTTATATATATCCATGTCTCACATGATAGGGGTGCCAACTATACAAATACTAGATATGAAAAAACATCCCATTAATTATGCTATAAGTCAACTCGTTCTAACCATTCCATATCTTATATATGGTTTTGATATTCTAAAAAAAGGGATTATAAACCTATTTCACAAAACACCTAATATGGATACATTAGTTACAATTGGAGTTATATCAAGTTTTATATTCAGTATTTATTCTACAGTTATGATTTTATTAAATCATGTTATCTACACAAAAAGTCTTTACTTTGAGTCTTGTGCAATAGTTATTTTCTTTATTAAACTAGGACGCTTTATTGATCAGAGAAGCAAAGAAAAAACACAGAGCGCAATAAAAGAGTTAGTTCAAATTACTCCAGATAAAACCTTATTAAAAAAAGAGAATAAAGAAATGGAAGTGACACTAGACGAAATAAAAAAAGATGACATTTTAATTGCAAAACCAGGAATGAAAATAGCTGTAGATGGAATCATCATAAAAGGAATTACCCATCTAGATGAAGCGCTTATCACAGGAGAATCCGCTCCAGTAAAAAAGCAAAGAAATGATAATGTAGTAGCTGGCAGCATTAATTTAGATGGCTATATTGAGTATAGCGCCAAAAAAATAGGAAAAGACTCAACCATATCTGAAATAGTTAGATTAGTAGTAGAGGCAACAAATACAAAAGCACCAATCGCTCATCTTGCCGATAGAGTAAGTACATACTTTGTTCCCACAATCCTACTAATCTCTATAATAACATTTATAGCTTATCTAGTTTTAGGATATAGTTTTAGTTTTGCACTAGAACACTTCGTAACGGTTCTGGTAGTAGCATGTCCTTGTGCACTAGGCCTCGCAACTCCACTTGCAATTGTAGTAAGCGAAGGATTATGTGCAAAAAATGGAATATTAGTAAAAGCAAGTAAAACTTTAGAAAATGCGCATAAAGTAGATACAATAATATTTGATAAAACAGGAACTCTTACCTATGGAAATTTAACAATCGCGAGCATATTCAATTATAGTAACTATAACGAGAAAGAATTAATTCATATGGTTGGAAGCATAGAAAAAAAATCTACTCATCCTATTAGTAAAGCATTTATTAATTATATGAAAAAAAATGATATCCATATAAAGGAAGTAAATAATTTTAAAAATTTATCTGGTATTGGCATTTCTGCTACTATAGATAAAAAAGAAATTTTTTTAGGAAACAATAAATTAATAACTAAATTAAAATTAAAAAACACACATGAAAGTGATGAAGAAAACTTAAAGAAACTAGGAAATACTATTGTCTATGTTATAGAGAATAAAAAAATAATTGCCTTAATTGGAATCAAAGATATCATAAGAGATAACGCAAGAAGTACAATAGACAAATTAAGAAAGTTGAACAAAGAAGTAATAATGCTTACAGGAGATAATGAACAAGCAGCAAAAATAATTGCAAAAGAGGTTAATATTGATCATGTTATCGCTGATGTATTGCCAAAGGAAAAAACAAATGTAATAAAAAAACTAAGCAAAGAAGGAAAAAAGGTGATGATGGTAGGAGATGGAATAAATGATGCCCCTTCTCTTGCCACAAGCCTTATAGGAATAAGTGTTAATAGTGGTACTGATATTGCCACCAATTCCGCTGACGTAATTTTAATGACTGATAATTTAGAAAAAATAATTAACTTAATAACAATTAGCAAAAAAACAATAAAAAATATAAAGCAAAATCTTTTTTGGGCCTTTTTCTATAATATTTGTATGATCCCAATCGCAGTAGGTATATTTGAAAACATAAATATTTCAATGAACCCAATGATAGCTAGTTTTGCAATGACAATCAGCAGTCTAACAGTTGTATTCAACGCCTTAAGACTAAAAAAAATAAAATTAGAAACGAGGAATAATAATGTTTAGTAAAAAGATAAAGAAACAAATTATAATAGAAGGAATGGGATGTAAACAGTGTGCTATGAAAATTGAAAAAGCATTAGACAACCTAGAAAGCATTACAAAAACTAAAGTTAATATAAATAAAAAAGAGGCTATAGTTACACTAAAAAAAGATATCAATATTAATATTTTAAAAGAGGTAGTCGAAAATTTAGAATACAAAGTAATAGATATAAAGAATCTATAACACAAAAAATATTACACCATTTTACTAAATACTATAAGGAGATAAATAAAATATGAAAAAGACAAACAAAGAAACAAGAGAGAAAAATAAGTATTTATTTTATAACGAAAATAGAAATATACTTTGTTTTACAACTATTAATAGCAATAACAACAAAGAAATTCTAATACCAGGAACCCCGTCTTTCAACCCAAGCAATTTAGAATTCAATGAGAAAATCATTAATTTATTGTTAAATGGGAATGAAGTATTTCTATATAGAACAAAAGAAAATAGGCAAATATTTAATAGCAAGAATGGAAAACTGATAAAACAGGAACAAAAAACAGTTAGAAACTATTATTCTTGTTATAAGGAATCTGATGAAAAGGAGCAAGAAGAGATTTTAGAGCTATGTTACTTATATGACTTTATACCTGAATACTTTTCACTTGAAGAATTAATAAATACTAAGGATATAAGGAATGGGGATGGGTTAATAATGGATAGGAGTTTCTATGAACCACTAGAAGAATTACAAAAAAAGGTTAGAGTATAAAAAATATTAATGAGGATGTATATGGAAAAATATAAAGAAATTGAAAGAAGTATAATTAAAAAATACCGTAAAGATATTTGGTCCAAATTTGTCAAAGTCGTAGCCGAATATGAATTAATTAAGGAAAATGATAAAGTAATGGTTTGTATCAGTGGAGGAAAAGATTCCTTCTTACTTGCTAAATGTATTCAAGAATTAAAGCGTCATGGCAAGTTCAACTTTGAAGCAAAATACGTGATAATGGATCCGGGATATAATAAAAAAAATAGAATTAAAATCGAAAACAATGCAAAAAAATTAAATATTCCTATTGAAATATTTGAAAGCGATATTTTTAATATAGTTGAAAAAATAGATAAAAGTCCATGTTATTTATGCGCAAGAATGCGAAGAGGTTTTCTATATAGTAAAGCAAAAGAATTGGGATGTAATAAAATAGCCCTTGGGCATCATTTTGATGATGTGGTTGAAACAACTCTCCTTTCTATGTTTTATGGATCAGAAATAAAAACTATGATGCCAAAACTTCATAGTGATAACTTTGAGGGTTTAGAGTTGATTAGACCTCTTTATTTAGTAAAAGAGGAAGCAATTATTGCCTGGAAAAATTTTAATGAACTTGAATTTATTAACTGTGCTTGTCGCTTTACTGAGAACTATTCCAAAACAAATGATGGAACGAGTAAAAGGGAAGCAATGAAAAGTTTAATTAAAGAGTTAAGAAAAGATAACCCAAATATTGACTATAATATTTTTAAAAGCTTAGATAACATCAATATAGATTGTATTTTAGGATATACAAAGGGCAAAGAAAAACATAGTTTTCTAGAAGAATATGATAAAAGATAAAATGAACAGCAAAAATAGATAACTCGGCTAACTAAACGTAAAGTTTATTGTCAAAAAATAAGACTATAATTATAATTAAATTATGGAGGTAAAAAGATGAAAAAGAAAGTTATAATAATTGGTTTAATATTTATGTCATTATTTACATTAACAGCTTGCCATAAAGGAGAAGAAAAATTAACGGATGCAAAAAGATTTAAAGAAGAGTATGAAAGTTTAAATGATATAAAAAGAAAAAAAGATGGTAAAAAAATTCGTTCCATTACTATTTCAGATGATAATCCTTTTATTTATAAAGATGCTAGTGACATAGTAGATGCAATTAATAACAAAGAAACTTTTGTTGTATATTTTGGGTTTGCTGATTGCCCTTGGTGCAGAAGTGTAATACCAACTTTAATAGAAGTAGCCAATGATTTGGGTTTAGATGAAATCTATTATGTTGATGTAAAGGATATAAGAGATATATTGGAAATAAATGATCAAGGAGAAATTTCCACGACTAAAAAAGGTAGTGCTGACTACTATAAATTATTAGAATTATTAAAACCAGTTTTAGAAGATTACAAGTTAACTGATAAAGACAATAACGAAATAGATACCAACGAAAAAAGGATATATGCACCAAATATAGTATCAGTAGTACAAGGAATTCCTACTGAACTAGAAAGTGGTATTAGCAAGAAACAAACAGACCCATATATGAAATTAACTAAAGAGATGAAAAGAGAAACATATAATAAATTCAAGTGTTCCATTAAATGTGTAGTAGAAAATAATACAACATGTACAAAAGATAAAGCTTGCTAATGTATACAAAAAAGTTTAATGTGTATTATACTAAATATAGTAGTGCTATAGATAGGAGCTAAGACATGAAATTGATTAAAAACATGGAAAAAGATATATTATTGCATGGAGCAGATATTATTAATTCAGAATATATGCAATTAGAAAAAGGGTTTCTACAGCATGGTAAAGTAACTGTTTTTGAACATTCACTAAGAGTGGCTTGCCTTAGTATTTACATTGCTAAAAAACTAAATATTAATGTAAATAAAAGATCTCTTATTAGAGGTGCATTATTACACGATTATTTTCTATATGATTGGCATATAGCAGACCCTAGTCACAGATTTCATGGTTTTATTCATGCAAAACGCGCTTTAAGTAATGCTACACGTGATTTTTCTCTTAATAGTATAGAAAAAGACATTATAAAAAAGCATATGTTTCCCTTAAACATAACCCCACCAAAATACAGAGAAAGTATTATCGTATGTATTGCTGATAAAATTAGTGCCTTATGGGAAATGCTAAGTTATATTAGGTAAACTAGCATATAGAAATACATTAGTCATTTTAAACAAAAATAAAGAGGGTATGCTTTAAAGAAAATTAATTTTATTAATTTCTTTTTCTTTGTCTTGACAATGACAACTTGTCATAATATAATGGAATAGCATGTGACAACATGTCATAATATAATGGAATAGCATGTGACAACATGTCATAACATAAGAAGGGATGATTATTATGCCTAGCCAAACATTCAAAAATCTTGATAAAGGAAAACAGGAAAAACTAATGAAGTGTGCTATGATAGAGTTTGCTAATAATATGTATCATGAAGTATCCATTAATAAAATAATTTTAAATGCAAAAATACCCAGAGGTAGTTTTTATATGTATTTTAAAGATAAGGATGACTTATTTGAGTATATTTTAGAAGAACATAGCACAAGGATAAAAAAGATAGTTAAAGAAATTTTAATAAAAAATAAAGGAGATTTAAGAGATACTTTTATATGTTTGTATGAATGTATGATAAAAGGAATCACAAAAAAAGAAATAGTAGGTATTTATAAAAATATTATTACTTATATTAGTCTTCATAAAAAGAAGGATCCATCACCACCTGGTTATGAATTATTCTTATATGTAAAAGATGATATAGATACATCTAAGTTAAAAAGTGAAGATCTTGTATTTATCTTTGACATATTACTTCATAGTTTATTATTATCAATTGATAGTTTGCTTCATAATAATGATCCTTTAGAAAATAAAAAACAATTTTTACAAAAAATCGACATAATATGTTATGGAATATACAAGGAGGGAAAATATGCTTAAATTATTTAAAGATTTCACAAAGAAAGATCTACTATATATTGTAATTTGTCTAACGTTAGTAGTATTTCAAGTATGGCTTGAGTTAAAAATGCCAGATTATATGAGTTCTATTACTAGGCTCGTTCAAACCGAAGGTAGTACAATAAAGGAAATAGCAGAACAAGGTTTTTATATGTTATCTTGTGCATTTGGAAGTCTAATATCTGCAATTATTGTTGGTTACTTTGCTGCCAATGTTGCTTCTAGTTTTTCTGCTAGTTTGAGAGGTTTAATCTTTGGTAAGGTGCAAAACTTTGGAACAGAGGAGATTAAAAAGTTCTCTACTAGTAGTTTAATTACTAGAACGACAAATGATGTAACGCAAATAGAAATGTTAATTGGTATGGGATTACAAATGCTAATTAAGGCTCCAATTATGGCAGTATGGGCTATTTTAAAAATACTTAATAAGGGTCTTGAATGGAGTATTCTTACAGCTTGTTGTGTATTGGTTTTATTAATCACAATTGGCACATTAATGATTATTGTTTTACCTAGATTTGCGAAGGTACAAAAATTAATAGATAAAATAAATGGAGTAACTCGAGAGAACTTATCAGGTATTCGTGTTATACGTGCATTTAATGCTGAAAAATACCAATCCAATAGATTTGAAGATGTTAATAGCAATTTAACAAATATGCAGTTATTTAATCAAAGATGTTTCGCAGTAATGATGCCAATTATGAACATTATCATGCATGGATTAACATTAGGAATTTACCTTATAGGGGCATACCTAATCAATGCTGCAAATATAAGCGATAAGATTACTTTGTTTAGTAATATGGTTGTATTTTCAAGTTATGGTATGCAAGTTATTTCATCATTTTTAATGCTTGCTATGATATTTATGATGTGGCCTCGAGCTAATATTTCGGCAAAACGTATTAACGAAGTATTGGACGAAGAAATCAGTGTGGTTGAAGGAGAATTTACTGGAGAAACGAAAGATATTGGAACAGTTGAATTTAAAAATGTCTCATTTAAATATCCTGATGCTGATGAATATTTACTAAAAAATATTTCTTTTAAAGTGAATAAGGGAGAGACAATAGCTTTTATTGGTTCTACAGGATCAGGCAAATCTAGTTTAATCAACTTAGTACCAAGATTTTATGATGCAACAGATGGAGAAGTTTTAGTAGATGGAGTAAATGTTAAAGAATATAGTGCAGAAGCTCTAAATAATAAATTAGGATACATTCCACAAAAAGCAGTCATGTTCACAGGTACAGTAAAGTCTAATGTTAGTTATGGAGAAAATGCAAAAAAAGAAATTACTGACAAAGAGATAAAACAAGCGATAAAAGTTGCACAAGGAACTGATTTTGTTGAGAAAATGGAAGGGAAATATGATGCTCATATAGCCCGTGGTGGTACCAATGTATCTGGTGGACAAAAGCAAAGACTAGCTATTGCTAGAGCTATTGCTAGAAATCCTGAAATTTATATATTTGATGATTCTTTTTCGGCACTAGATTATAAAACAGATGCAACACTTCGAAAAGAATTAAAGAAATATACAAAAGATGCAACAAACATGATTGTTGCACAAAGAATTGGTACTATTATTAATGCGGATAAGATTATTGTATTAGATAATGGAGAATGTGTTGGACAAGGAACACATAAAGAATTATTAAAAAGTTGTGATGTCTATAAAGAAATAGCACTATCACAATTATCAAAGGAGGAATTAGAAAATGCCTAGACCAGGAGGACCTAGAGGTGGAGCACCAGAAAAATCAAAAGATTTTGTTGGCTCTATGAAGAAATTACTTAGTAACTTAAAACCTTGGCGAATACTTTTAGGCCTAGCCTTAATACTTGCGATGGCTAGTGCAATACTTGCTCTAATTTCGCCTAATAAATTATCAGATTTAACAGATACAATTACAAAAGGGATTAGCCCTAATACAGAGGTACTACAAGAAATTAGTAAAAAGATGAGTGCTAATTTTACTGAAGAAAAAATGAGGCAAAAAATACCTGCTATTATGACTTCAAGTGCTATTAGTAATGAAGAAAAGCAATTATTTACAGAAACAATGACTACTATCTCATCTACAGATAATAAAGAAGATGCTACAAAATTAATGTTAAGTCTACCAGACAGCATTATGAATGAATTACTAGAAGATATCAATATAGAAGGAAAAACAATTTCTATAAAAGACCAAATAGAAATGCTTAAGCTTACTTCTAAAATGGGAGATAAAACAAAAACAGAAGAGGGATTAAAACGAATTGATCAATTACCTAAATCAATTTATAAACTAGTTAAGCCAAGTATAGATATGAAAAAAGTGAAAAGTATTGCTTTATTTATTGGGACTTTATATTTATTAAGCGCTATATTTAGTTACATACAAAGTTTTTCTATGGCAACAGTTTCAAACAAATTTGCAAAAAGCCTAAGAACTAGAATAAGTAAAAAAATAAACACTTTACCATTGAAATATTTTGATACACATGAAACTGGTGATGTATTATCCCGCGTAACAAATGATGTAGATACGATTGCTATGAACTTAAATCAAAGTCTAGCCTCACTAGTTAGTAGTGTAACTTTATTTATAGGTTCTATTGTAATGATGTTTACAACGAACTGGATAATGGCAATAACAGCAATTGTAGCTAGTTTAATTGGATTTTCATTCATGTTCCTAATATTAGATAAGTCACAAAAATACTTTGCTAAAAAACAAGAAGAATTAGGTAACTTAAATGGTTATATCGAAGAAATTTATTCTGGACACAATGTTGTAAAAGCCTATAATGGTACAAAAGAAGCAATCAAGGAATTTAGTGACTTAAATACAAAATTGTATGATGCTAATAGAAAAAGCCAATTCTTATCTGGACTAATGCAACCAATTATGATGTTTGTTGGTAATTTTGGATATGTAGCTGTATGTATAGTTGGTGCGCTATTAGTAATGAATAACCATATTACATTTGGTGTAATCGTTGCTTTTATGATTTATGTTAGGTTATTTACAAATCCACTTTCGCAAATAGCACAAGCAATGACTTCACTTCAGTCAACCGCTGCAGCTAGTGAAAGAGTGTTTGAATTCTTAGAAGAAGTAGAAATGAAAGAGCAAGGAGCAATAACTAAACATTTAGATAAATCAAAAGTAAAAGGGGAAATCGAATTTAAACATGTTAAATTTGGTTATGATCCATCTAGAACAATCATTAAAGACTTTAGTATCAAAGTAAAACCCGGACAAAAAATCGCTATTGTTGGACCAACTGGTGCTGGAAAAACGACAATGGTTAATTTACTAATGAAATTTTATGAAATTAATGATGGTGATATCTTAATTGATGGAGTATCAACAAAAGAGTTAACAAGAGAAAATATTCATGAATTATTCTGTATGGTTTTACAAGATACCTGGTTATTTGAAGGAACCATCGGTGAAAATATCAAATTTAACAAAGAAAATGTTTCTGAAAAAGAAGTTTGGGAAGCCTGCAAAACAGTTGGTGTAGATCACTTCATTAAAACACTACCTGGAGGATTAAATGCGACAATTGGTGATAATGATTCGGTAAGTCAAGGGCAAAAACAGTTATTTACGATAGCTCGTGGAATGCTTGAAGATGCGCCTTTCTTAATTTTAGATGAAGCCACAAGTAACGTAGATACTAGAACTGAAGAACTAGTTCAAAAAGCAATGGATAAGTTAACAATTGGTAGAACATCTTTTATCATTGCACATAGATTATCTACAATAAAAAATGCTGATTTAATTCTAGTAATGAATGAAGGAAACATCATAGAACAGGGAAATCATGAAACCCTTATGAAAAAGAAAGGTTTTTATGCTGATTTATACAATTCACAATTTGAGATGACAGGAGAATAAATTTTCTCCTTTTCTTATACATTTTTATTGTTTGCAATTCTAATTTATTGTATAATTATCTATGATAGGAGGGGTAGTTAATGATTAAATTTAAAAATCCAATTATAAAACAGATGATGATCTTTTTCATGTTAACTTTCGGAGCAATACTAGCAGCATACGCTCTTGAATGTTTCTTAATTCCAAATACGATTCTTGATGGTGGTATTACAGGTATTTCAATTATTATATCTAAATTGACAAAATTGCCACTCAGTATATTGGTACTACTATTAAACATTCCTTTTATTTATATTGGCTTTAAAAATATGGGAAAAGGATTTTTATTAAGGACAATCTATAGTATGGTTATATTTTCTCTATCCTTATCACTTTTTCAATACTTTGATGCCATAACAGAACAGATACTCCTTGCAACAGTATTTGGTGGAGTTTTGTTAGGCGTAGGGGTAGGGCTAATCATTCACTTTGGCGGTTGTGTGGATGGAACAGAGTCCGTTGCTCTCGTAATCAGTAAAAAAACATCCTTTTCAGTTGGACAAATTGTTTTAATGTTCAATTTAGTAATTTATACTGTAGCAGGATTTATATTCGGTATTGATAGAGCAATGTATTCTCTTTTAACATATTTTATAACTTTTAAGGTAATCGACTTTGTGTCTGAAGGATTAGAACAGGCAAAAGCAGCCTTAATCATTACAAAAAAAGGTACTGATATGGCTGATGAAATATATAAACGATTGGGTAGAACAGTAACGACAATAAAAGGAAAAGGATTAATCAGCGGTGAAAAAGAAGTCTTATATTGTGTTCTTACTCGTATCGAAGTTTTTGAACTAAAACACATTGCCGAAGAAATGGATGAGAGTGCTTTTATAACAATTCTAGAGGTTAACGAAATAATCGGGGAACACATAAAATCTAATAAAAAAAGGAAAAGAATAAAATAGGATGTGATAACAATGAATAACAATCTAAATAATAACCAACCAGTAAATCAAAACATACCTCAAAGTAATGTACAAAATAATCCGCAAGCACAACCACAGGCGATAAATAGAGTAAGTCAAATCCAAGTTCCACCAGCTAGTAATGGTGTAAATCTGCAACCGCAAGTTCAAACACAAATAGTAAATTCGTCTCCAACGCAGGTACCAAAGCAGAAAAAATCACATGGAAAAACATTCTTAATCATTATTTTATTTCTTATAATCATAGGACTTGGGTTCTATATTTATACTGATTATCAAAAGGATTTAGCAACAAAATGTAGTCCACTTGTACAAAATACGAAAGAAAAAAAGAATTTAGATTTAAATTCCACTATCGTCCAAGACTTGTATAACAAGGTAAAAACAACAGTTAGAGAAGACGTTGCATCGAATGAATTAAATGATAAAATGAAATTATACTTAGCCTTTAGACAAATTCCAGAAAGTAAGATATATGATTCTAATTGTAATTTATTTGATAATGCTATCATGCAATCGGTAACTTGTGAAAAGTCTCTAGAATTTTCTCCTCGTGCCTTTAAAGAAGAAACATTAAAATTGGAACTAAAAAAATTATTTGGAGAAGATACAAATATAGAAAATGCTAATATCCAACTAGGAAATAGTTGTTTTGGAGGATATCAGTATATTGCTGAAAGAGGAGAGTATGTAGAAGGGTATTGCAAGGAGGTTAATACAACTCTATATAATGTTGATAAAAAACTAATAGAAGCAACAGTATTTAATGATACCATAACCTTAAAAGAAAAAGTAAGATACTATAGTAGTGAGGGAATAAATACAGAAAGATTAAAAAATGGTACCTACGTTTATACATTCAAACTTGATAACAATTACAACTATGCATACATAAGTAAAACTATTGAATAAAAATCTTTTTTATGATATATTTAGTAAGGTGGTAAATATGGAAATAATAAAAGTAATAACAGGAACTCTTGATGAAAACTGTTATGTATTAAAAGAAAAAAATACTTGTTTAGTTGTTGATCCAGGAGATGACTATCCAAAAATCAAGGAAGTAATTGATGATGCCAAAGTTTTAGGAGTACTAATTACCCATTCTCACTTTGATCATATAGGTGCACTAAGAAACTTTCTAACAAAAAGAAGTGTAAAAATATTTAAAAAAAGCAACCTAGAAGAAAAAGAATATGAAATAGGAGACTTTAAATTTAAAGTCATCTATACTCCAGGACATTCAAAAGATTCAGTAACCTTCTATTTTGAAGATAAAAAAGTTATGTTTGTAGGGGATTTTATCTTTAAAGAATACATTGGAAGAGTAGACCTACCTGGAGGAGATAATAATGAAATGCAGGAATCTATCAAGAAAATAAAGACCTATCCAACTGATATTATTTTATATCCAGGCCACTATGAAGAGACAACTTTAAAAGATGAATTAGATAATAATCCTTATTTGAAATAAGGGTTGTTTTTGTTTAGAGAAAAAATTATAACGACTATAAAATTTATTAAAGGGAGATTTGAAATGTTTGATAAGAAAAAAATAATAAAATGAAAGTAAAAAATAGTAGAATTTTATAATAATTTATGATACAATTGACTAGAAAATAGAGGTGTAGTTATATGTATATAGATTTAGTTATATTGATTGCTTTAATAGTGATTGTTGTTATGTTTTTCAAAAGATTTTCATCATTTGTCTTCTTTATGGCAATCATTGATATCTTACTTAGAATACTTACATTTATAAAAAATAATATTGGGCTGCCTGATGTAAGTGCTTTGATAGGAAAATACGTTCCAAGCAGTATGTTTGGTATCATTGATAAATATGCAACAGGTACTATAAACATTATATTAAAGTGGGCATTTGTATTTATTATGTGTATTTTCTTATCTTATATTATTAAGATATTTATCCATAAGAAAAAAATTTAGGTAAGTATTAAGATTTGACATTATAAGTCAAATCTTTTTTTTATAATAATTGTGGTGATATAAATGAAAATATATCTAGATTTAGTAATTCTAATTAATTTTTTCTTTGATTTCATTATTATTTTTGCTACAAAGTGTATTTTAAAAGAAAATGCAAAATTAATTAGACTAATCATGGCAGCTATTATTGGTAGTGCATCCATTATATTACTTTTTATACCACTAAATAGTTTTAGTTTATTTCTATTAAAACTATTAATCAGTATCATCATAATATTAACAGCATTTGGAAGGAGGAATTTTTTTAAAAATTTAACATATTTTTATTTGGTAAGTATTATTCTAGGAGGATTTTTATATTTATTAGATATTAGTTATACCTATGAAAATAAGGGATTATTATTTTTTAATAATGGTTTAGTTTTAAATTTTGTTGTTATGATAATTATTAGTCCAATCATTATTTATCTCTACGTAAAAGAGCAAAAAAGTTATAAAAATAAATACTCCAGTATTTATACAACTGAAATATATATAAACAATAAAATATATAAATTAAAATCTATATTAGATACAGGGAATAATCTAAAAGATCCCTACAGTAAAAAAAGTGTTATTTTAATAAATAATAATATAAAAATCACAAAAAAAGAATTCTTATATGTTCCATATAAGGCATTAAATACTGAGGGTATAATAAAATGTTTTAAACCAGACAGAGTAATAATAAATGATAAATTATTTAAGAATTGTCTAATTGGTTTAAGTAAGGAAAGATTTAGTTTAGATGATATTGATTGCATATTACCGAACACATTTAAGGAGGATTTATGAAAAGATTAATTCGTTTTTTTAAGAAATTATTTTATAAAGTAAACAGTGTTTTTTATGTAGGACAAACAGATATGCTTCCAGAACCCTTAACAAGAGAAAAAGAAGAATATTATGTCTCTTTAAAAGAACAAGGTGATGAGAAAGCAAAAGATACTCTAATAGAGCATAACCTAAGGTTAGTAGTGTTTTTAGCTAAAAAATATGAAAATACCGGTGTGGATTTAGAAGATTTAGTAAGTATTGGAACTATCGGTTTAATCAAGGGAATCAATACCTTTAGTAGTGACAAAAACATTAAACTCGCAACCTATGCGTCACGTTGTATAGATAATGAAATTTTAATGTATTTAAGAAAAAACAAAAAAATAAAAACAGAAATTAGTATAGATGCCTCTCTTTCTTTAGATGGAGAAGGAAATGAATTACATCTAGAGGATGTCTTAGGAACAGATCCTGATATTGTAACAAAAGGAATAGAAGAGGAGTCAGAAAGGAAATTAATGCTTAGTGAAGTACAAAGGTTAAAACCAAGAGATCGTGATATAATTATACTAAGATATGGACTTATGGGGCATGATGAACTCACACAAAAAGAAGTAGCTGAAAAATTAGGAATATCTCAATCCTACATTTCAAGAATAGAGAAAAAAGTTATTAAAAGGTTAAAATTACTAGTTAATACGAATTAATTAGTATTATAATTGATAATTATTATATTAAACTTTATATTTTTGTATAATAGAATAGCAATGCATTATTTAGCGGAGTGATTTATTTATGAATTATAAAGAAAATCAACTAGTTTACAATGTAAATGACAACTAAGTCATTTTTTTCTTATATTTATTGTTTATATAGAAAATACAGATTATAATAGTATAGAAAATAAGTGAAATAAAAATGGAGCTGATTATAATGAATAATAATAGTAATAATATTAAAAATAAAAAAACTGGTTTTAGAAAATTTGCAATTTTTATAGTAGTAATATCACTAATTGCAATTGCAAGTGGTATAGGTATTATGTACTTTTCTAAGGATCAATCTAGTGATAAAACATCTAAAAATGATTCTTCTAATAATAAAACATCAAAAGAAAAGTGGTACGAAAAAGTAGATATGTCTAATAAAAAAGACAGTTGGGTTTCTTGGTTATTTTATAACAACGTAACAAACCTCCCTATAAAATCTACTGATATTTTTGATAACTTTACAACTGATGTTATGGAACAACCAGTTACCGATTTTCTTAATAATTCACTAGAACCTAGTAAAAGTAAGAAATATATAGTGAGAGAAACAGGTAAAAGCAAAAACGGTACTATTGATATTATTGTAGAAAACAATTCAGATTCTAATCTTACTGTAAAGCAATGTATCGAAAATGGTTGGATTGATATAATAACAGAAGCAGCAAGCTCTAATTCACATCAGTTCATTCCTGGAGATTTTTTAGATATTGATTCACCTTCAAATTATGATTTTGATGATACGTCTTTAATAAATAAACAATTTAATGAAATTCTATCTAAGGAAGGTTCACCATCGATTATATATGCAGGATTAGATTTAGGTACAACTACATCCGAAGGATCAGGAGAGGTGATATATGAATATGATAACTATACGATTGTTTTCTTAGTATCTGGTTCAACTAATGTTGATTATATTACGCATATTTATTATTATAATAAGGACAGTTGGGACAAAGAAAAGGATTCATTTGGGAATTCTTGGACCATAAAAAAACAATAGTGTAAATTATTGTTTTTTTATAAGTAATTCTTTAATTATTTTTAGATTATAAGAAGTTAGTTTATCTAAATCTTCTTTTTTTATTAACACATTATATTTTATAGTTTCTCTAAATTCTTTATTTATAATTTCACTTTCTTTCAGTAGATAATTTATCTTTTTTTCTTCTTCATATTTAAATGTTATTTCTATTTCTAATCCTTCCATTAGCTCTTTTTTTTCAGCCTTTTTAATTGCTTCTTTTGTAGACTTTGAATAAGCCCTTACCAAGCCACCAGCTCCAAGTTTTATTCCTCCAAAATATCTGATAACAACAGCCAAAACATTCATAATTTTTTCTTTTTCCAAAACATTCAAAATAGGCATACCAGCCGTACCTCCTGGTTCACCATCATCACTTGATTTCTTATAATTTTCAGTTATATATGCATAACAATAATGTGTTGCTTTTGGATACTCAATCTTTATACCATTTATTATTTCTTTTATATTAGAATCATCATCAATTTTTATTAATAACGTAATAAATCTAGAATTTTTAACTACGAGTTCATTAACCGAATTAGACAAAATAGTTTGCATAAAATCACCTAAAAATATTATACAATTAAATAGTGTTTATTTCTAGTATTTATGATATACTTAATAAAGAGTAGGAGGATTTTATGTTTAAAAAAAGAAACAAAGAATTAGATGTTGAAAATTTGAATGAAGTAATTAATATAAGTAAAAAAATATTAAAAATTGGTTTTGCAATGGCCATAGTATGCATAGTTCTTTTAGGAACATATCTTATAAAAGAGTGGCATATTTTAGAATTTATAAAAGAATTCCTAATTGTTATATCACCTATATTTATAGGTCTCATTATTGCTTGGTTATTTGATCCTCTAGTAAAATGGCTCCAAAGAAAAAAACTTCCTAGAATCATAGCCTGCCTATTAGTATACTTAGTCTTTATAGGCAGTCTGCTTCTAATCATCTCTTTAATGCTACCAACATTCGTTGATCAAATTAAAGATTTTGTTACTACAATTCCATCTACATTAAAAGATGTAAAACACTTTACCAATAATTTAATAAGAAATATAAGTGACACCTTTAATTATGACTTAACAGTATATAAAAAACAAATCTATACAGCGATTGAAGACTTTGGAATTAAAATGACAACAAACTTACCAGACACACTAATCAACTGTCTTAAGTCGCTACTAAATGGTGGCATAACCTTTATATTAGGACTTATGATCGGTTTTTATATGTTATATGATTTTGATAAAGTAAATAAAAATATGTTAAAGATAATGCCTAGAAGTTGGAGAAAAAATGCTGCAGAATTAACAGTTAGAATTAATGAGTCTTTAAGAAGTTACGTCCAAGGAGTATTCCTAGTCATGTGTTTAGTTTTTATCACACAAAGTATTGGTCTAACCTTAGCTGGAATAAAGGCACCTCTTATATTTGCATTATTCTGCGCTATAACTGATATTATTCCATACTTTGGTCCATATATTGGAGCAATACCCGCTGTAATTGTAGGATTTGCAATGGATCCATTAATTGGAGTCTTTTGTATCATATCAATTGTTGTAGTTCAAACATTAGAAAACAATTTCTATCAACCTCTTATTATGGGACACACTATGAAACTACACCCTGTAACAATTATGATAGGACTATTGATTTTCCAACATTTCTTTGGTATTATAGGTATGATTATTGCAACTCCTGTAATAGCATGTTGTAAAGTAATATTTGCATATATTGATGAAAAAATTGATGTAATGCGAAAAGTAACTGGAGAAGATTAAAAAAATATAAAACATTGAATAAAGATAAGTATTAAAATACAAATTATTAAAAGAGAGTTAATGGTTGGTGAAAATTAACAATAATTATTTTAAGAAGCTACTTTATGAGTTTTATCGGATAAAACCGTTATCTTAATTAAGACCAATTTAGGATGGTACCGGACAAATTGTCCTCCTAAGTATGGTCTTTTATTTGAATAAAGGGAGGATTTATGAAAATATTTTTATTAGCTGGAAAAGCAAGTTCAGGAAAAGATTTACTAGGAAAATATATAAAGGAACAGTATGATTTTAAAGACCAAAACACATGTATCCTACATTTAACAGCTCCATTATATGAATATGCCAGAAATTATTTTAGCTGGAATGGAGATATGAGTGAAAAACCTCGAGAGTTTTTCCAAGAAATGGGAATAGAAATTATTCAAAAAAAATTAGGAAAAAAATATTTTTTAATTGATAGATTATGTGAAGATATTGATATTTTAAAGAATTTCTTTGATGTTTTTGTGATCACTGATGGAAGATTAATCACAGAATTTATAGAATTAAAAAAGAGATTTCCCGATATAAAAACAATTCATGTAATAAGAGAAAATTATGAGAATAACTTAAGTGAAAAAGAAAAAAATCATATCACAGAAACAGAATTAGAAAAATATAAAGACTATGACTACACTATATATAACACTTCAAAGGAGGATCTACTAAAGCAAACCGATAAAATGATCGCAGAAATCGAAGGAGATATAATATGAAAAAGTTAATCGCAATAGTAGGAATGAGTGGAAGTGGAAAAAGTATTGCCTCTGATTATTTAGAAAGTTTAGGATTTAATAAAATTTATTTTGGAGGAGTTGTTCTTGAACAAATAAAAGAAAGAGGACTAGAAATAACCCCAGAAAACGAAAAAAAGGTTAGAGAAGATTTAAGACGTGAATATGGTATGGCTGCCATGGCGACAATTCTTCTTCCAAAAATTAAAGAAAGTTATAAGAAACAGGACACTGTCCTAGATGGATTATATTCTTGGGACGAATATCTTATCTTAAAAGAGGCATTTAAAGAAGACCTAAAATTAATTTGCATTACAGTTGATAAAGATATTAGATATGAAAGAGTAGAAAAGAGAACAATACGTCCCCTAAATAGGCATGAAATAGAAACAAGAGATAAAGTTGAAATAGAAAATCTAGCTAAGGGAGGACCTATTGCCATAGCTGATTACTATTTACTAAATAATGGATCAGAAAAAGATTATAAAACACAATTAAATAAAATATTAGAAACAATAGATAAAACAAAAGGAGAGAAGTAAAATGAAGTATAGAACGCATAATGATATTAGGAACATCTGGTTTAAATTTTTCCAAAAGAAGGGGCATAAAATATATGAAAGTGCACCATTAATACCAATTAATGATGATAGCTTACTATGGATAAATGCAGGAGTTACCCCATTAAAAAAATATTTCGATGGAACAGAAGTTCCTGAATCTAGAAGAATTGTTAATATACAAAAATGTATTCGTACAAATGACATTGAAAATGTAGGAATAACTAAAAGACATCAAACCTTCTTCGAAATGATGGGAAACTTCTCAGTTGGAGATTATTTTAAATCTGAAGCTATTGAATATGCTTTTGAATTACTAACAAGCGAAGAATACTTCGGAATAAATAAAGATTTATTATATGTAACAGTATATACTGCCGATCAAGAAGCAAAAACAAAATGGATAGAAGTTGGAATGAAGCCTGATCACATCATTCCTCTTGAAGGAAACTTTTGGGAAATAGGAGAAGGTCCTTGTGGACCAGATTCTGAGATATTCTTTGATCGTGGTGAAAAATATGATCCGTCAGGGGATGCTTTAGAAAAATTTAAAGCAGATGAGGAACAAGAACGTTATGTTGAAATTTGGAATAATGTATTTAGTCAATTTAATTCTACAGAAGAATTAAAAAGAGAAGAATATGAAGAACTTCCAAGTAAAAACATTGATACTGGTGCTGGCCTTGAAAGATGGTGTTGTATCTTTCAAAATGTTGATAGTAATTTTGAAACAGATTTATTTAAACCGATAATTGAACATATTGAATTATTAGCTAATGCTAAATATACCGGTCAAAAAGAAATGAAAATTATTGCTGACCATATTCGTGCTATAACTTTTGCCTTGGCAGATGGTGCTTATTTTGAAAATATTGGTAGAGGTTATGTATTAAGACGTCTTTTACGTCGTAGCGTGCGTTTTGGAAAACATTTAGGTCTAGAGTGTCCTTTCATGTATAAAATTGTCTCAGATGTAGTAGATGTTATGAAAGATGCTTATCCATATTTAGTAGAAAAAAGACCACATATAGAAGCAACAGTACTAGAAGAAGAAGAGTTGTTCCTAAAAACTCTTGAATCTGGAGAAAGACGCCTAAAAGAATTAGTAAAAGAATCGAATGATGGTTCTATTAGTGGAGAAGAAGCTTTTAAGTTATATGATACTTATGGATTCCCATTTGAACTTACTTTAGAGTATTTATCTGATTTAGGATATACAGTATCTCGTGAAGAATTCGATAAATATATGAATATGCAAAAAGAATTAGCCAAGAAAAACTCTAAAAATAAAACCGCTATGGCAAGTCAAAAAAAGGTTCTGTTAGATTTTAAAAAGCAAAGTCAATTTGTCTATGGAATTTATCGTTTAAAAACGAATGTTATTGGCATTTTCTCAAAAGATAATTTAGTAGATAAAATTGATCATGATACTTACATAGCCCTAGATAGAACGTGTTTTTACGCTGAGTCTGGTGGACAAGTAAGTGATACAGGAATGATTATTGGTAAAAACTTTAAAGCGCGTGTGCTAGATGTTTTTAAAGGGCCAAATGGGCAACATATTCATAAAGTTAAACTATTAGATGGAATTATTTCTATGAACGATGAATGTGAATTAGTTATTGATAGAGATAGAAGAAAAAAGATAGAAGCAAATCACTCTAGTGTACATATTCTTCAATATGCACTTCAACAAGTAGTGTCAAATACAATTAAGCAAGCAGGAAGCTATGTAGACGGAGAAAAGTTAAGATTTGATTTTACCTATGCAGGAAAGATGACTGATGAAAAGATAATGGAAGTAGAAAAATTCGCAAACGAAATGATAGCTAAAAACTTAATTGTTTCCACTGAAATTATGCCTCTTGATAAGGCAAAACAATTAGGCGCTATGGCTTTATTTAGTGAAAAATATGGAGAAATGGTAAGAGTAGTAAAGATTGGAAAATCAATTGAGTTATGTGGAGGAACACATGCCGCAAATACAAAAGATATTGAACAACTTGCTATTTATTCTTGTGAATCAAAGGGAAGTAACTTATACAGAATAGAAGCTGCGACATCTTCTAAAATAACAGATGCATTATTTGAATCTATCAAGCCATATAATGATGAAATGATTAAACTTTTAATGAAAGCAAAAACTATTTTAGATGAAGCTAAAGAAGAAGGAATAAAATTAACTTTTGATGTAGACATTGATAATAGTAAGCCAACCTCTTATAAAGATATCATTTATAATCGTAATGAACTTCAATATGTACACCATGAAGTAAAAGAACTAGAAAAAAAATATCTAGAATTAAAAGAACAAAAAGTCTTATCTAATTTAGATATATATAAAGAAAAGATAAAAAATTATAACGGAATTCTTGGATTAATTATGGAAGTTCACAATAAAGATATTAATATTTTAAAAACAATAGCGGACGCTCTAATAAATAATAATAGTGCTAATTTTATCTTCTTTGCCAATATAAAAGACGATGAAAGCGTTAACTTTATAGCTCGTAGTAATTGCCATGCTAATAGTGGTTTAATCGTAAAAGATGCATCTGTTTCTTCCAATGGAAATGGAGGGGGTAGTCCAACATTTGCTCAAGGTGGAGGAAAAACAACTTCAATGTTAAAAGATATTTATTTACATATAGAGAAAGTATTAAAAAATGAAGTATAATTATTTAATAGAGAGTAGTGACTCTCTTTCTTTAAAGAAAAAGATTAATGAATTAATAGAAAAAAATAATTTCCAAGATATTTCTATAAATAATTATGATTTAGAGGAAGTTGAACTTTCTGTTCCTTTAGAAGACCTAGATACTTATGGACTCTTTTCTACAAAAAAAATTATTATAATGAACAATATAGAAAACCTAAACGTAGATACATGTAAATCGGATTATAACCACTTAATAAATTACTTAGACAATCCAAATCAAGATAATCTATTAATTATTACTGCTAAAAAATTGAATAACACAAAAAAACTAACCAAAGAATTAAAAAAGAAAATGGAATTTATTCCAATTTCTTTAAATGGAGTAGATTACGCAAAACAAGAGTTAAAGGGGTATAAATTGGAAAATGGAGTAATAAGAAAACTAATAGACTATTGCAAAGAAGATATTACAAAAATACATAATGAGTGTAAAAAATTAAAAAACTACCGCTATCAAGAAAAAGAAATAAAGTTAGCTGATATTGATCAATTGGTAATAAAAAAACAAGAGGATATCACTGAACTTACTTTTGAATTTGTAAGAAAACTTGCTATTAAAGATAAAAAGAATGCTTTAAAAATCTATAAAGAGTTAGAAGAAAACGAAATAGAACCCATTTCTTTAGTGGGTTTACTTGCTAGTCAGATTAGAATAATTTATCAAGTAAAAGTATTAGATAAAAAAAGACTATCAAACGAAGAAATAGCCTCTACTTTAAAAGAAAAATCTTCATACAGAATAAAAAAAACACAGGAGTTAATAAACTATTACACAGAAGATGAATTATTAGCATTAATGCAAAAATTAGCGGATATTGACTTAAAAATAAAAACGACTGATGTTGATGGTAGGTTTTTAATAGAATTGTTTATTTTAAATATATAGATAACAACTAGCAATAATAATACTAAAAAATACCGACATGATTATTCGGTATTTCTTTTGTTATTATTAATTTTTTCTAGTCGTTCATAAATTTCTTTACATTGTTTTTCATATCCTATATCTTTAGGAACATAATATTTTTTACTCCTAATTTTATCAGGTAAATATTGTTGTACAACATAAGCCCCTTTATAGTTATGAGGATACTTATAATCTTCTGCATTCGTTTTAATGTGAGCAGGAATTGTTCCGACATTACCAGCCTCTATATCGGCAAGTGCAGCATCAAACCCTGTATGGGCTGTATTACTTTTAGGAGATAGCGCCATTTCTGCAACTATTGTTCCAAGTGGAATTCTAGCTTCTGGTAACCCAACTCGCTCAGCTGCATGAATTGCCGCATCAAGTCTAGGTCCGATAGCAGGATTTGCAAGACCAATATCTTCATAGGCTATAACTGAAAGTCTTCTATAGATTGAATCTAAGTCACCTTCAGCAACAAGTCTTCCAAGATAGTGCCAAGCAGCATTGATATCACTTCCACGAATAGATTTTTGAAGCCCACTTAATACATCATAATGTCCTTCACCATTTTTATCAGAGAAAAATACAGGTTTATTATTTATACTTCTAATCTTTTCTTCAGTAATTGTTTTATCATCAGTAGAGTAGTAGCATATCTCTAATAGATTATAAGCATATCTTAAGTCATTTCCAGAGAGTTTTGCGATTAAATCGATACTTTTATTATCAATTTTAATTCCATTCAAATCTGGGTGTTTTATGGCTTTTTTAAGACCCTTTATAATATCTTTCGTATCTAATTCATGAAGTTCAAATAGTTGACATCTACTTCTAATAGCAGGATTTATCGCATGATAGGGGTTAGAAGTAGTCATACCAATTAAAGTAATTAATCCACTTTCAAGTTGAGGAAGCAAAATATCCTGTTTATCTTTATTTAAACGATGGATCTCATCCATAATCAAAACAATTCCATCATACATCTTTGCCTCTTCAATAACTATATCTAAATCTTTCTTAGTATTAATTGTTGCATTTAAAAAACGATATCTAACACCTAAATCATTAACTATTGCATTAGCAATCGAAGTTTTACCAATACCAGGTTTACCATAAAGTATCATTGAAAATAATTCTTTATTTTTAACCAAATTCGTTAAAATTTTTCCTTTTCCTATTAAATGAGTCTGTCCAATAACAGCATTTAGGTCTTTAGGAGCAAGTTTTAAAGCCAAAGGTTTATTCATATAATCACCACCTATATTCTAACAAATTTTTAATATAAATAAAATATAATCAGCAGATTATTAGATCTTCTTCAATACTTTTATTCATTTCATTGATGTTGTTATTTATATAGTCTCTTATTCTTCTAAGAGAATCTACTAACTTATTTCTTGGTTCAATAAGAGATATATCAGCGCTTTCATTTTCTTTATTTTTACTAACAATATTCTCGTTAAAAATAATCAATGGAGAATGGATATCTTTACTATTAAAGTCGGCATCTTCCTTTATTTCTAAATAGATACCCTTATCAGCATGGATAGAATTGTCTTTATTACTTATGATTGTAAGATTATCAGATTTAATGAACATATTTTCAGATATAAGGTTTGAGTTTGTTAAGTCACTATATTCACTATTAATATCAATTTTAGGCGCAATTATAAATGAATCTGTGCTTTCGAATTCGTTACATTTTATTTTTATTTTTTCAGAACCTATTAATATTGAGCTTTTGACTAAAGATGTTTTTTTAAAATTTTCAAATGTTTTTCCAAATGTTACAGAGCTACTCACTTCAACATTTGTATTTTTTAAATTTAATATTTGAAGATTTGTTTTAAAAATGTTACATCTAATTTTTGATCCTATTATATCAATAACATCATTTACTGTCCATCCAGCATCCATGTTGAATGCATAAATATTGGGACTATGGATATTACAATTTTCAA
Organism: uncultured Mycoplasmatota bacterium; assembly: GCA_948465965.1. Taxonomy (GTDB): domain Bacteria; phylum Bacillota_I; class Bacilli_A; order RF39; family UBA660; genus CAJMSU01. The sequence goes on from CAOJYR010000002.1 coordinate 42,900, forward strand.
TTTCTATTTTTTTAATATTAATACCGGAAATTTCTAAGTCATATTTTTCGGGAATAGCTTCGTCTTCTAAGTGAGTGTGGCTACCATATATATTTATTTTTTTTTGAGAGTCACTTACTATTTCATAATCATTTCGTTTCATACTTATTCTATCTGCATATATCTCCATGTTACCCTTAAAAGTACAATCTTCACATTTTATGTTATTTGCTGCTAGAGTTGTATTATCCTCAAAACCACATTCATTGTATTTTAAATTTAAATCAGATAAGTTAATTTTAATATTATCTTTAAAATGAATAAACTCAAAAATATATGTAATGTCTTTATCATAAATTATATTTTTAATTAGAGTCTCACAATCTATATCCATTACATCAAAGTTTTCATCATTTTTTGATTTCTTTAATATTTTCTTTTTTAGTAATTTATTTTTATCTAAATAACAGAGTTTCCTCCCATCCATTTCTGCATATTCTCCTACTTTATTTAATTTTCTTTTATATGTTTGTTCTATAATATTCATATATTTTACCTCTTTCTTTAATATTTCAAGTCCTTTTTCTCAAGAGTTTATATTGTTTTATAATGTATCATTACAATTAAATTTTCTTTGTATTTACTTTTTCTTTTTCTTCTGCCCTCAAATCAGAATTAAATGATACTAAGTAATCATAAAAGGACGTATCAGTAGCTGTAGAATTTTGTATTTTATGATCATTATAAATGATAGTAGGGGAGTAAATACTAAGAGAATTTATAGACGTTTCAGTCTTTATGTAAATACCATTATCAGCTTGAATATTTCCACTATTTGTTCCAGTGATACAGAAGGTTGAGTCCATTATAACATTAAATCCATGTATTTTTGAAGCAGTACTAAATGTTGTATAATTAGCTATTATTTTAATATCAGGAGAGTCTATATAAGAGTTATTAGCTAATAATATAGTATCAGCTTCTATATCTGCACGAATACTATTAATCTTAGCATTATTTAATATCAAACTAAAATTATCAGGATCTATATTATTAATATTTTTTAATTTGATATCTGTATTTTTAGAGAAGATAGAATTTTTTATAATCATCTGGGAAAAATCAGCCTGTAGTAAAGATCTTTTATCTGGTTTTAGATTCGAGTTTGAAAACTCTATTTTATATTCTTTTTCGTTATTTAAATACATCATTTCATCTGTCCAAAGAGAGATATCTTTAAATTTTAAAGTACTATCTATAAATTTTACAGTATTTTCTACACCCTCATAACTAAATACATTAACGTCCCAGCAAGAACTATTATGATGTTCATTATCAAATACAATATGATCCCCCTGTATTTCTAGATTATGATGATGTAAATCATCATGAACACAACTGTCTAAATAGGAATTATTAGTCATTTTAACATTGTTTGCTAAAATAGATACATCATCTTCAAAAGAACAATTTTCAAACTCAATATGAAATAACTTCTTATTAGGAGTATTATACGCTATAACATCTAATTTTTCTTTAAAATTATAATCTTTAAATATATAAGTTATATTATCTATATCTGCATACACGTCTGGTAAAATAACTTTCATTACTTTAGAATTACTAATTAATTTTTTTTCTTTTTCTAACTTATTTAAATCTAAGTAACATAACTTACCCTTATCCTTATCAATTACTAGTTTCCCAATCTTATTGATTGATCTTTTACCCTTTAGGTTCATGTTTATCCCTCCCGTTTTAATTTCCTTATTACGCTTTTATATACATATGATATTCTTCTTTTCGTAGTTTGTATTATAACACAAACCTTGTATTTATACAATTATTTTTATATAATGGAAAAAGAAGGTGAGAGGTATGAAAATAAGCCACGCAATAGAAGATTTCATTAATTATTGTATCTTTGAAAAAGGGCTTTCTGATAAGACAAGGGATTCCTATTTAAACGATCTAAATATTTATAAGGAGTTTTTAAAAAAAAGACAGATCACTGATGTAAAAAATATTAAAAGTGATGATATAAAAGAGTTTCTAAAAGACAGAAAGAGTGTAGAAAAAACAACTACAATTGCTCACAATTTAACTGTAATCAAAAACTTCCATAAATATCTTTTAAAACAAACAATAGTAAAAGATGATGTGGCCTTATTTGTTGAAAGACCAAAATTAAAGAAATCCCTTCCTAAAACTTTAAATTTAAAAGACGTTGATAAGCTATTAGATATTGAGTTAAAGAGTCAATTTGACTATCGCAACAAGGCTATGTTAGAATTGATGTATGGAACTGGTTTAAGAGTGAGTGAATTAGTATCTTTAACAGTAAATGACATAGATTTAACAAATTGTATAATTAGGGTAATGGGAAAAGGAAGTAAAGAGCGAGAGATCCCTTTAGGGGAATATTCTATATACTATTTAAAATTATATTTAGAACTAAGACCATCTATGTTAAAAAGCAATAATACTGATGCATTATTTTTAAATAATCATGGTAAAGGTATGACAAGACAGGGTTTTTTCAAAAACCTAAAAAATATATTAAAGGAGAAAAATTTAAATTCAGATGTTTCTCCTCATACTCTTAGACACAGTTTTGCAACTCACTTACTAAATAGGGGAGCAGATCTTAGAAGTATTCAAGAAATGTTAGGACACTCTGATATTTCTACTACTAAAATATATACCCATATCAGTGATGATAAAGTAAGCAAAGACTATAAAAAATACCATCCAAGAGAACACAAAAACTAAGGAGATAATATTTATGAAATTTAAAAGAATATTTTTAATGGTACTAGACTCACTAGGTGTTGGAGAAACTACTGATGCCAGTAATTATGGTGATACTGGAGCAAACACATTAGGACATATTAAAGAAAATTATGATCTATTTATTCCCAATTTAAAAAAGATTGGTTTTCTAGACACTTTAAATATGAATGAAAATAGGGATGTTGAAGCCTATTATACAATTGCAAAACCAACCAATGCTGGAAAAGATACATTAAATGGCCATTATGAAATGATGGGTATAAAGAATAATATACCATTTAAGACATTTAATATGGGCTTTCCCTTTGATATATTAAATGGAATAGAACAAGTTACTGGTAGACGTGTAATTGGTAACAAATGTTGTATTGATGACTCCATAATCCAAGAATTAGGAGAACGTCAACAAAATTATGGATCATTAATTATTTATACTTCTGCGGATTCAGACCTACAAGTTGCAGCTCATGAAGATTGTATTCCAGTACCTACTTTATATCAATATTGTGAACGAATAAGAGCCCTAACTTTAAAAGAGGAGTGGAGAGTAGGTAGAGTAATTGCTAGACCTTTTACAGGTACACCAGGGCATTACAAATTACTACACAGTAATAGGAGAGACTATTCTGTAAAACCACCTGAAAAAAGTGTATTAGATAATCTAATAGAAAACAGTTATAATGTTATAGGAATTGGAAAAATTAACGATATATTTGATGGACAAGGAATCAACAAAAATATAAAAGCATCTAACAATATAGAAGCAATTAATAAATTCACTGATATAATGGATAAAAATTTCACAGGATTATGCATGGTAAACTTAGCTGATTTTGATAGTTTATATGGTCATACTAGAGACGTTGAAGGATATGCCAAAGCAATAGAAGAATTGGATGTAGAAATCCCTATTATGTTAAACAAATTAGAAACAGACGATTTATTAATTATAACTGCTGATCACGGTAATGATCCAACATTCCAAGGAAATGATCATACCAGAGAAAATGTTCCAGTAATTATTTATAGTAGAAATCTAAAAAATCCAAAAAGATTACAACCATTTGAAACATTTGCAAATATTGGTGCAACCATCGCTGATAATTTCGATGTAGAACTACCAAGCTTTGGAACCAGTATTTTAGATGAGTTAGAATAAAAAGAGTAGAGTAGAAACAACAAAAAAAGAAGAATAACCTTATTCTTCTTTTTCTAATTCCTCATCTAAATCATCTGCCTCAGCTTCTACTTCATATTCAGTATCTGTAATTCTTTCCTCATACTCCTCATCACAATCGTCACATACATCTTCATCAGTCGCAAAACTTTCACATACAGTTTCACCAGTGTCCTTACAATTGTCATTATCACAAGTACACCCTACTTTAATTTCATCTAATTCACAATACCCTTCTTCACAATTATTATGTTTACAACTTTCAACATCACATTTAATTGAATTATTAGTTTTTTCTTTCTTTTTACTCATTTTTATTCCTCCCAATTATAGTATTTGTTTTTTTCTTAAAAATATACAAAATTTAAAATGTTCTAAAATAAATTTAGATGAACAATTATCCATCTTATCAAAGTTAAATCGCTTAGAATTAACTCTAACTCTAATTTACTCCCCCTACTTTTATTAAATAAAAAGAAAAAAGAGAGTAGGAATAACAGTAGTATATTTATAACCATATTATCTTGCAATAACACTATTATATGTATCATAAATACCAATATAAACAACTATAGATATAAATAGATCAAATAAAATTATTACAAAATATATATTGTTTTAATATCACTAATACATTAATTATTATGTCAAAATTTTAAATAAAATATTAAATCATATAAAATAGAAACAAAATACTAAAAATAGTAGTATATAATATATATTTATAGTACTACATTTAACTCCATTATAGAAGTTAACATAATATCAATTATAGGAAGTTATATTATTTCTTCATTAAGCTCTAAATCATAGATAGATTCAATTTCCTTTTTTATCTTACTTATAATGCTTTTTTTACTTTTATAATTTAAATATTTAGAATAAAACGTTATCAGTTTAATATTTACACTATCACATATTTTTCTAACCTTAATATCTCTTAATCTGCGTTTATGTTGACTATGTGTTTTATCATTAATTTCTATTAATAATAAAACTTTAGAATAATCTTTAGTGCAAACTGCAAAATCAACATTTCTAAATAAATCTGTATAATAGTAATTATTATTCTCTTTCCTTATTATACTAGCTAAGTTTAATTGGGGAACAATTTTATAATCTCTTTCTAATTCTTTTATTATACTATAAAAGAACATCTCAGTTTTTGTTATTAAAGATTTTCGTTCATATATTGTTTCTTTATTCATAAATAGCATCCCCTATTCTTTTATCCATCAACAAATAAAATATATATCATAAATATTAATGAACGTACTATCAAAATAGACTAAAAATGTAAACTAATGTAAAACAAAAAACTAGTATGATAATCATACTAGCAATAATATAAAACGATTTAATTTACACTTTTCTAGATTGAATCTCTGCTATTTTTTCAAGCACCTCTTTAGCATTATCCTCATTAATCTCTGTATAACCCAACTCTTTTAAAGCCTGAACTTTAGCTGTATTTAATTCCTGCGTACGAGAAAGTTTCTCTTCGTTTTTGTGTTCGATATCTTGAACAAATCTCTTATGAGACTCACTTAATTTATTCTTAGAAGCCCCTCCATTATTATATAAAGTCATAGCGCTAAACATAATACTTTCAAAAACAAACTGTTTATCTTTGTTAAATACAAACTCCATAGGATCAGTAAAGCCTAAGGATTTAGACATATAGGCCAAAATATACCTTAATTCTTCTGTAGTCTCCATTGACTGTAAAAAATGATAAAGATATAAATAAGTATTATATGTATCCTTTGTTTTATCACTAGAAAGTTTTTCTTTCAATAAATTAATTACATCAGATAATAATTCTTGCTCCCTTTTATTAAAACCTTTTAAATCAGCTATAACTTCTCTATTTGATGAATCCTTTACTCCCTCTTTTAATCTATGTTCCACTTCGATTATATATTCACCAGTAATTTTAATATCTTTAATATCATTTTTATTTTCTATATTTAGCAAACTAAGCAATTTAGCAGACTTTTCCTTAGGCCATTTATCTAAATCTTCAAGTGCTAAATAATTATATAACATTTGCCTAGAAACTCCCAAGTACTTAGACAAACGTACCTTACTAATACCTAATTCTGTCAATACAACATTCAATTCCTTCATGTTTTACCCTCCTAATATAATTATAGACACTTACTTGTAAATAATCAAGTGTAAATTGACACATTTTTTATTTTTCACTATAAAAATTAGATTAGAAAGATAATTAAATTTAAGAGTATTTATCTTACATTATATAAAGAACTTTAAAATATTCGGTATTACAAAAACCTCAATCAAAGAAGAAACAACAAAACAAAGACTACATACTAAAAAAATCTTTATATATCTAGTAACTATAACTCTACGACTGTAATCTTTTTTTCTAAATAAATAGTTAAAAAGCATGATGGAAAAACTAATTGCATAATAACAAAGAATCAACGAAAAAAATAAATTAATTGCTGCAGGAATTATATAAATTAAAGATAAAATAATCCCCTTAAAACCATATGACATTAAAAGACTACTAAAAGAAAATCCTAATAGAAAACTCCTAAATATTAAAACAAAAATTATTATAGGAATACCAATTATAGATATACCCAATAACCATATAAACAAATCAATAATAATATTATTAGATAAACTGGAAATCAAAGCACCAACATAATTAAGCCTCCCCTTAGAAATTGATAAAAAGAAATTATCTAAAGAGGATTGAACCAATTTCTTATTTACATCAGATAAAACAGCAGGAAATAAGATTCCCAATAGAAAAGAAATAATAATTATTAAAAATAAAACAACTAGTAACCTTTTTGTTTTGAACTTTGCTATAATTTTTTTCATATATATATCTCCTTTATATATTAATATTAAAGATAACAACATATAATGATTAAAACAATTTTACTTTTTCCAACATTTATCTTATAATTAAATTGAGGTGTATATAATATGAATAAAAAACTAATTAAAATTATATCAATAATCTTAGTGGTAGCGATGCTAATCGGTTTCTTTAGTGTATTGCTTTATTTATAGCTATAAAAAGAAAGGAAAATAAAAATGAAAAAAAATTTATTAAGAGATTCTATTTCAATAGCTCATAATTTAAAAAGAAAAACAAAAATATTTTTATTACAGGACAAAACCTACTTTGAATGCATAGAAGACTCTATCTCAATATCTAGTAATTTAAATAAAAGTGCTAATAAATTATATATATTATTAGATACTAATATGTCAAATGAATATCAAACAATTTTCGAAACAATAAACGATTGGTTTATTCATATTAGTAAAGAAGATTTAGAAAAGCCTGAAAAACTATCACATAAACTAAAATTCAAATTAGATTTAGTCAATAGTAAAATATATCATAATGGCAATAATAAAAACTTAATAAGTCTAACTATGGCAATTGTTCTAGATAATAATACTATTATTACAACTATAGGAAACCCTAGAACTTACCTATTAAAAGATGGCAGCTTAAGACAAATTAGCGAAGATCAAACACGTGGTTGGATTTCATATCAAAAAGGTCAAATAACAAAGGAAGAGTTGAAAATTAATTCTAACAATAAATTAATGAATGCATTAGGATATGCAGAAGTTAATTTTCAAAAACCAGATATAAAAATTATTAGTAATGATTCCTATGACACTCTTCTACTATTTAATAGTAAAATTACGGACCTATTGAGTGATGATAAAATACAAGTTATTAGTAAAAATACTTCTAAAGAATATTTGGCAGATAAAATAATTGACGAAGCTGCTAATATAAATAATAATAGAAAGTTATCAACAATTATATATACAAAAGTCAAATAAAAGTAGACATTAAAACCCTGATTCAACTTTATATTGAATTGGGGTTCTATAATTTAGTACATAACTTAATCCTTTATTATTGTAATAATTAATCTTTAAAAAAATGTAGACTATGCATTTTTTACATTGTCTACATTTAGTTTATCACTTCAATTAGCTATTTTTTATCTATCAATATAACCTTCAAGTTCAGGAATTATTTCACTAACAATTCCATCTGGAATATTATACTTATTTACAATATTATTAATTCTATTTGTATCTTTTGCCATATAAAGCATTAAAAGACCAGCAATTCTATTCGCAGTATATTGGTCAATTATCTTTCTATCAGCCTCTTGTATTTTATATTTTCTCACCAAGTCTCTAATAGGTCCATAACCATACAAAAAATTAGTTAAAGATTTAGAAATCAATTCTACTTGCTTATTTCTATCCTTCAGTCTTACTTTTGTCCATACTTTCATCCTATCATCCCCTATTGATTTTATATAATAACATATTTTATAAAAAAAATAAAGTTATTCTAAAACATCTTTCGGCTCTTTATGTGTTTTCTCATACACAGTTAGTGTATTATCTTTATAAGTAGCAAGCAAAATATTATCATAATCAGTATACCCTTTTACTTTTAATTCATGAACAAACCAATCAAGAGATTTGTCTGTGTTCTTTATATTCTTTAACATTAAATTCTTATCAATTATAATATTACTAGTTAAGGAATTTGGACTAGGTTTCAAATTTAAATCACTTCGTGTAGTTGGTTTGTCCTTATCTTTTGGTAAAAAACTAATCTTACCACTAGCCTCCATAATAGCATAGGCCACCTCCGAAATATCAAAATATCCAGAGATTCTAGCTTCCTCTAATAAATCGTTTATATCTATATTAACTTTCTCCATAGATTTTTCTAAAATCTTACCATTTTCTATTACTATAGTAGGAACACCAATAACAAGTCTCCTAACTAAAATACTTTTCATAGACAATATAGAAATAAAATAGGCAAATAAACCAAACGTACCCATCGCAATTACCCCATTCAAATATTGGCCATCTATATCCATAACCATCTCCGCTGTAAAATTACCAATAGATATTCCTATAACATAATCAAATAAGCTAAGTTCAGACACCTGTTTTTTACCAATTAACTTAGTAACCAAAAACAAAACAATTAAACTAACTAAACTTCTTGGAACAATTCTCAAAGCTTCTAACCAATCCATAATATCACCACTCATAGTATTATCATTTAATTATAATCTTATACACTCAAAGACAAAAAAAACTACATAATAGGTATTATGTAGAATTGTTTCTATAATTCTTCTATCTTACTAACACTAGCAAAACATCTATTTTTTAAATCTCTATATAAATTTGAATTATTATATACTGCCTGATTTTTACCTTTAGCAGATACACGACCATCATTTAAAACAATAACCCGATCAGCAATATCCATCATTTCAGGCTTATGCGTAATCATTATAATTGTATGATCTGTTTTTAAATCTAGTAATACATTTGCAATATGAGAAGTAGTTGCAGGATCAATATTACCTGTGACTTCATCAAATAGTAAAATTTCGGCATTAGTTAGTAATGCTCTAGCAATAGCTAAGAGTTGTTTTTGTCCTGCTGAAATAGTAACAGCTTCATCACTAATAACCGTATTATATCCATTAGGTAAATTCACTATATAATCATGTATTCCTACCCTCTTGCAAGCTTCTATCTGATCATCTCTATTAGGATTAATCAAACTCAAATTATCTTTAATACTCATCTCAAAAACAAAAGGTTTTTGATATACACCAGATACATTAGAGAAATAAACATCCTTAGAATAATTATAAATGCTCTCACTATCAATTAAAATTTCTCCTGATTTAATTCTACTAAGTCTATATAATAAATTAACAATCGTTGTTTTTCCACTTCCACTATGACCAACAATTGCATTAATCTCATTAGGATAAATCTTAAAAGACACATTATTTAAGATTTTCTTACCCTTAACCTCATAGTGAACATGCTTAAATTCAACAACTCCATTTATATAATCATTATCAATATCACCAAAATCAATTCCTTTTTGTGGGGTATAACTAAGAATTGTTTTTATTCTATTTACTCTAACACCATAGTTACTCAAATTCAAAAGATTATCTAACATTAGATCAGTACATGTTATAGTCATTTCAAAATAACTTATCAATAAGACTAATTTATCTAAAGCCATTTGCCCATTAATAACTAAATAAGCTAAAAATATATATAATAATATCTTGCCTATATACACAATATAAGGAATTAAACAATATCGAAGTGTCATATGATCCCTTTTACCCCTATACTGTTCTTTCCATCTTTTTCTCGTTTTATCTAAATTTTTATTAAGCATTGGCATCATATTAAGTGTTTTAACTTGTCTCAAATTAGTAAGCATCTGATTTAATGTATCAAGAATTTTATCTTCATATTTTCTGGTACCTTCATAATACTTTGAAACCATTTTTGAATTATCGTTCATAAGTTTTAAATACAAAAGATCCAATAATAAAACCATCGTAGCAACCAAAACATTATAATACATAAAAATCAAAAATATAATAATTAATTTAAGAATACTCATGGAAGCCTTTACTACACAATCTACTACATCAACTAAATATCTAATATCATCACTACAAGTATCAACAATTTTTCCTTTAGAGATTTTTTCAAAGATCGCATCATTATTAGCAACTTTCTCAAATAACATCTTCTGAACCTCTAAATGATAATAATCAGCTAACACTGTATATGTATAATAATTCCAATGTAAAGAACCAAAATACATACAATAAAATAGCAAATACAAAAATACATAATACCAAATACCATTAAAATTATTAGCTGTTATCATCGCGATTATACCAGCTGTTGCTATAGGGGGAAGTAGACTAGAAATGTTATTTAAACCTGAACTTATAAACATTTGAACAATCAGCCACATTCTTTTGTTAGCAATCTCTAAAAGAGTTTTAAATGTATCAATATAACTTCTCATTTATAATTTATTTTATATCCTTATCATAATCAATATCAGATATTTCATATTTTCTAGTACTAGATATAATATTTATAAGTTTTGTCGAGCCCCATCCAATAAAAGCCAAAATAAAGAAATATATAATTCCAAACGAGGTAAATTCAGGTTTTGTCTTAGTTAGTAACGAAATAATAGAAGCACCTGCACTCATAGAGGTAACTATAGTTAGTGTATTAACCGAACTAGAAGTAACATTTTGCTTTATTCCAGCAAACAAACTTTGAGCTGAAGAAACATAATTTTTGGTCATATCCCATAAATATTTTATATAATCTAAAGTATCCCTCAATGTCTCATATCTATAACCAGATATAGCTAAAAATTCCGCAAGATCTTCATCACTTTTTGCAATCTTCTCTCTCGTTGAAATATAAGTAGACATCTGCTTAATTCTTCCATCAATCAAGTTAATTGTCTTTGCATACCCCTCTAATTTTGTTGTAAATTTAACAATCTCTGATCCCTTAACATTAACATTTTCCTTTACTGTATCAATTTTTTCCCAAATGATTCTATGTAAATTTAAATATCTATGCAACTGTCCTTTAAATTCACGAATAAAAACTTGCTCTTCTATATATCTTTCAATATTATCAAACGATTGCTTTTTATTATTAATAAAATAATATTTATCTCCTCTAACAACATCATAATTAGTATTTTGAAATTCAAAATATTTTTGCTTTTCAGTTCTTGCAAGTAATTCAGACATTTCATCCTTAGTAGCATTGTCACACACTACAAAATAAGGATAAACAGTCTCAATATTGGCAAGTTCTTTTGGAACTGGTGCTCCTAAACTAAACAAATAACTAAAAGCTGGAGATAATTTATTTTCATAATAATCCGTAACCTTATCTATATCAGCAAATAAAGTATCTTCACTTACATTAGTATTATTAAGAACAATAAGACCATCTTCAAACACCTTAACAGTTATATTTTGTGCAGTAGTAAATTGAATATACTCCTCACCTGAAACACCATAATCAATTTTTCCAATTTCTAGCTTTTTTCTATGTTCCATTAGTTTTTCTTCATCCAGGTTAATTTGTGTTTTACACTCTCTCAAAAAATCATATATTTCAGATAGTTGTAACATCGTTCTTTGAAACCAACCACCTATATAAACATTAGTTATTTTCATATTACTACCTCCTATATTTTTTTAGAAAAGAACCCTGCATCATCTAAATGAAATCCAAATTTTTTATAACATGCATGAGCGGGAACTCTAACGTTATTAGACCACAATTCCATAGCCTTGCAATTATATTCCTTACAAATTTTCTGTATTTCCTCTAACATTTTTGTCGCAATATTATGTCTTCTATAATCGGGTTTTACACAAACATGATTTAAAATAGCATAAATATTCATATTTTCATAAATAGTTTTAATAATTGTAATCTTTGCATGTGCAATTATTTTCCCATCTGCTTCCCCAACTAGATAAATATCATTAGGATCATCCTTTGTCTCATTAAAAATTTTTCTAGCATATTCCATACTAGTCTCCTCAAAAAAACATTCATTACATAATGAAATAACAGCTTCTAAATCTTCCTCTGTTGCTTTTCTAAAATTAACTTTCATCTCACTTCTCCTTATCTTTTTTAATAAAATTTACCATTTATTCGCAAAGTAATATACTTAAAGAAAAAAATTAGTTCATCGGTTTTAACTTATTCATCATAAATACTTTATTGTCATATGAAGGATGAACATATCTCTCTAGAGTTATTTTAACACTAGAATGTCCCAAAATTTCACTTAATAGTTTAGGATCAAATCCTGACTCAACACATCTTGTTGCAAAAGTATGCCGCAGTGCATGAAAGTTATAATCCTTTATACCCAATTTTTTCATAATACGTTTGTAATAATTAAAATAATTTCTAGGTTCTATATAATTTTTAGTACCAGTTAAAAAATAATCGGACTCATTTACATTCTTTATAGTTGTTTTAAATAAATGTGTTAAAAAAGCAGGTAGAGGAATAACTCTAAAAGAAGACATTGATTTAGGAGAATCTATTAAAATTATTGTTTTTTGTTTTGATTTAGAATCAGAATTTTTAATTCTAGTAATCGTCTCCTTAATATAAATATTTCCATTTTCTAAATCGATATTTTCCCATTTTAATGCACATATTTCACCAATTCTAAGTCCCGTATAAAGACAAAGATATATACCTAAATTTTTAAAACTTATATTTTCTTGTAAAAATTTTTCTAAAATTTGCTGCTCTTTTTTTTCTAATATTTGTATAGAATTCTTTTTAACCTTTGGCATAGAAATAACAATATCAATTCCTGCATATTTACAAATTTGTTTTACAATTACCAATATATCTTTCACAGTCTTAGCCTCTAACTTATTAGCCAACAATTTTTCTGTAAAACTATTTACTAAGTCATTATTTAAATCTTTAATTTTAATATCTTTAAATTCTGGCAAAATGTGTGCATCAACAATATATTGATAATTAGAATATGTTGTCTTTTTACATCTGATTTTTGCACTTTTTAACCAACTATAAACACTTTTAGAAAATTTGGTATTCACCTTTAATCCTCTATTAGAGTTTAATTGTACTCCATTATTTATCATCATTATTTTTCACCTCCTTTTAAATTCATTTTGCCCAATTTAACAAAAAAGAGACAAAAAGTCCCTTATTTTTCCCCTTCTTCCAACATCGTAGTAATAAATATTCCATATCCCTTTGTTGTATCATTTACTATAACATAATTAACAGCTCCTATAATTTTATTATTCTGAATAATTGGTGAACCGCTCATCCCCTGAACAACACCACCAGTTTTCTCTAACAAATTATTATCAGTAATTTCAAACAAAATATTTTTAGTTTTACTAGCAGTATCAAGGCCTAAAATATTAATAGAAAATTCTTCTACCACATTATCTTTAATAACAGTTCTAATAACAGCATCCCCAGTCTTAGCTTCCTCCTTCTTTCCTACTTCTATCATATCAAGACCAGAAATATTATCATTATATGTACCATATATCCCTGTTACATCATTATCCTTTATTTCTCCATCAATATTTTCCTTATCATAATTAGCATTTTTTTCTCCTGCACTTCCACTCCTACTCTTTGTTATACTAGAAACACTTGCTCCAAAAATTTTACCATCTCTTATTTCAAATTTTTTAGCTGTTGTGTTTTCTAATATTTCGTGACCTAAAGCACCAAATATTTTAGTTTCTGGATCAATATATGTAAGTGTACCTACTCCATTAATCTGATCTTTTACATATAAACCAGTCTTCAAAACACCTGTATCATCTTTAATTAAATTTAAATCAACAGTTAGAGTTTTCTTATCTCTTAATATAGTAAAGTTTACCTTATTAGAATCACCTTTATTTATAGTTTCTATCATTGAAGAAATACTATCCACTTCTATTCCATTAACCTTAGTAATAGAATCTCCCATCTGAAATCCCGCTTCTTTTGCTATATATTTATCATCAATTTTATAAAAACCAACCACTAAAATTCCTTTTGAATTCACTTCAATTCCTATTGTTTTACCTGAAGCTATTATATAATCTGAATAAGCAAATACATTTAAGGGTATTATAAAAAGAAGAGAAATTAAAATTTTTAAAAAAATTTTCTTACATTTCAAAAAATCACCTCTTAAAACTTTACTACACTTTTATTATTTGAAAATTAATAAAAATTATAGCATTTAAAATTTACCATTTACACCTAAATTTGACATTTTTTTTGACATCTACTCTATATATAAACTATAATTAAAATAGAGGTGAAATAATATGAATTATGAAAGTGATGAATTAAAACCAACTTTTATGGAAACAGATCTGAATAAAAGAAAAAAAGAAATAGCATATGCTAAGTCAACCCAAAAAAGAACTCCAATAAATATTAAAAAACAAGAAAAAAAAAGACATAGCAAAAAGCAATTAATTGCAGCTATTGCTGTTGCAGTTGTACTAAGTAGTGTATCTAGTTTTGCAACAACAAAAGTTAGTAATTTTGTGGAACAAATGGAAATAGATGATACAGTTGACAAGGCTTGCAGTAATTATCGTGCATTAATTAAAGATGCAGTTAATACTTCTTCTATAAAAGAAAAAATTCAGGTAGGATGGGATCAACATACAGCAGATGGAAAAATTGTTGATTATGATAGAGGTGAAATCGCTAGTAAAATTAAAGATTTTATAAAAACGAAAGAGGAAAGAGATATTGCCATTTATACTCTGTATGATACATATGGAAAAGTAACAGTAGAACCTGCTTTAAATAATATTACAAACGATACAATTACCTACTTTTCAAAAGATGATAATACAAATTATGAAGGATTAAACGACTATATTAATGATCTAGGCTATAAAACTTTAGAGGAATACGAAGAAAAAATGAGAGAAAAAATAGTGGCCAAATACAATTATGAAAAATTAAATGAAACAAACACCATAGGAGGAAAATAATGGAAGAAGTAATGGTTGATACAATAGAAATTGATAACAAAGAATACATAATATTAGATAAACTTACAAATAATAACAATACATATTACTATCTAAGCAACGCAAACGATCCCAAAGATTTCTTTATTCAAAAACTTGATAATCAAAAAGAAAATCTAATTCCGCTTGATTCTAAAGAAGAATTTAACATAGCCATGGAAATCTATTCAAAAAAATATAATTAAAGTGTTGCAATTGAAATTTAAATAAAGAAAAAAGATGTTAAAATAAACATCTTTTTTTAGTCTTCTACTTTAAAATCAGATAAAGATCCATCCTCATTAACGATTTTAGTAATAGCTTCTTCAGCAGTTTTTAACTTTTCATCACAAATTTTTGCTAGTTTCATAGCTTCATTAAACTCTTTTATTGCATCATCTAAAGGGACTTCTCCACCCTCTAATTTTTTTACAATCCCTTCAAGTTTTTCTAGATTTTCTTCAAAATTTAGTTCTTTTTTATATGCCATAATTCCTCCTTATTTTACTACACTTTCTATATTTTGTAATTCAAAACGATACTCCTGGTCAACATTAGGATATTTTTTCTTGTCCACTTTTTCTAAAAACATTCCAAGTGGTCTTACACATAAAGAACCATCACCATATAAATGTCTATATATAACCATAGTCTCCTTCGTTTCACTATTCATAGCAATATCCTCAACTAGATAATAATCTCCCTTAAAATGTTTATAAACACCATGAATTTTTAACTCTTGCATTTGCTTATTACCTCCGCATTTACTACTCCATCTGAAAAATCAATATTTATTTTATCACCTTTAGAAAGATCCTCAAAAGAAGTTATAGCTCTACCTTCTTTTTTCGTAATTGTATAACCTCGCTGTAATGTCTTTAAAGGACTTAATGTCTCCAATTTTGAAATAATTTGTAAATACTTATTTTTAGATTTTTCTACTAACAAATTAGGATTTTTCAAAATATATGAACTATTCAAATTATTAAATTCTTTTTGCTTGATAGTAACCAAATTAGTAGTACTAAACTTCAATCGATCAAGAATCGCATCAAACATCAATTCCTTAGCCTGATAAATCGCTATTGGATTTGTAAATATATATCTACTTTTTATCTCATTTAACCTCTGCATATTCATATTTGTCTTATTTTGTATCGCCTTATTACATCTAATCTTCAACTGATCAAGATAATTTTTAACATCACCTATCTGAGGAACTGCAAGCTCTGCTGCACCTGTTGGTGTTGGAGCACGTAAATCAGCTACAAAGTCAGCTATAGTAAAATCAATTTCATGTCCTACAGCACTAATTACAGGAATAGGACAATCAAATATAGCTCTTGCTACTATTTCTTCATTAAACGCCCATAAATCTTCAATAGATCCTCCACCACGTCCAACAATCAAAGTATCTAAATTATAACCACTAGCACTTTCTATCTGTCTCACAATATCCTCTTTAGCATTTTCTCCTTGAACTAAAGCAGGAAATAAAATAATTTCAGCTAAAGGCCAACGTCTTTTAATTGTAGAAATAATATCTTTAATAGCCGCACCAGTTGGTGCAGTAATTACCCCAACTCTCCTAGGAATCTTAGGAATCTGCTTTTTATATTCATTTCTAAATAGACCTTCAGATTCTAATTTTTTCTTTAATTGCTCATAGGCAATATATAAATTACCAACACCATCTTCTAGCATATCATTAACGTAAATTTGATAAGCCCCATTTGCCTCAAATACACTAATTTTACCAGTAATTAAAACTTTCATTCCATCCTGTGGCAAAAACTTAATCTTCTTAGTACTAGACGCAAACATAATCGCATTAATCCTACTACCTTCATCTTTTAACGTAAAATAAAAGTGCCCTCTACTATGTGCTTTAAAGTTAGATATTTCTCCCTTTAAAAACACCTCGTTTAAATTAACGTCATTATCTATTTTATATTTTATATATTTAGTTAGTTGTGTTACTGTAATATATTTATCTTTCATCCTCTTCCTCACTATGATAAATATTATCTAAAACACCATTAATCATTTTAGTAACAGCTTCTTCTGAATACTTTTTAGAAAGTTCAATTGCCTCATTAATCGCAACAATACTAGGAATATCTGTATACTTAAGTTCATAAATTCCCAAAGAAAGAATAGCTCTATCAACATTATTAAGCCTATCAATCGTCCAATCCTTCATATATTTATTCGCAAGAGTATCAATATCTTTTTGATTTTCAAGAATTCCTTCAACACAATTATTTACATATTCATTTTCAATTTCTAATTGCTCTTTTATCAAAGATTGAGTATCAAAACCCAACTTAGTTTTACCAAGTATATAAGTTTGATAAACCACTTTCATTATAACTTCTCTAAGTTCACTTCTGTTCTTCATTTTAATCACCTAACTAATTTTAACATATATAAGAAAAAAAGTCACAGAACAATTGTAAAAAAATAAATTTTATTATTTATGACAGATTATTTAGGGAAAATTTATTACTTTTTTTATAAATATACTCAATATAATCTATCAAACTTCATAGTACCCACCTCTTATGGTGTAATATTATACTGTTTTTTTGTGCATAATAATGTAATAACGCAGAGAAAAACAGTGCATTTTCTTCGCAAAGAATTTGATATAATTACTACATAATAAAGGTGGTATGTAGTAATGAATAGAAAAATAAGACGTAGGTTAAGAAAAGATAAGGATTTAGTGTGTCTAAGAAGAAAATGTTGTAAGATAGAAAATGAAGGATTTTACACGTAGAAATATAGAACTTTTAATAAACTCATTTTAACAGTAGAATTGGTACTGCTATGAAAAATAATTATTTATTCAATTTGCTCATACCATAAGGCAATTATTAGAGTTAGGAAATATACTAACAAAATCATTAAATCCAAAAATAAAAGAAGTAAGTGCCATCCTTCTAAAAACACTTACCTCAACCATCTCAGATCTTAACACTTTAGAAACAAACTTTCAGTTAAGATTTGATGATTAAATTATACACCATTTGTTCTTTGAAATCACTATTTTTATTAACTTTTTTAAACGCATTCTGCGTCTTTTAGTCATGACTATAATTTCTTGGTTTTGAGAAGAAAAAAATATGAGTCATGATTTTCATCGAATTATTTCATATTTTTCGTTTAAAACTTATTTACTTTTTTACTGTAATAATGTAACACTATCACAGTTGTCTGAATCTACAATATAATAGAAATTGTTAAAATTCTATTATATTGTAATTCGAAAATCACATTAATTAAAAAATATTATATGTATAATTAATGAGATTACATATTTTTATATAAATATGCTTAAAAAAGTCTAGATAATTATTTTTTCTTTTTTTGTTTACAAACAATATTATTTGTAAACAAACTTTGAAGCAATAATTTTTTATTTATATTAATTAAGAAATTTTTACCATTTTTTATTTCATCTATTATTTTTTTTGCTGTTACTATAGCTAAATTATATTCTGATTGAGTGATTTCATTTTTGCTTAAAGCATCTCTTAACTCGTCCTCATCATCTATTATAATTTTATCCCTTTGATAGGGACAATAAATAACATCCAAATATAAATCATAATAATAAGGTATATTATTTATTACACCATTTTTACGACTAATGTCAAAATAATAAAATATTACATTTCTTTCTTTATCAAGAAATACCCTACCATTATAATTTTCTTCTAATGGAGTAAATTCCACTATATAATAACCATTATCCATATATACCAAATTGCCATATTTAAATTTTTTATCTATTTCATTTATTTTTTTTATACTAATGTAATAATTTTTAAAATTTATTAGCTTCCAATCCCAACTATTAACATAGTCCATATATGTATTATTAATAAATCTTTTTCTCATTTTGTAAACTCCTTATGAAATACTTTTCATATTTTTTCTCATATTATTAAATAAAGTACTTAAGTAATAAGAAAAACAATAATGGATTTATTATTTATAATATTCTCTTAGCAGTACTAATCTTTTTTCTGACTTAGTAAGTTCAGTTTCTATTTCAGGCTTTTTTTGAATGTAATTCGTTCTATTATGAGCAAAATGATCCAATATAGTGCCATCAGGTTCAACATTAAATTTTAAATGACCCAAATTAAGTGATTTGTTTGAAAGCCTGGCTACTACTCCATTAGGAAGTCTAAAAGCAGCTTTATTAGACATGCAAAAAATTTTATCTATAGATATTTCTCTAAACATTTTTTCTAAATATTTTACCAATTGATGTTCATATGAATATTGATCAATTGGATTCATAGTATTAACATTTACCATCATGCCCAGATCACGTGCTTTTTCAGTAATATCTATTAATGAATCAAGAGTAGGAAAACATTCTTCTGTTGTCAATAATTGAAGGAGCAATTTACTTTTCCAATCTGCTTGTGATAAAAAAATTGAGCTATTATCAGATAAATTAGGGCGAAATGATAAAAAAATAATATCTAATATACCATCTAATTTTTCAAGGACATCCATTTTTATAGCGTTTGTAAACATTTTAACAGTAAAGCCATATTCTTTAGCTTGCTTTGCATAATCAATTACAGATGGGTGAATTGTAGGTTCCCCACCATGAAGATAAATTGTACTGAATCCGTTTTCTTTAGCAAAATTCAATGTTTTTGTAAAAGTCTCCTGATTCATCATAACAGGAGTATGAACATTATCATTAATACAATAAGGACAATTAGCATTACAATTCAATGTTATTGTAATGAAAAGTTCATCCAAATTAAGAATTTCAAAAGGATGAGACTTAACTTTATATTCTAATTTATTTTTTTCCATAATAATCACCTTTTTTAAATAATTATACTTGAGAACTAATGTTTAGTTTCTTGCTAAACACTTTTTAGCGTGAAATAATTTATTTGATAAGGGAGAAATTATTTAAAAACTTCCATATTTTTTATCTTGACATATTACCAGATGTCTTTCTTTGATAAATTATTATAACATTCTCTAAAGGAAAATCAATTTATTTTGACTTTGTGACCTCTTTTTTTAAATCATATAAATAACTTAATGCTTCCATAGGCGTCATTTCCAAAGGATTAATCTCTTTTATTTTCTCTTCTACTTCATTTATTTTTGGTTCTACTTCACTTTCAGTAAGTTCAAAAAGAGATGTTTGAGTAAATGTTTCCTTTTTTACATTTTTCTTTTCATATATATTAAGTATTTCATCTGCTCTATCAATAAGTGATTTAGGAAGATGAGCAAGACTTGCTACATGGATACCATAACTTTTATCGACTGCTCCAACTTTTACCTTATGAAGAAAGGTAATCTCTCCATCTTTTTCTACAGCTGATACATGGACATTTTTTAAATGTTTCAAATCCTTTTCCAAAGAAACAAGTTCATGATAATGAGTAGAAAACATGGTTTTAGCTTTAATCTTATCATGAATATGTTCAAGGATTGCCTGAGCAAGACTCATTCCATCATATGTGGCAGTACCACGTCCTAATTCATCAAATAAAATTAAACTATTCTCAGTTGCTTCGCTAATCGCATAATTTGCCTCTTTCATTTCAACCATAAAAGTAGATTCACCCGAAACCAAATCATCACTAGCACCAATTCTTGTAAAAATCTTATCAAAGATTGGCATAGTACAACTTTTACAAGGAACAAAACAACCAATTTGAGCCATGATAACAGTAATGGCACATTGCCTCATATAAGTAGATTTACCAGCCATATTAGGGCCTGTTATAAGTAATATATCTGTAGTTTTATCCATAACAATATCATTAGCAATATACTTATCCTTCATAACCTGCTCAACCACCGGATGACGACAATCAATCATCTTAATCACTTTCTCATCTGTAATGGTAGGTCTTACAAACTTATACATATCACTAACAATAGAAAATGATTGTAACATATCTACTTCGCTAATAATCTTAGCTATTCTTTGAATTTTGGAAATATATCTTTTTACTACTTCCCTAATATCCATAAAAAGCTTATATTCCAAATTAACAATTTTCTCTTCAGCCCCTAGAATAATATTTTCTTTTTCTTTTAAAACTGGAGTAATAAATCTTTCACAATTAGCCAAAGTCTGCTTTCTCTCGTATCCATATTCATCTTTCACTAAAGACTTTTGTCCCCGAGAAACTTCTATATAATAACCAAACACCTTATTAAAACCAACTTTTAAATTCTTAATACCAGTTCTTTCACGTTCAGTCTTTTCCATCTCTAAAATAAAGTCTTTTGAACCACTACTAATCTTCTTCAATTCGTCTAACTCTTCATTATAACCCTCTTTGATTAAGTGACCTTCATGTAGAGAAAATGGAGCATCTTCCAAAATTGTTCTTTCAAGCAAAGAATATAGTTCATCTAAAGTCTCTAACTTTTTATCATATTTAATTTCCTCTAAAATCTCTTTTATCCTAGGCAAACTTGATAAAGAACTTTTTAACTGTAATAAATCTTTAGCATTTAAATTCCCATAAGTAATTCTTCCTGCCAATCTTTCTAAATCATAAACATTTCCAAGTTCTTTAATTAAATCATCTCTTATAATAAACTCAGTAGATAATTTTTCAATCATATCATAACGTCTATTAATTTCACTCTTATTCGTAAGTGGATTTTCTATATTACATTTTAAAAATCTAGAACCCATAGCCGTCTTATTCTTATCAAGTAACCATAATAAACTATATTGACGCTCTCTGTTACGAAGTGTTTCAACCAGTTCTAAGTTTCTCTTAGTGTTACTATCAAACTCTAAATATTCACTACTTTTAATAATTTGACATGCCTGAAGATGATGCAAATCCCCCTTCTTAGTATCGATAACATAGTTTAATAAATGTTTAATAGTAGTAGTAATTCGAATATCTTCTATTCCCTTATAAATATACTCATAATTCTTATCATTCAACTCTTCCTTAGTAATAGTTACTAATATATTATAATTTGCTCTTAATATTTCAACGATTTCTCTATCAATCGTATCATTAACAATTATTTCCTTAAAACCATGTTTTATAACTTCTTTTATTACTTTATCCCTATCACCTTCAATAAGCATAACATAAACTTCTCCAGTAGAAACATCAGCAAAACTAATTCCATAACAATAATCAAAATTATAAATATTAGCTATATAATTATTACTTTTCGAATCAATATTTTCATCAATTCGAGTTCCCTTAGTCACAACTTGAATAACATCTCGTTTTACCATACCCTTTGTTTGTTTAGGATCCTCAAGTTGCTCACATATCGCAACTTTATAGCCTTTATCAATTAACTCATCTACATAATTTGCATATGCATGATGTGGAATTCCACACATTGGTACTTTCTCCTCAAGTCCCGCCTGCTTTCCGGTTAAAGTTAACTCTAAAATTCTAGATGCCAAAATTGCATCATCAAAAAACATTTCATAAAAGTCGCCTAGTCTAAAAAAGATAATACTATCTTCATAATTGTCCTTTATTTCCATATATTGCTGCATCATTGGACTCAATTTATTTCTATCTACTTCACTACGTTTCATTTATACTTCACCACGCTTACTATTATAACAAAAATTCATTTCAAATAAAAGAAAAAGAAAGGTTTTATTTCCCTTTCTTCATTAACAAAATTTTCTGATAATCATCCTCTGTTTTTTTTAAATACCTTTTTAATTCATAAATATCTGTAGTAGAATGAATATTACTTCTTAATCCTTCTAAAAAAGGTGTAGTATCCAACCCTAAATTTCTGCTAACAATAATAGACTTTATGCTTTTATCTAATTGTTCACTAGCCTCAAGTAAACTTAAATTGGCAATAGCCCTACTTGCGCTATGATAATCTCTATTAGTAATATTACCAGTTAATACATGGTAATTCTCACTTATTTTCTCATCACTATTATAATTTTTTTGTAAATAATGATCAACCACACTTGAAACCAAATAATTTAAAATAGAAATATCATCGCTACATATACTAATTTGTACACCATCAATAACAGTCTCATCAAACCTTTTTATGCTTAATTTAATTCTAAAAAATTCAGTGAATTTATCTATATCCATGAAATTTTCTACATCTAGAACTAGACTTAAATTCTGATTAATAGCTCTATTAGTAAAAAGGATACTATCAAAGACATCATACACATTCCTATAGACTTTTAACCATTCATCACAATATTTAATATATTTATTATTAGACTGCTTAATATAGCGATTATCACTCTTAGTAGAAACAACATTTATAAGATCCACATCTCCTACTATATCAAATCCCTTACCAGACCCATTATTTACAAAAATGTAATTCTCTTTATCAGAAGTAATGGCAATATTTTCACCATTTTCTAGCACAATAACATTTCCATCATCTGTATGATAATATTTCACATTTATCCCCCCTTCTTCAAACAGTTACTAATTATACCAAAATAAACTAATAATGTCAAAAAAAGAGGATCTATAAAAACCTATAGTCCCCCAAACAAATGTCCCATACACTCTTATTTCCTATTACTCATAACCATTCTCGATTCCAATAAAGCATCGTTTTCTACTTCACATAAAGTATGATTCATAATAAAATTCATTTCTTCCTGTTTTCTATCATCTTTGGTTGGTAAAACCACTCTTTCTAGCGTATTATCACATTTTAATGCAATATACCAATCCTGTCCAATATATACCTTTTTATAATTATCCTCATTAACTAAATCAAAGTTTTCCTTTAATACTTCTCTTTTTTGTAAATCATTCTCCATAAAAATCTTGACCTTTTTTTTACTCCTGTAGCGATAGCTATTTTTGTAGTCAAAGAATTTAATAAAAAATCTTTATTATCTTCATTTATTTTTCTAAAAGTACATAACACAATTTCATCTATTTAATTTATTGAAGAAAAAGCCAATCTCATACATTCATTATCATATTTTAAAAGAAGTATCGCATCAATAACCTTATCTAAAATTTTATAATATTCTTCTTGAACATTAGGACCTTGATCATTTAGTTTATATTGTAGTTTATCAAAAAATAAATTAATATCCTCATCTTTATCTATATTCATAAAATACCCCCCTTATTTATAATCGTAAATCAATTTATGTTATAACATAGAAATAATTCTTTTAAAATTGTAACTAAAAAATCCTTAAAATATTAAGGATTATTATTGATTTTAACATATTAATTTTTAAAGATTATTTAGCTATTTCCTTAAAGGAATTTATAAGACCATCTACATAAGCACATCCCATAAAGCAAATTACTGCATCAGTATAATCTTTTAACTTATCAATCGTATCAACACTAATGATATCTCCATCATCTAATTTATCAATTATAGTATGTGATGTAATTCCTGGATAATCCTTTGGATCTTCCCTATTGCAATCTATTTCTGTTAAATAAGTCTTATCAGCAAGATTAAATGCATTTACAAATTCTTCTGTAAAATCTCTTGTTCTGGAATATGTATTAGGAACAAATACAACTACTAATTTTTTATTTGGATATTTTTGTCTTACAGCATTTAAAGTAACACTTATTTCTGTTGGATGATGAGCATAGTCATCAATAATAACAGTATTTCCTACTTTTTCTTCTGCAAAACGTCTTTTGGCATTATGAAAAGTTTCAAGTAAATGATGAATAGTATCTTTTTCAAGACCTATCTCATGAGCGATTGTTATTGCTGCAGCTGCATCCATAACCATATGTTCTCCATATAATGGTATATCAAAATGACCAAACATTTCCCCATCAATATATAAATCAAATACTGAACCACTCTCCAAAAGTTCCATATTCTTAATAACTACATCATTATCTTCATTAAACCCATAAAATTTAACGGGTGTTTTAAAATTAATCTTTCTAACCTCTGTATTATCCCCATTTGCAACCACTAATTTCTTCGTTTGATTCGCAAAAATAGCAAATGTATCTCTAATATCATCTATATCCTTATAACATTCTAAATGTTCCGCTTCAATATTCGTAATAACTGAATAGTTCGGCTTATAGGAAGTAAAATGCCTATTGAATTCATCACTTTCTACAACAAAATATTCATTATCTTTTGTAGCGTGACCATCACCCGCTCCAATAAAATAATTACACCCTACAGTCTCTTCTAATAAATGACGAATCATAGAAGAAGTCGTCGTCTTTCCGTGAGTACCACTTACTCCAATAGAATTAAACTGATCTATAACATCTCCCATAATTTCGCAATATTTCTTTATAGTTAACCCTAATTCTTTAACACGCTTCATCTCTGGATGATTTTCATTGAAGGCTACACTATAGGTAACTATAGTATCTTTATCTATGTCATGATCTTGATCATAATAGATTGGAATATTTCTCTCATCTAACCCTTCTTGTGTAAACTTATGTCCTCGTGCATCATCATAACCACTAACTTCATTTCCCAAGTCGCTAAGTATTTGGGCAAGAGTAGACATTCCTGTACCCTTTACACCTATACAATAATATTTCATAGTATCACTTCTTTCTCTATATTTTATTATAAACTAGAAAAAATTATAAGTAAATATTTAAAAGCAAATGAAAAGATCAATTAATATTGATCCTTATTAAAATTACTTCTTTCTTGACGTTCTGCTTTTCTCTTATCACGACAAGATTTACATCTTTTTGGTTCATTATCTAAACCTTTTTCCTTATAAAAGCTTTGCTCACCTGCAGTAAAAACAAACTCATTACCACAATCTTTACAAATTAAAGTTTTATCAGTAAATTCCACTATATAACCTCCTTATCTTATAATTGGACCAATTTAAAAGGAAAAACCGCAACTTATAAAATAAGAATAGTTAATAGCCTAATTAAAATTTAAAAATCCAGTGATTATCTCACATTAATAATATACCACAACAAGAATAATTATTCAATATTATTTTTTCTTAACTGCCTCGCCCTTTTTGAATAAATACATCCACAATAATCTTGCCTATATAAATTGAATTCTTTCGATAATTCAATACTTCTCTTGTATCCATTTTTCTTTTTAAAATCAGAATATAAAAAATTACTCTGGTATTCTTTGTTTAAAGATTCTCCTATTTCATTTATCCAATTACTATTTTTATAAGGACTTAAACTTAGTGTTGTTGTAAAATAGGAAAAATTATTTTCTTCTGCTATTTTAGCAGTCTCTTCAAGTCTTAACAAATAGCACTTATAACAGCGTCGTCCCCTTTCTGGTTCATTTTCTAAATCCCTTGCCATAGAAAAAAATTCATTTTGATCATATCTTCCCTCTATTAAAGATATAGGATATTTTGTTTTGATTTTTTTAATAAACTTTTTAATTTCATCAAGTCTTTTTTGATATTCAAGTCTCTCAGTAATATTAGGATTATAAAAAAAGATTGTTATCTTAAACAGATTCCCAAGTCGCTCCAATACTGCCGATGAACATGGCGCACAACAAGCATGTAATAATAACGTAGTACTAGGAGTAACTTTCTTTATTTCCTCTTCCATCATTAAATCATAATTCATAAAACACCTCAAATCAATTATATCATAATTACTATTTACTTACATATATTTTACTATGAATAAAACATTATTTAGTTTTTTAATAACCTTTTTAGCTGGCCTTTCTACCATGTTTGGTATAATCCCAATTTACTTAAATCAAAAAAAAGCAAATAGAGTTATCGCAGCATCTCTTGCCTTTTCTGCAGGAGTAATGCTAAGTATCTCAATTTTCTCCCTTATACCAGAAGCAACCGCTTTAATAAAAGAGGACATAAAACTATTTCCTACCTTTTTGATAGTACTAATATTTGTAGTAATAGGAATACTATTTTCATCATTAATAGACCAAAAAATAGAAGAAAAAATAACCAACAACAATCTATATAAACTTGGCATAATTTCTATCATTGTTTTAATGTTACATAACATTCCTGAAGGTATAACAACATTTATTTCTACTAAAACATCTCTTTCCTTAGGATTAAGTCTATCTTTGGGAATCGCTCTTCACAATATTCCTGAAGGAATCTCTATAGCAGTCCCAATTTATTACTCTACTAAAAGTAAATTTAAAGCTATTAGTTATACTGCTCTATCCGGATTTTCTGAATTGTTTGGAGCAATAATTGCCTATCTTTTTATAGCCAAATATGTAAATAATTTTATTTTAGGAGTGATTCTAGCCATAACCGCAGGAATAATGACCCATATTTCCATTTATGAACTTTTGCCAAACTCCTGTGACTACAAAAAAAAGAAAGTAACTATCCTTTCCTTCTTAACGGGTATAATTGTTATGATTTTATGTGATATTCTAATTTAAAAATAATAATTATAAAGTCTTAACTGTAGTAGCACAAGCTTCTTTTTTCTCTTCTACAGCAATTACCCTACTAGCATAAGAATCATTAATTAATGTATTCAACACATCCATAGTAATCGGTGTAGAATTCTCTTTAAAATAATCAACTGCATCCTTATAACCAAAGTTAAACCATTGAATATTAATGTTATCTTCAACACCTGACGATTTATCTACAAGAATATGATCCTTATCGACCATTCCCCCAACAAAACCTGTCTTATACGCTACAAATTGATTCATCATTTTCTCATCCATCATTAAACACCCCTTCAAATAAAAAGTAACAACATTATACCAAAATGAAATTATAAAGTCAATAAATAGAAACTACAAAAACCTGCAAACTACATTTAACCAATTATTTGTTAATTTATTATTAAAGATTATAATAGATACCTAAATAATAACCTTATTTAGAAAACAATACCTTTTCAGATTTATATTGTCTTATTATAATATATAATACTATCCATATCACAACTATTGTTGATAAAATCATCAAAAAGATATGAAAGAAATTAACACCCCCATTTGTTATATCTGTAAAAATTAAGGAACAATTCAAAAATGGAATCAACGAATATAATGTATTAGTTTTAATATCCATCATAAATGCAATCATTCCCGGAAAAAACGAAATAAATGTCAAAGGCATTAAAGCACTTGATGCTTCCTTAAATGTCTTTGTAGTAGAAGCAATTGCAATACAAAGACCGCTTATCAAGAATGAATAAGAAATAATAACAATACTAGCAAATAGTAAACTATTTGTTGATAACATCAAATTGACCCCATCATAAATCTCAAACATCTCTCCTGCCATAGCTAAAGATACAATCGTCAATAGCAAACTAATCACCCCTGTTATAATAGAAGAAATACTTACACTTAAAAATTTACCTACAATAATATCTTTACTACTAATAGGAAAAGTAAGTAAAGTCTCTAATGTACCACGTTCTTTTTCACCTGCTGTTGTATCAGTTGCTGGATAAGTAGCAGAAACTGTAATAGCCATTATGATAAACAAAAAAGCATAATTTGTAATATAACTAGCATAAAAATTATCTTTTTCTACGATATTTTCTTCAATCTTAATAATATTAACAACTTCATTTGGATTAATATTATTATTAGCTAAATATTGGGTTTGTAAATATTCTTTATATATAGAGAAGTAATTTTCAACCAATGCTGAAGCATAAGCCGTAGTATCATTATCTTCACCATTAATAATATATTTATCACCATCTCTTTCTACATATAAATCAATTTGTTCATCATCATACATTTTCTTTAACGCATGAGAATCCTTATAAACAACTTTAATTCCTGCCTCTTTAGCAATCTTCTTTTCTACATCACTAAACGCATAATTAAACCCAATTTTATTATATTCATCTTGAGATTTATTTACTTCTGAATCAAACAAAGCTGACATTCCCAAAACTAATAATGGTATCATAATAGGAATAACCAACATCATCATTAAAGACTTTTTATCTCGAAACATTTCACGAATTTCTTTTTTAAAAATATTAAAAACTTTACTCTTCATTATCTACACCTCCTATTAAAGCAAAGAAAGCATCACGCAAATTAGTAGTGTTTGTATCCTTCTTAATTTTTATAGGACTACCCTCTTTAATAATACTGCCTTTATTTACCATAATAACATGATCACAAATATTTTCTGCTTCTTCCATATAATGAGTAGAATAAAGAATTGTTTTACCATGTTTCTTCTCACTTTTTATAAAATCCAAAATAATCTGACTAGAAATAATATCTAAACCACTAGTTGCTTCATCCAAAATATAATACTTTGGATCATGCACCAAGCATCTTGCAATATTTACTCTCTGCATCTGACCAGTAGATAAATTACCAATTTTATTATATAAAAAATCATTCAAATCCAATATAGTAGAAACCTCTTGAATTCTCTCACCTATTTTATCACGATCAACCTCATAAATCTCACAACACATTTTTAATAATTCATATGTTGTAATAGAATGATATATCTTAGTATTGCCAGATAAATAGGCAATATTTTTCTTTATTTCTATTTCATTATTCAAATAATTAAAATCATCAAATAAAACACTACCACTAGTAGGTTCCAATATTCCAGCAACTATTCGAAGTAAGGTAGTCTTTCCAGCCCCATTAGGCCCCAAAATACCAACAATTTCTCCATCTTTTGCCTGAAAACTAATATTATTATTCGCTAAAAACAATTCTTCTTTCTTTTTAGAATTAAGTTTTAAAAACTCTTTTTTTACTCCTTTTACTTTTAACATATTATTTATTCCTTTCTAAAAAAATTATAACATACGAAAAAGAACTTGTTAACTAATTTTAATTTTACAAATTTTGCTTTAAAATATTTAAAAGCTATGTTATACTGAAAAAACCCGCAACATATAATTTACTTAATAAGCATGCTGATAAAAAAATAAAAAGGAGGAATATTTATGGATACAAAAATTTTTGCAATTAGAATTCTAGTTTGTTTTATATTAAGTGTATTAATAGGAATCGAAAGACAATATCGTCACAAAATGGTTGGATTAAGAACGAACGTTTTAGTTAGTTTAGGTGCTTTTATGTTTGTCTACACCTCATTCGCTAGCAATATAAATGATAAAACAAGAATTGCCGCTCAGGTTGTTTCTGGAATTGGTTTTTTAGGTGCTGGAGTAATCATTCGTGAGGGAAATAAAATTAAAGGTTTAAATACTGCTGCTACTTTATGGTGTGTTGCAGCAATTGGTGTTTTGACAGCTAGTGGAATGCTTATAGAAGCAGCAGTAGGAACAGGGTTAGTTTTATTATCAAACGTTTTTTTAAGACTAATATCTCTATCAATTATGGAAAGAGTTAAACATCTTCAAAAAGAAAAGTGTACAATAAGTATCACTTGTAGAGAGACAATTGAAGTAGTGGTCAGAACTACTCTTGCAAAATACCTTGAAAATAATAGTTTATCTTTAAATAATCTAGAACGAAGCGAAATTACTACAACTAAAGTAAAATTAAAAGCAATAATAATAACAACAAGACCTTTACTAATAGAAGAATTAATAACTACAATAAGCAAAGAACCAGGAGTTACTTCAGTTTCCTGGGAACATGAAAAACTACATTCAACAGATAATGAAGACAGTGATGAAGAAGACGATTAAAAAGCTAGTCAATTTTTTTGACCAGCTTTTTATCATTCTGATTTCTTTAGATCCCTTTAAATATTTTCATATTTTATAGGTATTCATGGGCCCACTTTTCTAATTTTAAGTATTTTTCATGCCTTACTGAACAGTTGATTTTTACTTTATTTATAAAGGATCACTTTCTATTTAACACGCATACACACTCCACGTGATAAGTCCTGGGAAACATATTAAAAGGCTGAATGTATTTGACAGCATAAAACTCTTTTAATATGTTTAAATCTCTCGCCAAAGTAACCGGATCACAAGAAACATAAATCAATGTACCAGGATTTATTTTAATAATATTTTCTAACGTGACTTTATCTAAACCACTTCTTGGAGGATCAACAATAATTGTATCAAATCTACTTTTTATAGAAGGAATTAACTCTTCCACTTTACCTGCCATAAAATCTATATTATGAATATGATTTAACTCTTTATTACGCTTAGCATCTTCTACAGCCATCTTGTTAACCTCTATTCCAACTACATACTTAACATACTTACTAATATAGATTCCAATTGTTCCAGTACCACAATATAAATCAAGAACACAAGACGAATGATCTTTCCGAACATTTTTTAAAACTTCATCATATAATTTTTCTGTCACATTCCTATTAACTTGAAAAAAAGCATCAGGTGAAACTAAAAATTTATACTCTCCTATCTGTGAAAGAATACTTTTTTTAGAGGTAACAATCCTATCATTAATAACAACCACATCAACTTTATCTATAATAGTAGAATAATCAGTTACCTCTCCTTTCAAAGAAACCATAACTTCTTTACTAACATTCCCCACTCTAACAGTAATCTCTTCTATATCATTAACTTTAACTAATTTTTCTAAATCAGGAATTAACGCATTTATTTCACCAACAACCAAACAACATTGATCAATCTCAACTAAATCGTTACTATTTTCCTCATAAAAACCTAACTTCTTATCGCTAACATGAAATACGACCTTATTCCGATAAAAACCATCCTCTAAAAAAGAAATATTTCTAACCAAAGAAGAATTAACATTTGAAAACTTTTCTACTAAATCCTTAACTTTTTTCGTCTTAAATTCATTTTCCTCCAAAAAAGAAATATGACCTAAATTACAGCCTCCACAAACATGACTATAAGGACAAATCTCTTTTATTCTATTTTTACTACTTTTAATATATTGAACAACCTTACCTTCTAAATACTTCTTCTTTTCCTTAATAATTTCTATCTCAACCTCTTCTTTAGGTAACGCATTTTTTACAAAACAAATTTTTCCATCGATATTACAAATACCACGTCCATAATGATCAAGTCTATCTATCACAACTTTCATATTCTACCTCTAAACTATTTCTTATTATTATATATTTTACAATCACATCTGTCCCTTATCATATTATCGAATTCATAAGACAAAAAATTGGGATTATCCCAATTTAATTATTGTCTTTCATAGTCCCAGCAAACGTTAAAATTAAATTACTAAGTAACGGTTGCTCCTTAATTATAACAATTTCGTCATTTTCTACTTTTCCAATTATAAACTCTGAAGTTGTATCAATATTAGCAAGGTAAATATAATTATTATTTTCGTAATTAATCTTAGAAACAATAGTATATCTCTGATTATTATCTAGTGTAATTATTGTATTATCATCCATCATTTTCGTTTTCCTTCCCTTTTTTCATCTGAAGCTTGCTCATCTATTATTGAATTAACAACTTCCTTTGAATCAGATATAACCATTCCAGCAGTACCACAAGCAGCTACACCAAAAGTAATTATCGCTGGTAATGCATCCAATTCAAAATTTAAAACACCATATAACATACACGATCCAAGCATCCCCACTGTAACACTGTTTCTTACAATATCCCAAACATCCCTATGAAGTTTTTTTGCCAGTTTTGCTCTTTCTGCCATTTCTGGTGTCGCTGGTTCAATATTGGTTATTTTCCTTTTCTCATTCATTCCAATTTCCTCCTTCATACCTACAAGTATAAAATATTTCATAACAAAAAGCAATCCAAATCATACATAGAAATTGACTAACTCACCATACTAATAATGGTGATTATATGCTTTTAATAGATAATATAAAAAAACAAATTGGTCCTTCTAGTGATTATATTTTTAAAGAAGTAACAATTTCTAACAAAAAAACATTTTTAATTTTCAATGAAGTCCTAACCTCTTCTACAGTGATAAATGACTTTATTTTAAGAAGATTATTAATATTAAATAAAAAAGATTTAAAAAACCTACCAAATATTTTACCAGATACAAATCTAATAGAAATCAAAAAAGATAAAATTCTAGATTATGTAAATAAAGGGTTCTTAATAATAATCAGTTATAAAATTTATGCTATAGAAGTAAGAGCAAACTTAGATCGTGGAATAGCCGAGGTTGAAAGTGAACTTTCTATTACTGGACCAAAGGATGCCTTTTCAGAAAATTTTAATACAAATTTAGGACTTATCAGAAGAAGAATTAAAAATCCAGATTTATTTGTTTATGATACAGAAATAGGAAGAAGTACTAAAACTAAAGTTGGTATTTTATACATGAATAATATTGTGAATAAAAAGCTAGTAAACGATATCATAAAACAGTTAGAAAAAATCGATATTGATGGTATCATAGATGCAAGTTATTTAAAATCAACATTAGAAAACGATCATAACTTATTTCCAACAGTCGTAATGACTGAACGTCCTGACAAAAGTGCAATGGCACTGTTAGAAGGAAAAATAGTAATTATTACTGATATGAGTCCTTATGCAATTATCTTGCCAAGTTTTTTTATAGATTTTTTTCATACAACAGATGATTATTACCAAAAAGATCTAAATACTACTTTCATTAGAATCATTAGAATGATAGCTTTCTTTATTGCAATATTTACTCCTGCTTTATATATTGCGATTACAACTAGAAATTATGAAATAGTTCCCTTAAAGTTACTACTTATATTAAAAGCTGGACGCACATTTGTTCCCTTTTCTGCCTATATTGAGGCCCTATTTATGATTATCTCTTTTGAAATACTAAAAGAATCTGATATTAGAATGTCCGCAACAACAGGATCTGCTGTATCAATACTTGGCGGTCTCATCTTAGGAGATGCCGCTGTCAGTGCTGGAATTGTTTCTCCTATCATGATTATTATTATCGCCATATCCTCAATCGCTGGGCTAATTTTTCCATCAAACGAATTAGTAAATGTAATTAGATTCTATAAAATATTCTTATTACTCCTAGCTGCCTTCTTTGGAATCTATGGAGTATTAATTGGTTTTATTATGTTAGTAACCAAACTCTTATCAATAAAAAATTTCACCTATCCATATCTAGCTCCAATCATTCCTTTTGATAAAAACGAAATATTTGACTCATTTATTAAAAAAGATAAAAAGATTAAAACAAGAAATTCTATACTTACAAAAAATGTTGTTAGAGGGAGATATAAATAATGAAAAGATTAATGCTACTTTTAATACTTATTAGTTTTTCGTATTTTCTACATATTCCACATTATGTAGAATTAAATAATTTAGCAATTATTGAAGGAATAGGAGTAAGCTTCAAGAACAATCATTATACAATATACTTAAAAGAAATTATTCCTATAAAAGATGAACAAGGAATAAATTATGAGTATAATTACTATCAAGAAGATGGAAAAACAATAAAAAAAGCCTTCAATAAAATCCAAAACAAAACAAAAAAGAAACTCTACTTAAAAGAAGCAAAATTTCTAGTAACCAACTTAAAAACAAGCGAAAAAATAACGCACGAATTAAAGATAAAAACAAAAAACATTCATCATGTAAAAGAAAATGTATTAAAGAAATTAAAGCAACTAGATTAACCAAAAACTAGGATTCATTCAGCTTACAACTATACCCTATACTAGTTAAATATTCCCTTAACGAGTGAACATCTTGAAAATAGTTTTTTAATTCCAAAGAATCAGGATTATCCTTAAGTAATTTCTCATCAAGAGATATTGTAATAACAGAATTACTTTCTGGTTTAATTGAGATGTTTTTTAAAGAGTTAAAAAACACATACTCTCTATCTTTTTCTAATTCTTCTTTGGCTATCAAACTATCATCACCAACAGAATCCGATAAATGAATGTAATTATAACTAATTATATAATGCTTTAAAACATCATTTTCATATAGAATATCAGCAGATACCATATACTTATCAGATAATGCATGCTCGCATAATAAAGACTCTTCACTAGACTCCCCCATATTACCCTTATCTACCTCACTACCAATAACCCCTTCTTGTCTAGGGACAAAGATTCTAAACATCGGTGGCAATAAAATAATTATAAATAATAAAATCATTCCTACAATAACTAAAATTGATTTCGTCTTCTCTTTCATATCAAATTCTCCTTACTCTAAAATAACATTTACTATAAAAATAGAAAAAATCAAACTATTTTTTACTCCTTTATAACAATCCCTAAAAATTTTGATAAAGCTAATGCCTGCTCTGTTGACACGACCAATCCCTTTAATGATTTATTATCTATTTTTATTCCATCAACAAAACAAGTAGTTATATCAGCATGGTTAAGATTATTCTCAAAGAACTCACTATGTTCTAAATGACAATCACGAATACGAGCATGAGTCCAGTCTGTATGATCAAAATAACTATCACAAATCTTACAATTACTAAACCAAGTATTTCTAAAACTCGTTTTTATAAAACTTGCATAAGATAAATTACACTCTTCAAAAATAACATTTTTTAAAAACGTTTCATTAAAATTAACTCCTATCAAATTACATCGAATAAACTTAACATGATAAAAAGTTTTTTCACTAAAATCCAAATTAGATAAATTACTATCTTCTATTATCGTATGATTAATCTCTAAATATTTAAATTTATTTAAAGAAAGATCACACTTGGAAAGAATACAACTAGTAATTTCTATTTCATCTAAATTTGTGATTAATTTTAAATTAGAAAACAAACAACTATTATTTACCTCCTCTAATTTACTAGAAGCAATTAAATATTCATCATTTGGTATATTTATCTTTATTTTTTCCATCTTTTAAACTACTTTCCACATAAGTATTTTTTACTAAATACTTTGTTTTTTTATGATTACTATAAGTATCTTTAAATGTAATAATTACTCCCTTATCATGATTGGCATCATATCCTTTTTGTACTTGAAAATGAATATGTGGGCCCTGTGTATTACCACTATTACCAACTTGCCCTAATACATCGCCAGTCCTAACTATGTCACCAACTCCAACCCTAAAAGTATCCTTTTTAAAATGACAAATAGTACTATACTCACCCTTACCATGCTTAATTGTAATATAGTTGCCCTTAGGATCCAAAACATCACAAACAACCTGTCTATCCTCAGTAATATGCGTATTATCATATTGATCTACTAAATCAACCACAAATCCATCACAAGGAGCAAGAACATCTTCTAAATAACTATAATAATTTTCTAAAATTTGAGGATTGTCATGATAAGGAAGACTATTTTTTCTAATTTCAAAATCATAAGCATATCTTTGTGAAAGAATATCCCATGAATGAGAATTTTTTTTCGTTATACCACCATACTCAGTATACCAACATCCCTTAAAAGGTAGAATATATTTATTTTTACTCATAAAGTCTCCTTAAAAATAGCACACTATTTATTGTTTAAACCTTTCAACCTCTCCATTTTCTCTCTAATCCTATTTCTTCTTTCCCCTTCTTCCCCCAAATCAATAAAATATTTTCCATCAATAAAAGATAAAATAGATCCATCTTGTATCGGCCCAGGCAGATTACACTTTAAGACTTCTTTTATATTACCAGTTTCAACCTCTTCAAGAACTACAATATCATCTTCAATTCGATCAACTGCATATTTCATTTTCTTCACCTACCCATTTGTATCTGTTTTTATAGTTTCAAAAGTAATATTTTCACCATCAGAATCAAGAACAATAGTTCCTTGCCTATCAGTACGGTAAACTCTAGCTTGAATTTTTTCCAATCTTTTTAAAGTAATAGCGTGAGGATGTTTATATGTATTATTTTCTCCCACAGAAATAATAACATATTGAGGATGGACCTCTTCTAAGAAATTACTAGAAGAAGAGTACCTAGAACCATGATGACCAATCTTCATAACATCACTTTTAACATCTTTATTAATAATCTTCTCTTCTACCTTACTAGTAGCATCTCCCATAAACAAAAACGAAATAGCGCCATAAGACATCTTTAATACAATAGAACTATCATTTAAATCTTTAGTATCAGTACCACTATATAAAATTTCAAATGTACAGTCTCCAAAATCAAACGTACTATCCACCTCAGGAACCTGATAAGCAATGCTTTTTTTATCTAGAGCATCTAATACATCCTCAAACGTTTTTGTAGTAGTCAAAGCATCAGGCATATAAAAATTATTTATATTGAAGGAATCAACAATATCATCCATTCCACCAATATGATCCTCATGCGCATGGGTACCAACAACATAATCAAAAGTTTCAATCCCTAAATCATGAAAATATTTTACTAACTTAGAACCATCTGCATTATTCCCTGCATCAATTAACATATATTTATCATTATTAGTTAAAAGAATAGAATCTGCTTGTCCTACGTCTAAAAAATAGATTTTTAACTTACTGCCTTCACTTAAGTTTACAACATTCTCCACTTCTCGTTTTTCTATTTTGTTAGAATTATTATCCTCAGGTTTATAAAAAATG
This sequence comes from uncultured Mycoplasmatota bacterium, assembly GCA_948465965.1. Lineage (GTDB taxonomy): Bacteria > Bacillota_I > Bacilli_A > RF39 > UBA660 > CAJMSU01. The sequence goes on from CAOJYR010000002.1 coordinate 80,756, forward strand.
GAACCTAAAATAATAATTACTACAAACAGAAAAGATATTATAGTTTTATAATTAGATTTTCTCTTCATACATACCTCTTTCCTATTCTTTACAATCATATCATAAAAACACAAAAAATGAAAAGACCTCTAATCTATTTTATTATTAAAAATCTTTTCATATGTTCTAATTATTATTTAAAAATTATATCTTTTTCCATCTTCTTTTCAGTATAAGTATCCTCTTTATCATAAAAACACATATAAGCATTTGTATTCTCTATAGACCTAACTATTTCATAGGAACCATCCACTACCTTTAAGGCTACCCCATTTTCTAAAGCAATAACCTTCTTATCAGTCCCCATTAAATCATTCTTTAATTCAACTGCTTTATCACCATTTAATTCATAGTGAGGGCAAAAGGAAATATCTAAAAAATTAAGTCCCTCTACAAATTCATATTTGTCACTTTCACCCCTAAGTCTCAAAGAATCAGAATAACCATCACAACAAACCATAATAGCACCAGCACTCATTCCAGCAATAACTGTATTATTACTTATAGCTTCTTGAATTAAAGAAACCATATCATATTCTTTCAAATCATGAACAAGTTTTAAAGAGTCACCTCCACAAAAATAAATAATATCAGCATCACTTATCTTCTTTTCTACTATATCTCTATTATTTAAAATATTCTTCTTCTTTAAATATACAGTTTCACATCCTAAATTCTTATATATTTTCTTCATCGTATCATAATAAGAATCAGAAAAATTACTGGCAAGCCCAATAAATAAAAAATTAGGATTTTCTTTACCTGCCATTTTAACTATTTCTTTATCAATAGTTTCTGTTTCATAAGAAGTATGACCTCTTCCTACATTTCCTCCACCAATAAGCATAAATTTAGACATATAATCACTTCTTTCCTAACTAATTTTATCACATAATTTATCCATTATAAATGATTTTTTATCTCAGGAAACAAATCATACACATCATATCCTAATAAATCATCAAAATACTTCTTAAGCTTATAAACCTCTATAACATGATACTGTGTATTTTCATAAGCTCCCCTACGAATAATTACATCAATTAATCTTTTATCAACTGTATTAACCACATTTGTACACATTAAATCACATAAATTTATAATTTTTTCATAAATAGTATATTCATGGGTTTTAATAAAGTTGGTTCTAAAAGGTATATCCTTAGGTATACCTGCTCCTGTACATAAATAGTCATTATTTAAATAAGAATGCGTAAGGCAGATATTATAATATTCTTCATCATAACCAAGTTTTTTCAAATAATAATAACCATTCATAACATGATCCCCAAACTTACCAACCGCCTTACCAATATCATGAATATAACCTAAAGTACAAGCCTTCTCGCTATCTAAACCAAGAGCTTCAGCAACAACCCCTGCAGCTCTTCCAACACAAATAGAATGATATATCCAACCATCATGTATTGTTTTTCCTTTAGAATCCTCTATCATTTTTAAGGCCTCTTCACTAGTTAATTTCAAAATACCACTTCCCATCATATAATAACGATTTATTATACTACTAACTATATATCATAATACAAAATACAAATAAGCTAAAACGAAAAAAGCACGCCTTTAAAATCACATATTATAAATAAGGATATCGTAACTTCTGCTTTACCTTTTTCAAACTATCTTCCTGTGTCGCCTCCTGTACCATAGATAAATATAAGTATAAAAAGTCAGACTTACTAGAATCTAAAGCTTGAATCTTTTCTAAATATTTTGAATGATAATTTCTAAAATAACTCTCTATATCCCTGTCAAATGAAAAACCAAGTAATCCATTTAATATAGACACATTAATTTTTTTTAGATTCCTTTCAAAAATTTTATCTTTTGAAAATTTTTTAGCCCATAAAAAAGAATAAGTATCTACTAACTTATAAGTTGTAGAAAAAGTAATATTATCAATATTAGGATCTGTAATTAAAAAGTGATGATCACTAACATCTGCCAATGTATCTAAAATATCAAAAGAAGCAGCAATAAGTTCAGAAAAATGAGCATCTCTTAACCTAGATAAAGGCTTACCATCATCAAATGCCATCTTATAACCAATAAAATCATCTCTACTTTGTAAACTAAGAATATCCATTGGCACAAAAATATTTGGATTACACAACAAAGAAAATTCATGCATTTTAGCTTCATCATAATTAAATTTCTTCAAATAAATTTTATACGCCTCTGTATAATCTAAATTTGCATATATATTCGCTGTAAAACCACTGGTATTAATACATGGATATATTTCTTTATAATTTTCAGGAAGAACCATACTATTAATCACTCACTTTCATAAATCCTTTAAATATTAAAAATAGCAATAAAAAACAATAACTATGATATAATAAATATACACACTTTAAAAATATAAATAATTTAATAAATACCATTAATATACTAGATTAAAATTTTGTTGTCTACGTGTTGTCCACAAAAAAATAATATCATCAATATAAAAGAACTCTAGATGGGTTCTTTCCTTATTTTATAACAAAATTATGGTGCCGAATGACAGAATTGAACTGTCCTCTGACCCTTACCAAGGGCCTGTTTTACCACTAAACTAAATCGGCATAATGGTGTTCAAGGCAGGAATCGAACCCGCATCTTTTCCGTCGGAGGGAAAAATTTTATCCGTTAAACTACTCGAACAAAGAGAAAAGTTTTAAGCTTCACTACAAGTAGTACCAAATTTAGAGGCAAATTCAAGCCACATAGCAAGCTTCGCTTTCCCATCTTTAATAATATTATCCTCTTCTCCTTCTATTTCTAAAAGTTTATCTATATCAATTTTTTCATAATTAATCACAGTATCTCTAGCAACTGAATCACTCGTCCGTTTTATTTCACTATCATAATAGTTCAATCCCTTATAATAAGTATTAATTTTCTTATAAGCTTCTTCATATTGATCTAAACTCTCGCTATTATCAGATGTAATCATTTCTACAGAGTGTAATACTAAAATATTATCATTTTTATAGGTAATATAATAATTAAAAGAAGGCATGACTCCATCACTAGCAGTCCCTTCTCTAGTACAAGTTAAAGTACCAGACGAAGAAGTTAAATCATCTATATCTTTAATCTTACCAGCATTTGAACTTTTTGAAGCAGTAGTATTACTACTCATATCACCACATCCAGTAATTAGAAATATACAAAATAAACAAACTACAAGTAAACTAATTTTTTTCATCACTTTCACCTTCTTTAATCTGTTTCAATATTACTTTTTGATTTTTCAAAATCTCATCCATCTTATCATGTAACTCTTCAAGTATCAACTCACTCTTTAAATCTGTTCTATAATCATTCTGATTCCTTAGACTATCCTTTTCTGATTGCCTATTCTGACTCATCATAATAATTGGAGCTTGAATAGCTGCAATGCAAGATAAAACTAAATTTAATAAAATAAATGGATAAGGATCTATTTTATTACCATCCTGCAAAATAACTGCATTTAAAATAATCCAACCCAACAAGAACAAAACAAATCCAATAATAAATCCCCAACTACCAGCAACTTCACTTAACTTATCAGCGATCTTATCACCTCGAGACATCTTTGCTTCTTCCTGTTTATCAACATCAATAGAAATGGGTTGATCTATTAATAAATCTAAAAGCTCTTCTTCATCTTTTTCTTCTAACTCATTATTTCTTAAAAGCATTTGAACAATTTCTTTTTTTGTTTTTCTCTTTTCCATGATTCTATCACCATAGTAAGTATATCACAAAAAACTATTAATATCTATTTTATTTATATAATATTTATAAAGTATATATTCTTCTAATAGTAAAAAAACAACATAATAAAAACTGTTAAAATAACAGTTTAATAAAATTATTTTACCAATTTTTTATTCTCTTTTGAATGATATGCACTTCGTAAATCATTTAATAAATCATTCAAAAAAGCACCAGTAATTTGATTCTTATTATCCAAAACATTTTTTTGTTGTTCTTCTGTCAAGCATAAATATAAAGGTTGAAGATCACCAGCAAAGATATGAGCATAACGGACACAAAAATCGTTATCGCACTCTTCACCATAATTATGGAATCCATAATAAGCTTCAAAAGAATCATTATATTCAGAATATATATTGGTAGATGAAACCTGCTTAAATATATAAAGTTCTTCTTCATCATTATTAACATCAGTAACAACTCCAAGATACAAATCACTCATAGAAAACGTTTCAACCTCTGTTGTACTTTCGTTGGCAACATCTTCAGTATTCATATACTCATCATCAATATTTTCTATAGATTCACCATCATTTTCATGTAATCGACTAATCTCATCACGTAAAGATTCATTTTCCTGTTCTAACTCTTCTATATAGGAAGAATCTGAATACCCTGCATTATATGAATTATCCTTAGCATAAGTAGTTGATGAAACTACTACCTTATTCTGAGAATTTTTCTCACTATTAGAGTCTCCCCCACAACCAGTAAGCATCATGGACAAAGACACTATGGTTGTTAAAGTGGCTATTTTCTTTCTATTAAATATCAAATTTTTAAATTTCATATATATTATTCCCCCTAAAATTAAGTAGATAAATAATATCATATCTTGCCTAAAAAGTCAAGAAATCATTAACTTTGATAGTGTAAAATGGTTTGGGGAATGCATACAAAAAGAGAAATCTCTGTT
>CAOJYR010000003.1 GCA_948465965.1 uncultured Mycoplasmatota bacterium
GATATATGTGTTTCTTGTTCTTATTCAACTTCATAATAGACTACTCCTTCTCTATTCTGTTATATATCTAAATTATACTCTTCCCACTTTTTTTTGTCAAACAAAAGAAGCTGCCTATTACTCAGCTTCTTTTACTTCTACTACGTTCTTTCCTTTATAAGTTCCACATTTTGAGCAAACTCTATGTGGCTTAATCATTTCTCCACATTTTGGACATTTAGTCATTCCAGGAATTTCCATAGCGTTATGACTTCTTCTCATTCTTTTTCTTGTTTTTGAAACTTTACGAAAAGGAACTGCGAACATTTGGATGTCTAATTTCATCATATTATCACTCCTCTTTAAAATCTTTTAATAACTCACTAAATGGATTATTACTTTTAACTAGCTCATCTTCACTAATTAATTTCCATCCATCCCCGTGAAATTTACTGAGATCTTTAACCTTAGTAAACTGTAAGGGGACCTCTAGTACAATATTTTCCCACAAAAATGAAAATATATCAAGTGTATTTTTGTTTTTTTTGGAATTTTCTTCTAAAATATCATCATATTTAATTGAAAATGGATATTCTACTGGCTCTAGCGATATAGAATCTTCTAAGATTATATATCCCCTTATTGTACAATTTATCCTATCTTCTTCATTATTTCCTATATATATCTTACCTTCCACATCGATGTTATTTAGGGCTGTTACTAGTTTTTTATCTATATAGTCATCTGGAATAGTATAAATTCCTGTAATAGATATTTCATCTATCGTTTTACTATGTAATAAGCTTAAGTCTATATCCATAATTCCTCCTGTTACTCTGCTTTTGCTATATCATCATTCTGCTCTATAATTTGAATTTTTCCATGGTAATGCATATTATCTAGTGGTTGTGACTCATTCGATGTCCAAACTCTTATAGTATATTCTTTTTCTTCTAATGCTTTTATTTTTTCATTTAATAATATGCTATCATTTAAGTCACTTAAATAATATATTTTATTATCTTTAGCTACTTTGATAGAAACCTTAATTATATTTTTAGCAATTTGAAAATCATTGCAAGCATCAGCCTCGACTGTTTCTATATCATCGATTAGTTTTATTTTATAATTAACAGGTACTGTTAAGTTGTTTTTTATTGTAAATGTATAAGCATTTGATGATAATCCTACTGAGTCTGTTACTGGTGTTATTTTATTTAAAGTTACTTTATCTCCACTTTTCTCATGAAAAATAACATCCAAGGATTTAGAGTTATAATCAATATTTCTTTCACTTTTAAACTTATAGTATATATGATGGGTTGCGGTAATCGCAACTAAGAAAATGAGTGCTATTATTAGCCCATTTTTTATCATTTGTTTTTTATAATTGTAATACATAATACACCTCTTCTAATATGATAAACTTTTGTAGGATTTAAGTCAAGAAATGAGTGCGTTTCTATTTAATAATTTTTTTTGATTTACACCTTGTTTTACTACTGCACTTTTCATATTTATTTCTCTTATGCAATTACATAAAGGATATCCTATTGTTTTTTTCTTAATAGCCAAACACAGCATCTAGGCTTTCATCATTTTCTATAAAATCATTAACTTGGATTATAGTATATTTTTTCTTACTATCTCTAATGATTACCTCTTTAATTCCAGCATTGATAATCATTCTTTTGCATAATGCACATGGTCTTGCATTTTCAACATAAGTATCATCTTTATAGTTTTTACCTACTAAATATAATGTTGAATCAAGCATGCTTTTTCTATCAGCACTTATTATCGCATTTTGTTCGGCATGAACACTTCTACAAAGTTCATATCTTTCTCCTCGTGGAACATTTAATCTTTCTCTCATACAATATTTAAGGTCACAACAATTTTTTCTTCCACGTGGTGCTCCAACATAACCAGTTGAAATTATTTCATCATTTTTAACAATTATTGCTCCAAAATTTCTTCTTAAGCAGGTTCCTCTTTCTAATACAGACTCTGCAATATCTAAATAATAATTAATTTTATCTATCCTTTTCATTTTTATTCACCCCGTTTTATACTAAAAAAGAAGATTTCCTCTCTTTATCTAGAATGTTTCATCATTGCCTTATAAACAATTTTTAAATGTTCCTTTTTGTCGTGATTCATATTGACAAAGTTTATTTTCATTTGATACCCACTATCTAGAGATAATAATATTTCTGCTTTTCCTGGTTTAAAGCAAATAGCGCTAGTTGATATAGATTCATATGGAATAATATGTATTTTTTTGTAGGATCCAATTATATCTCTATCAAATAAAATCATTGTCTTATCTGTAAAAACCGCATGATCTCTACTTGTTTGATATCCCAATAAAATTTTCTCATTATCAGTTACATACTCTGTTGTATAATCCGGTAAATCTTTAATATCTATTTCCTTTTTAAAATCGAAGTATTTTGTTAATTCTTTATATTTTATATATGCCATAAACACTTCCCCTTCTATGTTATTTATAATCCTAGTTTATCATATTTCATTTTTTTACAAAAGAAAAAGCTAAAATTTTACATTTTAACTTTACATACTTTAAATTTCAAATGGGATAATGGCTTCATTACCTACTTTATCTTTTACAGTCAAATTTCCTGATTTATAATATACTTTTGTATATGCGTTTTTTTCACCAGAAACTTTTGTCATTCCCTGTGGTAATGTAGCTATGTCGATTTCTTCATCAAAAACAAATTTTACCCATTTTCCATTATCACTTCTTACTTCGTCTGATACTGTTACAGTAGCACTTGGAGCTTTCTTATCGATATTTGTAATTTCTACTTTAATCGTTCCAATATTTCCTGCTTTATCCATAAATTTTACTGTTTGCTTACTATTTTGTGGATACGACTTTTTAAATACTGTAGCATATCCATCATTAGGATTCCAAGTTCCCGATTCAATTATTTTTACTTCTTCATCAAATGTTAATGTTGCTATGACACTATTGTTGGTTAACTCAGTATTACTATAACTTACTTGTGCAGTTGGCACTTTTTTATCAATATTTTTGATTGAGTAATATCTTGTAACTTTATTTCCGGCTAAATCAGAAATAGTTACATTTCCATTAACATTTTCTTCAAATTCTTTAGAGATAGCTTTCTTATCTTCTGATAAGATCCATCCTTCAACTGGTTTAATTTCTTCACTTACACGAATAGTTACTGTTACATTTTCATTTGTTAATTCAGTAGTTGAATAAGTAGTACTTACAGCTTTTGGAGATTCTCTATCAAGAATAAATTTAAACACTGTCTCATTTCCTGCCTTATCCTGTAATGTAACTGTATTTTCTCCTTCGACATAATTATTAACATTTTGGAAATTTAGATCGTTCCAGTTATTTGATCTTGAATATTCTTTTCCATTTACAATAGCCTTCGCTAACATGTAATTGTCATACAATGTGAAACTAATTTTACTATAAATTCCATTTTCTCCTACAGATTCTTTTTTTACTGTCATCCTTGGAGCAGTTCTATCATAAGTGATATTTTTTGTTGCGCTACTTTCATCAAAAGTTTCGCCCTTATTTCCAGCTTGATCTTCATATCCGCTTATTTCTATTTTCACAAGACCTTCTTTTAGATCCTTTTCATCTTTTGGAATTACTAATGATGCTGAATAAGTTACTATTCCATTTTGAGAAATATTTTTAATTTCTGCTTCTTTACCAGCTATTTTTATGATTGGGTCTTTTCTTAGCTTTTCTGAGAATGTTACCAATACTCTTATTTCTTGACCATTTCTTATATAAGAGTTACTTTGATCAGTAGCATTCCATACTTGCATTTTCCCTATTGTTGGAGCAGTTGTATCAAGAGTAAATGTGAACATAGTCTCATTTCCAGCTTTATCTTTCAATACGACTGTATTCTCACCCTCAACATAATTATTGACATTTTGGAAATTTAAATCGTTAATCTTATTAGATCTTTTATACTCTTTTCCATTAACAATCACCGCTAATAGTCCAACGTTGTCTGATAATTTTAAATCAATTTTACTATAAATTCCATCTGTTCCTTTTGATGTTGATTTAACTTTGATAGTTGGCGCAATTTTATCAATATTTTTAACCTCAAACAGAATAGTTGCCTTATTTCCGGCTTTATCAGTGATTTCTACAGAATTCTTTCCATTTTCAGAATATACTTTTGTAAATTCATGTTCTTTATTTGTCTTTACTTCTGTCCATCCTTCTGGTTTATAAATTGCTTCACTGGCCTTAATTGTTACTACTACATCTTGGTTTGTTGGTTCATCATTATTTGATTTTGTAACTATTGCAGTTGGAGCAACCTTATCAATTCTTTTTACTTCAAATTTTACTTCAGTTTGATTTCCAGCTTTATCAGTAATCTTAACTGAATACTTTCCATTTTCAGAATATGTTTTTGTAAATTCATGTTCTTTATTTGTCTTTACTTCTGTCCATCCTTCTGGTTTATAAATTGCTTCACTGGCCTTAATTGTTACTACTACATCTTGGTTTGTTGATTTATCATTATTTGATTTTGTAACTATTGCGGTTGGAGCAACCTTATCGATTCTTTTTACTTCAAATTTTACTTCAGTTTGATTTCCAGCTTTATCAGTCATCTTAACTGAATACTTTCCATTTTCGGAATATGTTTTTTGATAAGTAGTATTATCTACTTTAGTCCAATCTTCTGGTAAAAGGACTTCCTCATCTGCCTTTATTGTTACTACTACATCTTTATTTGTTGATTTATCATTGTTTGATTTTGTCACTATTGCAGTTGGAACTGTTTTATCAATAGTAAATGTAATATAACCAACTTTATTACCAGCCTTGTCTGATACTCTAATCTTATATGTTCCATCTTTTGTTAAAGTATCTCCTGGTTTATATGTAGTCATCTTTTTACCATTATACATAACTGTAACATTTTGAATATTATCTTCTTCGATAACTGGTGTTACATCAGTATTATAATATACTCCATCCTCTACTCCTGTTATTTTTGGAGTGGTCTTATCAATTGTAAATGTTATAGTTGTTTCGTTAAATGCTTTATCAATTGCTGTTACTACATAAGTACCTTCTTTTGTGAATGTTGTTGTAAAATCAACTTCTTCTCCATTAAGGGTTGTCTTTATAGTTATATCATTATCATCTGTTACTTCTATTTTTACTTCTTTTTTAGTGAATGTGTTATTATCTATTCCTGAAATTACTGGGCCTGACTCATCATCTAATAATTTAGCTAAAACATTAAGACGATTTTGTAAATCATTTTTTACTGTAGCGTTTGTGACTTCACTTACTATTTTAATGATTTCTTCATCTGTGCGGTAATTTCTTGATTCGTCCATTGCTTCCTTGTTTGATGCATCATTTACCATATTTTCTAATTTTTGAACTAATTCTATTGCATTAATGGCATCTTTTACTGCACTTAATCTTTCATTTAGCTCCTGTTTTTGATTATTATTTGTTACTGAGTTTACTAAAAGTTGTGCAGAGTTAACATTGTTATTAGAAAGTGTTTTTTCTGCTAATACAACTGCAGCCAAAGCTTTTTCATAACTATCATCTGTGATTACGTTATTATTGCTATTATCAAATGCATTATTTGTATTATTGTTTAATACATTATTTCTTCTGATTGTTATTCCTACGGGTGTTGTATCTTCTGCTATATCTAATGTATTTTCATCTAATATCTCAGTATCTTTCTTTTCTTTCCTTTTGTTTGTTACTTCCTCTGTTTCATTTCCATTCTTTTTCTTTCCTACTTCTTCTAATGACTCATCATCAGGATTTGCAAATGTAAAAATCATTAGTCCTAAGAATAGAAATAGAACTAGAGCGAAATATTTTTTCTTTCCTTCCATATTTTTAACCTCCCATAAAATTATATGTTGTTTACTTCCTTTTGATAATCAACATCACTCACTTCTCATTCCAATCGAAATTATTGGAATTCAAGCTTATTATATAGCACAAATGTGCAGCTTGTCTATACAAAAAAACAAAATTCTTATAAGATTTTGTCTGGAATTTTCCTTTTTCAATTATTTAACTAATTTCACTTTTGTAATCGGCCATATTTTTATATTCACTCTACCTAAAATATCCTTTTTTGGAATAAGACCTATTTTTCTTCCATCAAGGGAGTTTTCTCTATTATCACCTAAAACGAGATACATATTGGTAGGGATCTTTTTATACCCTAGATCATTCGTTGAAAAATTCTCTGTTATAACATTGTCTTTTATAAATGACTCTTTAATTGCTTTACCATTAACATATAAAATATTGTCTTTATACTCCACTTTATCTCCTGGTAGTCCTATTACTCTTTTAATTAGATATTTTGTATCACTGTATTTTAAAGCTATTACATCAAATCTTTTTACTTTAAATAGGCGATAATGTATTTTGCTTAGAATAACTATGTCTTGATCCTTCAAGGTTGGTGACATAGATGGTCCAACTACTTGCTGAAATGTTACTACATATACTATTAAAACTATTACTACTATGGCTGTAATAATATATTTTAGTGCATCACTCAAAAATTCTTTTATGTCTCTTAAATCCACGTTTTCATCACCCTATCTATTATAGATGATATCATATCTCAAAAAAAAGGAAAAGTATTAAACTATCGATTTTACTTTTCCATGTCCACCAATTGACATATCATGATCTTTCATTTTCTTGATATTTTCTATTTTTATCTTTATTCTATAATAATCTTTTAATATATTCACCATTTCTCTATATTTGAAAATAGTCTGTATTGACATATTTTCTTCTATTAAAGTTGCGATTGAAAATAAATATGTATTATAAAACTTTCCCTCTAAGTCTTTACTTTTTGTTTCCTTGCGAGTCTTTTCTATACACGTATCACATTGGTTCTTATACGCCATACTCATCAGTAATTCTCAATCTTCTTTGTCAAATATTTTGAATTATTATAGAAAAATATATTTTGGAGCATTATTTATTTTTGATATCTCGATATATTTAGAAGAATTCCAATTGATACCATGCTTATTAACAAACTGCTTCCTCCATAACTTATAAATGGTAGTGTTACTCCAGTTACTGGTATCATTCCAATAACAACCATTAAATTCATTAATGTTTGAAAGATCATTTGAAAGATCATTCCGAATGCTAAGTATTTAGAAAATGCATCTTTTGCACCTAAAGCTATTTTTACTCCTCTATATAATATGATAGAAAATAGTCCTACAACAATAAAGGCCCCAACAACACCAAATTCTTCTGCTATTATAGAGAAAATGAAGTCTGTTTGTGGTTCTGGTAAATAAAAATGTTTTTGAATAGAATTTTGAAATCCTGCTCCCAGTAGGCCTCCTGGTCCTATGGCATATAGACTTTGAATGATTTGGAATCCTGTACCTAAAGCATCACTCCAGGGATCTACAAAGGAGGTAATACGATCCATTCTGTATGGTGCTATTATGATTAAAACAATAATCCCAATAACCCCTATAATACCTATTCCAAAGAAAAATTTCATATTAACTCCAGCAATAAATAGTAAAACGATTATTGATAAAACTAAAATTGTACCTGTACCTAAGTCTGGCTGAAGCATAATCAGTCCAAACATAAAAAATAAGATTCCTAAGATTGGAAAAACTCCCTGCTTATAGCTTTTTAAAAACTTATTACTATTTGTTAAATATTTACTTGTAAATATAATCATACCAAGTTTTGCAGCTTCACTAGGTTGAATTCCAAATGATCCTATTCCGAACCAGGATCTACTTCCATTTCTTACACTACCAATACCAGGTATTAAAACTAAAATAAGTAAGATAAAACATATTAATAAAATCATATTTGCCTTTTTATAATATATTTTATAATTTATTTTAGAGATGACTAACATTAAGATTATTCCTACAACAAGAAAGGCTGCCTGAAACTTAAAGTAGTGAAAACTATCATTAAATTTGTATTCTGCCCATATGCTAGATGCAGAATAAATCATAATTAGTCCAAAAAGTGAAAGTATTATTACTGCTATAAATAACATTTTGTCTAGTTGTTTCATAGCATCACCCTATTAAATTATATTTTTGTAAACAAAAAAAAGAACTAGTTAATAGCTCTTACTTATATTTTAAAGTATTATAACCAAACGCCAAAGATAATTCCTGCCATAGCAAGGATTAATCCTCCTACCCAAAATAATTTTACTATATCAGTCTCACTCCAACCTAGTTTTTCAAAATGGTGATGAAGTGGTGTCATTAAGAATAATTTCTTCTTAAATACATATAACCATAGTACTTGAATAATAACACTTAATGTTTCTATTACAAAAATTCCGGCTACTACTAGTAGAGTTAATTCTCTATGGGTCAATATGGCAATCGTTCCCATTGTAGCTCCTAATGCGAGAGACCCTGTATCTCCCATAAAAACTTTCGCAGGGTGTGTGTTATATATTAAGAATCCTATGATACTTCCAACTAAAATCAAACTGAATATACCAATATCTTCAAATCCAACCATTAAAGAGATTAAACTAAACGCAATAAATGCTATAGCTGATAATCCTCCTGCTAAGCCATCTAAACCATCAGTTAAATTTATTGCATTTGATGCCCCGACTAAGACAAAGAGAATAAACAATCCATATAGCCAACCCATTTCTATATCAATATGAAGAGTTCCCACAACCCAAGATGTCTGTCCACCATTTCTCATATAGATATAGAAAAATCCAATTGCAATTAAAACTTGCATCATTAATTTCTGATAAGTTGTAAGGCCCTCATTACTGCCTCTTCTGATTGATAAAAAATCATCTAAAAACCCTATACAAGCATAACCTAAAAATACAAGCAGAACTATACCTAAGTTAGATGTATATGCTATTTTATTTGTAATAACCAAAAATAAGGTTGAAATGATTGTAGGGATTATAAAAATTATCCCTCCCATCGTTGGAGTACCTTCTTTTTTACGATGTGCCTCTCCTACAAAAACACTTATTTTTTGACCTACTTTTAATTTTTTTAGTAAGGGAACCATAATTAGTCCTAATACTGCTGATGCTAAAAAACCAATCATTATTGCAAATATTGCTTTAGTTAATAATAACATTATGTTCACTCCATTCCTCTTGCAATATTATATCACAAATAATTATATATTATGAGAAAAAGGTTTAAGTTAGACAAAATTTGACATTAATTAGTTGCTCTTATTTTTTTTACTTTTTGATTATTTTTATCTAGTAGTTTTTTTTGTTGTTCTTTTATTTTATTTAACTCATATTCTTTTTCTTGAAGACTATCTAGTACTTTATTTAAGTTGCTTAATAAAGCCCCACATTCTGGTAGTATATCAAAATACTCTTCATAATCTTTTTTAAATGTTTTTATTGTTTTCTTTAGTGTGGTTGTTGTAGTGTTTAATAGATTTACTGTTGATTCTATTTTACTTATACTACTCTCTATATCAAGGCTATAATCTTCTACTTTAATTTTCTTATACGTTTTCCTTTCTAACTTGGGTTTTTCTACTTTTTTCATAAGGTATAGAAAGTAGGCAGTCATAGTTGCCATAACTTTGGAACTTCTCGCCCCCTGTAGCATCGAAAATAGTGCCATTTTCTTTAAAAGCTTATTGCTTTCTTTATTCATGACTTTTACTTCATAAGTGACTTTTTCTATTTCACTGGTTGAATTTTTCACCTTTTCCTCTAAATTTCTTAATATGTATTCTTGCTCGTATTGCATTTCTAATAGAGTCTCATTTATATTCTTAAAATTATAATATTTTTCAGTTAAATCTTTTAGTTTTTCTTCATCAACTGCTAACTGTTCTTTTCTAGTTGTGACTTTTAAAGATAATCTATCTTTTTCAGAGTCCAATTCATTAAGCTTTTCTGCTATTAAAATATACAAATCAGAATCCTTTATTTCTTTTACTACTTTTTTATCATTAAATTCAAGTATATATTCATTTACTAAAGATTCAATATATTTTTCATCGTAAGAGTCAAGATTATCAATTTTAATTTTTTCCTTTAATTCCTCTATTTTTTTGATAATTATATTTAATTTATTTAGTAACTCTTCTGCCTCTTTTTTTCTGTATAAATCGTTTACCTCTTCTTGTATCAAGAAATATTCAAACTCTAATTTTTTTAAGTCACTTCTTATATCTTTTAGTTTTCTTTCATATTTATTTAATATCTCTTTATTTTCTAAACTTTGCAATTGATCAGTATTCTTGTGAGACTCGATATTCTCTATATTTTCTGCTTTTATATCTATACCTGTTCTTTTTACTTTGGGTACACCTATTTTACTATGTAATTGGTTACTTATTCCTTTATTGTTATCTTGTTTTATTTCTATTTGTTTTTTATTATTTTCTATATTTGTTTGAAAGAGTGGCTCCTTTTTTATTTCTATATTTGATAGTTTACTATCTATATTCACATTAGTTTTAGGAAGAATATCCTTATTTATTGTATCTTCTTCTAAATCTTGTGTTATTTTCTTTTTCTTTTCGTCTTCTATTAATCTTACTGGAACCGCTTTATGAATAATAATATTTTCTAAAATATTGGTCTCTTTTTCTTTAAGAGGTTCTTGCTTTTTTATTTGTAGTACTTGTGTACTCTTTGTTTTATAGTCATCTGTTTTTTTGCTGTTTTTATTTAGATCTTTTTTATCATTTTTAACTGCAGCAGATATTAAATGAAGCGTTTGCCCAGCTAGGATAATTGGAGTTGCCTTAAAAAAAGTAAAAATTTGTTGTCTTCTTACCTCTTTTTCTAATTTTTGGAGTCTGATTTTTTTTAATTCATTATTATATTCTTTTAATTTTTTCTTGTTTTCATATGTAATTATTAAGGTCCTTTTTCTATCTTTTCTTCCACCTTTAGCCCCTATATTCTCATTCATAGCATTCACCGATTATAGTTTATCATACTTTATACTTAAATATATATAAAAAGTGTCTTTTTCTTTTTATTAGACACTTTATTATTTTTTTATCATTTGTTTTTCGTTATTATTTTCTATTTTATAAGAGCCACTTATAATATTATCTAACCATACATCTGTTGGATTATTTGAGACACTGTTTAAAATTTCATAATTTTCAATCGTTGTCTTATTTTTTGAATATATTTTATATATTGGTCTATCTATTACCTTATCTAAATTTAGTTCTTTTAATGATTCAACCCCAAAAAAACAAGCTTTATCTTTATTTCTGATACTTCCTTCTTTTAAATCTGGCTTCATTTGAATCCCGCCTTTATTTGGACTTCTATATAAAATATAGATATGTTTCTTGTACTCTTTAATAGTTTCACAGTATTCTTTTTCGCTCTTAGTTATTGGTACTAATATTATTGTTGCTATATTGGTTCTTCTTCTCATAATCTATCCTTTCTATAAATACCATAATTTTTTGTTATTTTTTCTAACCTCTTTAATGATTCCACCGCCCAGGCATTCTTCCTTATTGTATAGGGCACATACTTGTCCTGGAGTGACACTTTTTACACCTGTTGGATATTTTATAAGCATCTCTTTATTTTCTAAAAATTCTACTGTTACTTTTACTTCTTGTTGATGATATCTAAATTTGGCAGTACAATCTTTTATTTTTTTATCACTCAAATAATTTACTTTCTCTAAAATACAAGCATCAGATAATAAGCTATCATCTTCTCCTATTGTAATATATAAAATATTTTTCTCTATGTCTTTTCCTACTACAAATGTTCTGTCTTTTGTTCCTCCTATATCTAGACCTCTTCTTTGCCCTATTGTATAGTAAGATAATCCTTTATGTGTTCCTATTTTTTCTTTTGTTTTTATATCTATTATGTCACCTTCATTTACTCCGAGTTCTGGACTCATATATTCTTTAAAAGTCTTCGTTATAAAACACACGTCTGTAGAGTCTTTCTTATTGGCATTGTCTAATTTATACTGCTTAGCTATTTTTCTTACTTTTTCCTTCTCGACTTTTTCTAACGGGAATAGTATTCTGGGTAACCAATCTTTTTTTATTTCGCAAAGAAAATAGGTTTGGTCTTTATTTAAATCAGCACTTTTATATAATTTATTATTCTTAACTTTTGCATAATGCCCCGTTGCCATATAATCACAATTTAGTTTAATCATCTGATCATATAGAAATTTTAGTTTGACGTTTTTATTACACATGACACATGGATTAGGGGTAATTCCCTTTTTATAATCTTCTATAAATTTATCTACTACTTTTTCTTTAAATTCTTTTTTATAGTCAACTATGTAATGTTTAATACCTAATTTTTTGCAGACTGCAATTGCATCAGTTGCAGCAAAATCTTCAGCAAATTTAAATGTTACCCCAATCACTTCATATCCTTGTTCTTTTAAAAGGGCTGCCGCAACAGATGAATCTACTCCTCCACTCATGCCAACTACTACTTTTTTCATATCACCACTCCAATTATTCTTTAGAAAATTCACATATTACTTCATAAATATTTAGGATATTTTCTTCTTTTTCAGCATTTTTATAATACTCTTTGATTATTTCTTTCATTATATCATTTTTTTTCGATGAGGTTAACTTTCTCTTATAAATTCTATCTATCTTTTTACATACTAAGTGAATACTGTCTATATCATCTATTAACTTTTTAGAGTTTACTTGCATAATTCCTTGCTTTGTTTTTTTATTTGTAAACTTAAATTTAGTTGTATCTATTTTTCTAAGTATCAAGGGTCTATTATAGTTTTCATAGATCATTATAGAATAGATTAGGTTTGTTAGATTTTTGTTTTCTAAATCTATCTCTTCCTTATATCTGCTTTTGAACTTAGCATAATTTATGACTATATATTCCTCATTATCTAATACTTTCCTCTTAACCTTTTCTTCACTTAGATTTGTCTTATCCTTAAAGAAGTTATACAAGAATAAAATGATAATTGTCCATATCACTATTCTTAATTCACTATTTTTAGGAAAAATATAATCCATTCTATTAATAAAATAAGTATTCACTATATAGGAAATTATTATTAAAACGAAATAGAAAGTTATATTCTTTTTATCCTCTTTAAAAAAGTCTTCTGTCAAAAAATAGGTAGTATAAATCATATCAATAATAAATTCAAAAACTACCACTATAAAAATATTTTTGTTATTTGGATAAAATCCGGCAAGTAAGATTAATAAAATAATAGTAAAAATAATTGTATTCATATCATTTAATAAATATTTTCGTTTTAAGTAATTTATACAAATTAAAAGTAAAATACTAAGTAGAAAGTAATATATAAGCGTTGATAGAGTCATGTAATCTCCTCCTAATTAGTGCTTATTATATACTTTTTCTTAATATTTTACAATAGTTTTGTTCTTATCATTTATTTTTTAGGCGTTCCCTTTTTCTTAACTAAACTTTTTCCTGTTACTGCTTCTACTACTGGAGAGTTCAATAATTTATCATATTGTTCTAATTCACTTCCAATAAATTTATCATCTATTACTACATCTTCTCCTAATTCAGGTTCTTTTTCATGACTTAATTCATTCTTTTGTAATTTTTTCATGAAGTTATCCATAACTTCTTTTCCGTCCGACATTTTAGATGTTTCAGTTATTTTTTGTTTATCTTTTTCTAATTGTAATTTTATAGCGGCGGTATCATTTATTACTTGTTCAAGTTCAAGATCAAATCTTTCTATATTGTTATTTTCTATTTTCATTTTTAGTTCTGTGTTGTTTGTAAAATCATCAAGAGCATTTTCTCCTAAACTTTTATTTATATTTCTAAATGCTTTTGTCTCATCCTTTTGTTTTTTTATTCCATAACTAGCTCCTGTAACACCGCCAATTATTCCTGGAGCAAAAAGCCCTAATAGTCCTCCTGGTAATGTTGCCCCTGCCTGTATAGTCATTATAGATGCCATATTATATAGGAAAAAGAGAATCATAAATCCAAAGGCAGTATTAGTTATTACGTGGTCAAATCTTTCAACTTTACTTCTTACTTTCCAAAAGGTATCTTTTAAAGTTTTTTGAGTTGCTAGAGTGTCAATTTCTTTATGTTTTTCTTCCAGTAATTGTTGGGTACCTTTAATATCTTTTTCTATTTCTTCTTTTGTTCTATTATCCTCTTTTTCTGCAATTTTATAGTTGTCAGAAAGAGAGTTTATTAGGGCCTCATCTGCAGTTATTCTTTCAAGAGTCTTATCAATTATTTTATTGTAGCTTTCCAATTTTTCTTTTTCAATTTTATATTTTGTTTGTTCCTCAAACTTTTCTTTTTCTGTTTTTGCTTTTGAAAATATTTCTAGTTTCTCTTTTATTTTATCTTTTTTATTTATTAATGTTTCTGCTGTTACTCCAATTGCTGTGGGAACTATCAATGAAAGTGATGGAATTAATTCTAAGGGAATAACTTTTGAAAGTGTTATTTCCATCATAGAAAATGCAATGGGAACATATGCAAACGTTGATAAAGCAAATGATAGTGTTATCTTATTACCGAGAGTGTTAACTCTTAAAATATCTATCTTTTTATCTAATTTATCTATTTTTTCTATATTTTTATTTTTTTCATCTATTAATTGCTGTTTTATGTCTTTTTTCATAATACCTACCTCTACTTTCTTTTATCTATTTTATTTTCCCAAAATTTTCTTATTAGTTTAAGTGATAATGTTGATAGAGTGAAACCAATAACGGGAACTAAAGAACTTAATAGTACATTATCAAAATTTCTTATAAAGTAGGAATATATAATTACTATGATGTAAGTTAATACCATGATACATATTTTTCTTGTCCTGCTTGTTTCCCAAGCTTTATCTGTCTCTACTCTTTTATTTCTTGTCTCTATTGCTTCAATCCTTTTTTCTAAATCTTTCATAATGCTTCACCTCATACCATTATCTTATCATATTACTTTGATTTTTTATATACTAATATACCTGATGTTGTTTCTTCGAACTGATTAAAGCTATAATTATTTTCTTTAAAGTACTCTAGTACATGGTCTTCTTTTTTATAGAAGTAGGAAAGTATTTCTCCATTTTCCTTTAAGTCTATTTTTTCTAGAGTCTTTTTATATTCTAATAAATTTACATAATAGATAATATTTGATAAATACACTAGATCATATTTGTTAGTTAATTTTCCAGAGAGATCTAGAAAATCACTTTGACAAGTATTTATATTTACTTTATCTACTAAGTCTTTTAATTTATTAAATTCGGTTTCTTCTAAATATTTATTTTCTCCTATTGTATAACTATTTGATATAGGATCATTTGAAAATAAAGCTGATTCGTATATTTCACACCAATCATAAAAATGAAATAAGCTATCCCAGAATTCTTTTGTATCTTTGGATAAATTTTTACTTATTA
The DNA here is from genome assembly GCA_948465965.1 of uncultured Mycoplasmatota bacterium. GTDB lineage: Bacteria > Bacillota_I > Bacilli_A > RF39 > UBA660 > CAJMSU01. The sequence goes on from CAOJYR010000003.1 coordinate 15,457, forward strand.
AATCATACATGTCATCATATTTTTCGTCTGTTGTGATTCTATCAAAGAAAAATTCAATATACTCTTCTCTTGTTAGAGATTTTACCGCTGCTAGTTTCAAAAACATAAAGTATTGTGGGAAGCTGCTTATATCAAAAGCATCTATATTTTCGGCACCTTCTAAAATCATATTTAAAATTTGATCAGATGAAGCAATTACACTTAATATATCCTTCTTATCTTTAAAGTATTTTAAATACTCTCTCATTCTTTCATTTGATTGTTTATAGATAGCTGATGTAGTATGGTGTAGATTCTTTTTGTAATTTGAACAGGACCTTTCCATTATCTTTTGTGCAATTATAATGTCATCTTTTAACACAAAACATCACCCCTTAAAGTGATGTTTATTCTATCATAATATTTCTATTTTGAAAAGCTATTAAAATAAATTCTAGGATTTTTAATTTAATAGTAATCTTATCGTTCCTTGATCTTCTAATTTTTCTCCTGCTGCAGGAGATTGTTCTACAACTTTATCTCCATTTCCAGAGTATTCTATTGTGAAATTTGGCAGTAGTTTTTTGGCTTCTTCTACACTTTTTCCCACTACATTTGGTACTTTATAAGTTACTTTGTCTGTCCATTCCAAATCTTTTTCCATTTCGCCTTCTTGTTTTTCAATACCTAAAGCATCAATTATATCTAGAAGAATACGTCTTGCGATGGGTGTTGTTGTATAACTTGATAAAAGGGCTGTGTTTTTTGGATTATCAATAGCTAGGTAGAAAACGGCTTCTGGATCATTTGATGGAACTACTGACATAAACGACATAATGTAGTTTCCTACCATATATTTCCCATCTTTTACTTTTTGGGCTGTTCCTGTTTTTCCTCCTATCCTATATCCTTCAATATATGCACTTTTTCCCCCACCTTTTGCAACTACACTTTCTAATGCATGACGCATGATCGCTGATGTTTCACTGCTTATTACTTTTCTAACCTGGGTGGTACTGTACTCTTTGATAATAGTATTTGTTTCCTTTTCGGCGATATTTTTAACTATATAGGGTTTATTTAAGTACCCTCCATTTACTACAGCAGATACTGCGGTTACTTGTTGAATTGGGGTGACACTTACTCCTTGTCCAAAGGCTGTAGTTGAAAGTTCAACATTTCCAACCTTATCTAAATTAAAGATGATTCCTTCTCCTTCTCCATTTAGATCAATTCCAGTTTTTTCTCCAAATCCAAATTTATCAATGTAGGAGAATAATCTTTCTTTGCCTAAAAGTTGGCCTAATTTTACAAATCCAGGGTTACAAGAATTTTGTAATACTTGAAGGAAAGTTTGTTCACCATGACCTCCAGCTTTCCAACATTTTAATATTGATCCATCTACATTAACGCTTCCTGGATCGTAGAAATGATCTTTTTCTAGGTCCACTACTTTCTCTTCTACAGCTGATGCAGTTGTAATTATTTTAAATGTTGAACCAGGTTCATAAGATGACCAAATGGGAAGATTACGACTCAATGTTTCTTGTGAGAAATTTTGATAATTATTTGGATCATAGTCGGGGCGAGAGCCCATACCTAAAATCTCTCCAGTTTTTGGATCCATTACTATTGCAAGAGCCATATCTGGTGAAAACATGTCTACAATATTATCTAGTTCTCTTTCTAGGGACTTTTGAATATTTATGTCAATTGTTAAGGTTAGATTCATCCCATCTTGTGGCTCTACGTATAAATCAGATAAATTTAGTTTATTTCCTTTCGCATCAGAGAAATATTTTATGGCTCCACTTTTTCCTGTTAAATATTTATCATATTGAAGTTCTAACCCAGACAATCCTTGATTATCTATACCAACATAACCTAGGCTATGAGATAATATATTTCCATATGGATAATACCTTTTTGCTTCTTTTACAAGATATACACCATCAAATTCTAGGGCAGCAATTTTTTCAGCTATATCATATGATAATCTTCTTCCTTCAGGATGTACTCTTTCAATTGATGTCTTTTTATAGACGTGTATTTTCATCTCTTCAAAAGTGACGCCCAAAATATCTGCTAACTTTTGAGTAACCTCCTTTTTATTTTTAATTTGATTTGGTATAAGTACAAGGGATGTTGTCGTTAGGTTATCAGCAAGTACTACACCATTCCTATCTAAAATTAGTCCACGATTTGCCTCTATTGGTAGATCTCTACTCCATAAATCAGATGCATACTTATTTAGTTTCTTATAATCAATCATTTGGATATAGAATACTCTTAGAATAATAAATATAAATAGTAATAACATAATTAAAAATAATAGTTTAATTCGCTCATCAATCTTTTTAAAAAACATAATCCACCTCTTATCATTTCTTATGTTTTTATAATAAAAAAAAGAACTTATTCTGTTCGCAATAAATTCTTAATCCTTATCCTTTTAATTAATTATTACCCAAGCATACTATATAGGCTTATAGCATCTTTTAATATTAGTGCAATAACTATATAGGCAATTAATATTACTGATAGAAAGCAAGCTGTATGATAATATATCTCATAATCTTTTTCTTCGAAGTTCACCTCTTCATTTACTTCTTTTGTAAAAATCAAAATTGAATAAATCAATCCAGCTATGCCTGTTAGTGTACCAAGTGGTGAATAGATAAGAGATAGAATAGGGCCTAATAGACTACCACATATAATGGCTGGAATCATAGATGTTGAAGTTATTCCTACTAATTTCATATAGTTTGCTTTCTTTTTAGCGATTAGATTTCCTATATAATAGATTCCTGCTATGGCAAAAATAGCTATTATAATAAAGATAAATGTTTTTAATGTTACATCTGTCCATTCAATATATTTTAATCTTGTAAAGTCTATCTCTACTTTATCAGTAAAATAACTTTTTTGGTATACTGTGTTAATTACTGTTTTTATTAAGTTTAATACCATTATTAATACTGAAGTTATTACTGAAAGTATAATTGCATTTTTTGGTACTTGTAGTTGCTCATGCTCTTTCTTATATGTTTTTATTGGCTTTAGAATGGTCTCTATCATAAATTTAAAATAGTTTAAATCAGAGTTATTGGTATTATTACTTATTACTTGCTCTTGGTTTAGCCCTATGTTACTATTTACTACCTTTCCTGTAGTTATATTAGCATTCATATTGTTGTTCTCTACTGTTGATGGTGTATTCATTAATGGATTTCCACATTTAATACAAAAATTAGTATTACTTCCATTTTCTTGTCCACATTTGTTACAAATCATAACATTTCCTCCTTAATTATATATATAGTATAACTAGATAATTTATTTCTTGTCTATGCTTATTTTTTTAAAGTGTAAAATTATTGTAAAGCCTTTGTTGCTAGTTTTCTTATAGCCTCCTTTGTTTTAGCTGTTGCGATAAATCTGTTGGAGTGACAGAATATTGCTCCTTTTACTCCTGTTACTTTTTCTAGTTCGCATCCAGAAAGACCTGCCCATTTTTCTGGGAGTAGAAGTCTATCTGTTTTATCATCAAGAGATTTTGAAATCGTTTTTATCGCATATCCACCTCGATTAGAGGGATAGATTGCAAATACTATATTATCTGCTTTTTCATTCGTTAAGATTGCTTCTTCATAAGGCATATATTCATCTAGCTCTAAAACTACTCCATCAGTTTCTTCTATCAAATTGTTAACAATAGATTTGGCCTTTATTTTTCCTATAATATTATATAAAGTTTCCATAAATATTTCTTTAGCAAACTCCTCAGCTTTTAAAAATTGACTATTCTCATTTTCTTCAGTAAAAGAACTTGGATTAAAGATTTTTATCACGTCACTTAAAGTTTTTACTTTATATGGAGCATCAATATCTGGGAATATTCCATTATCAATAGCGTCTAGGCCTTCAATTAATTCTTTATCCATGGCTTTAAAAACTTCTTCTATATTTTCTACTTTTTCCTTTTGTAGAAAACTTTTTCCGAATTCCTGCCATAAAAGCCCAATTGATGAATATTTTATACCATTTTCTCTAAGCTTTGCATCTTCTTGGTGATGATCGTATTTTCCCCTACCAATATCATAAATGATGGCATCCTTATTTATATTTCCATTTATATTTGCAACTCTTATCACCTTTATATCTTTTAAATAGACTTCCAAAAAAGCAGTAGCAAATACTTCGTCAGCATGCATTGTCCCATTATGAGTAATACAGGTAGCTTCTTCTACTTTTGTTACTAATTTTATCATTTTGTACCTCTTTTCTTTTTTTCATTATACACTATTTTTATTTTTTTGTGTAAAGTCTTTTATTCTATTCATTTATTTTATTTCTTAAGTGTTATAATAGTATTGTTTATAATGAGGTGATATTTTGTATAAGAAAAGTATAGAGGATGTTTTTAAGGAGCTTAATTCGTCTAAAAATGGATTAAATGACAAACAAGTTACAAGAAGAAAAAAGGAATTTGGTAAAAATAAAATAGAAGATAAAAACCAAAATAGTAAATTAAAATTATTTTTAAAACAATTTGATGATATGATGATTAAATTATTATTGGTTGTAGCAATTATTTCTGCTGTTTATTCTTTTTTTTCTGGAGAACCATTAACTGATACTATTTTAATTATTTTAATTGTTGGGCTTAATGTTTCTATGGGATATATGCAGGAAGTAAAGGCAGAAGCATCTATTAAATCACTTCAAAAAATTGAAAGAGCCTCTTGCAAAGTTAGAAGAGGTGGTAAGGATTTAATGATTAATGTGGAAAATTTATTACCTGGGGATATCTTATATTTAGAAGCTGGTAATAAGGTTCCGGCTGATGCTAGAATTATTGAATGTAGTAATTTGTATGCAAATGAGTCCTTACTTACTGGCGAGAGTGAAGCTGTTTTAAAAAATAGTAATATAATAGAAGAAGATGTATTAATTAACGATAGATATAATATGGTTTATTCTGGATGCGATATTACTGGAGGGCGTGGTATTGCGATTGTTACAGCGATAGGTTTAAATACAGAACTTGGTAGAATTGCTGATGCTTTAACGAAAAAGAAGGATGTTCCTACTCCTCTGCAGAAAAAAATCACAGAAATTAGTACTACTCTTACAAAGTTAGTATCCATAGTTATTGTTTTTGTAATTATCTATAATTTATTTATATTAAAGAATAGTTTAATTAGTGTAGTCATGCTTGCAATTAGTTTGATGGTATCGGCAGTTCCTGAAGGACTTCCTGCTGTTATTACCATTTCCCTATCTATAGGAGTTAATGCTATGGCTAAAAAAAGAACCATTGTTAGAACTTTATCCTCTGTTGAGACTCTTGGAAATGTGGAAGTTATCTGCTCTGATAAGACGGGAACAATTACACAAAATAAGATGACTGTTACTAAATTATTTAGGAATGATGTGTTATTTAATCAGGATGATTATAAATATGATAAGAGTGATTTATTAATTAAGTCGATGCTATTAGCTAATGATAGTAGTTATATAAAAAATAAGTTAGTAGGAGACCCTACTGAGGTTGCTCTCATTGAATGTTGCATTAAAAATAAAATTAACTACACCAAAATGTTAGAGGAAAATAGGCGCATTGACGATGTTCCTTTTGATTCTACTCGAAAAATGATGAGTGCATCCTACACAAATGGACGTGAGATGATGCTTTATTCAAAGGGAAGTCTGGAGTCTATATTAAAATCGAGTAAATATTATTTATGTAATGGTGAAGTTCTTTCATTAACAAAAAAGAAGAAAGAAGAATTTTTTCAGATTGAAAAGGATCTTTCTAGTAATGCATTACGAGTTATCGCTTTTGCTTATAAAAAAGGTGCTGACTTAAAGGAAGAGGATTTAGTATTTGTGGGAATGGTTGGAATGATTGATCCTCCAAGGGAAAGCGTTTATGATGCTATAAAGGTTTGTAAGACGAGTGGGATTGTTCCTATTATGATTACAGGAGATAATTTAACTACAGCAATGGAAATTGCAAAGCGTGTTGGGTTAACTGCTGATGCTACTAGGGGTATTGAAGGAAAAGATATTGCAAGGCTATCCGATATGGAGCTTGCCGAAGTTGTTTTAGATTATAGTGTTTATGCTAGAGTTTCTCCTGATGACAAAGTTAGGATTGTTAAGGCATTGCAAAATAATAGTAAGGTTGTTGCAATGACGGGGGATGGTGTTAATGATGCTCCAGCAATAAAACTTGCTGATATTGGTATAGGTATGGGTAAAGGGGGCACCGAGGTTACTAAAAGTACTGCTGATATTTTATTACTTGATGATAGCTTTTCTACTATCATAGATGCGAACTATGAAGGAAGACGAATCTTTGATAACATCAGAAATGTTATTATCTACTCTCTTTCTAGTAACTTTGCGGAAATATTTATTGTTGTTGCGGGAATGTTTTTATCAGTAAATGCCCTACTTCCTATTCATATTTTGTATATAGATTTAGTTACTGATGCAGCACTCGCCATTTGTCTTGCTTTTGAAAAGGCTGCTAAGGATATCATGCTACGACCTCCAAGAAAAAGCACAAGCAAGTTCTTTACACCTTGGGTTATTGCTTCCTTAGTATTCTCTGCTTTCCTTGAAGGTATGGTCGTACTTTTATGTTTCCTTGTCGGAATGAATTATGGTGTTGGAGTTGCACAAACTATGGCATTGCTTTGCTTGATTATTCAGGAAACACTATATGCTATTAACTGTCGTAATTTAAAAGATCCTATTTATAAACAGGGCTTCTTCTCTAATAAATATTTAAATATTGGGCTTTTTCTAATTATCATAGTTCAAGTGTTAACGTTTATTACTCCTGCTAGAGATTTACTTCATATAGAAACGTTAAATTTTGGTCAAGTTGGTTTTGTTTTTATAGTTAATATTATTTTATTTGGTCTTGTAGAAATTTCTAAAATTGTTATTAAAAAAGTATTTAAAGATGAATAATATAAAAAGCCATATCATTTTTTCTAGATGATGTGGCTTTCTTTATTTACTAATTAGTTATAGATATTATGTGCTAATTCTTTAATTTCTTTTACACTTAACTTCGTACATTTTTCTATTACTTCTATATCTATGTTCTCTTCTAACATAGATAATGCTGTCTGTTTTACACCTTCTTTTACGCCTTCTTTTATACCTATTTTTTTCCCTTCTTCTATTCCATCCTTTAGGCCTTTCTCCATATATTCGCTTCTTAATGAATTCATTATTTTTCTATTATCTTCTTCTGCACTTATATATTCTCTAAATTTTGGGTTTTTGTTTACTCGTGTTAATTCATCCATATATGTAGACACCACCTTATCACCTTTTGATAATATTTTTAAATCTTCATCTTTCAAATTTAACATTATCAGGTATTTAAATTCTTCTATTTTCTTTGTGTCTTTAGTATACCAAAACCTAGTATATTTATCCATATTAAATTCATAAATAATAAGATTTTTGGCATATAAATTCCCATTATCATCTCTTACTTTAAATATTCTATACAAGTCTTTATATGATAAGTTATAACTGAAGTTTATTTGTACTATATTAAAATTTTCACTATATTTTTCTCCTCTTAAAGTATAATGTGAATATGCATCTGCGATAAATGAAAAGTTTCTTGGACGCACATAGTCCTCTTTAGAGGTATTCACTTCTATTCCAATGAGTCCTTGGTCGGTATCAATTAAAGCATCAACATGTTTTCTGGCTACATGAATATTATCTACGTTTCTTTCATTATTAAGTATTTCAATACTACTAATTTTTACTTTTAAAATGTTTTCTAATAATACTTTTAGTAAGTATTTATTTTTTTCGTTTAGAAACACCTCCTTAAAAGCTCTATCATACTTACATGTATAAAACTCTTTCTCTTCTGTTTTTATATAAATCCCTCCTTTTTCCAAAAGTAGCAACAATATAACAAAAGAGATTATTGATTGCAAATGATGCTTTTTATGAATTTCTTGTTAATGAATGACGAAAATATAGATTTTTCTAGTCAATTATTTGATTTTATGCTTATGAGTAGACTAATTGTTCATTTTATATAAATATGCCTTTTTTACAATAAAAAAGAGCTTATGCGGCTCTTTGTTTTTCGTTTGTTTCTTCCTCTCCATATGTGTTTTCTACATATTCATCTACCATATCTGTTACTGCATTTCCATAACTTGTTTTTCTATTTTTACCCATGTTTTTCGCTACATTATATGCAAGGGATGCTGAAGTAGCAGTTCCTAGAATAGTTGTAGATAGATCACTTGGAAGAGAATCTAGGGCTTTTACCTGTTCTGCAGTAAGTCCTATTAAGCTTTCTCCGGAGTTAATAACACTTGCCATTGAGTTATTCATATTACTAATAGCGTCAGGATGTTTACTAATATACTTCATAGCCCCTAATACACCGCTCAAATCAAATTGTGGATGAGCTTTCGCATAGCTTGATAAGATTGGTATATATTCATTATATATACCAACAAGCTTAGCTTGTTGCGCATTGGCTAAGTTAACGAATTGGCTTAAGGCATCGGCTTGTGAAATAGAACCGCTTCCATACTTTGTTGTTATATCAGCAATAGAAGCTTTTGTACTATTATACATTGCTTCATAGGCATTATGACCTGCAGCATCCAATTGATGATATTTATCAGTACCAATGTGCCAGTCTACCAAGTCTAAGTTCTTCCTTTCAATTACACCAGAGGCGTCTGTTACAGCCTGATTCATTTGGGCTTTTAAACCATTTGTAAAGTTATCATTTTGAGCAACTATGTCACTACCAGTTTGATGTACTTGATCCATCTGTCTATTGTTTATATTATTTACTCTTGCTGCTTCTTGTTGTTCACTTTGGAGTGTTTCATGTAATTTTCTTTGTGTGGTTAGAGCATTCACTGTACTGATTGCGGCAGATGCAACTGCTACTGTTGTGAAGACATCTCTTATAAATGGATCATCTCTATAATCTAACATCTCAGCCAAAGGACTATAATATTTCTTTCCAACTGATCTTGTTCCAAAAACGCTTTCTTTTATTTCTGTGTTTTCACTTAGTAAAGATTCTCCTTTAATGAAGTTTTCTAATGCTTTTTCATCATTTCCTGTGCGTATGGCTTTATTTTCTTCATCCTCATAGTGTGCTTCCTTAGCAAGTAATTCTTGATCCAAGTCATAATCTTTAGTAAATCTTTTACCTACGCAAGATAATTTTGTAGCTGCTGCTTTCATATCTTCACTAAAACCATGTAATCCTCCAGATAAATAATTATTTGCTTGTACATAATCTTTTCTGATAGATTCTATTTGTTTTGCTTTTCCTTTAAGTAAGGTTTCCTTTTGTTTTAAAAGACTATCTTTTTGTTCTTTTGATAAATTTTCATTTCTTAGTTTTTCTTCTATGGCTTCTATTTGTGCATAATCTGTAAATACCTTTTTATAATTTTCTTCTAGGTTTGTGTTAATAGCTGTTACTTTTTCCATAATAAAGCTATTCATCTTTTCTTCTAATAAAGTATTTAAAATAGTTGGGAATCTTTCTGCTATTACGGTATTCCCTCTATATTCATTATAAAGGGTCATTAAATCTTCTTCACTTAAATTATTGATTCTCTCCTTTAAAGTGTTAATTCTCTTTTTGTCTTCTTTTCTGTAAGTTAATTTGTTCTTTAACTTAGATAACAATTGAAAAGGCACTTTCATAACTGTTCCAGCTGTATGAACTATGTTATATAAATAGTTACCTGATTGTAATTCAGTTTTAAAATTTTTATGAATATTAATATTAGAAGCTTTATACTTTTTGTTATCCTTTTTCTTTACTTCTAAACCTTGTGTTAGGTCATCTATGATTCTTTTTACTCCTCTTTTTGGCTTTGGTGGAGGACTTGTTTTTTGTTTTGGTGGTTTAGTATCTTTTTTCTTAGTTGGACCTGGTAGGCCTTTAGTTTCACCTAAGACTGGTCCTGGTAAGCCTAGTGTCTCATTTTTTGTTGGCTGTTGTTCATCCATGGTTGGACCACTTATTCCTTTTGTTTCACCTAAGACTGGTCCTGGTAGACCTAATAATTTAGAATTATTATTTATATTATTATTTTGATCTGTTGTAATGCTTAAAGGACGAGGTTTTTCTTCTAATAATAAGGGGTGCGAATTTTGTGTTGGATCTTTTATTTCTATGTTTTCAGCATCCTTTAATCTAGCCTCAAGTTCTTCTTTTCTTTTTTTTAGTTTCTCAAAGATTTTATTTTCTTCTATTTTTTTATCCATGTATTCTTGATTAAAAGCATTGATTGTTCCTTGATCAACAAGTTTTCTTTCTTCATCAAAAATATTTAAAAAATTATTAATGGATTGTTGAAGTTGTTCATTCACTTTACTTAATTCATCTTCTAGATCACTAGGTGAATCTAAAACATCACTACTAACCTCTTCATTATTTATATCACTTAAATCAGGTACTTCATTATCATCGATTTCTGGATTCATTACCTCTTCTTCACTAACAGGTCTATCCTCATTATATTCAGGTTGTTTTTCGTTTTCGGATATTATTTCATTTCTTAATTCATCTTGTGTGTTAGGAGTTAAATTAGCCATAAAATTTCTAATCTCATCCTCTTTCGAGGAAATCTCTTCAGCTATTTCATCTTTTGCATTTCCATCTTCTTCCTTGTCTAATGTATCTCTTAGTCTCCTTAAATCCATAATATCTTTCTTAGCCGCGTCATAGGATGCTATTTGTCTTTGAATACTACTAATTTCATCTTCTATTTGGGAGATAAGTTCTACTAAACGTTGATAATCTCTTTGAAAACTTTCTCGTGGCATATCATTTTCTGCATTTCGTAGGTTTTTCATTTCTTCTTGAAGATGAATTAATTCATTTTGATTTCTTTCTAGTTCTTCTTTTAAGCTATTCATTATTTCTACCTACCTTTCTATACTTTCTTCTATTTCTTTTAAAACATCTTTAATCATGTCCCACTCTTCGTCTGTTTCAACATCTTCTAATGTTCCTGTTCCAAGTATTGGATCAAATGAAGAAATATATATGTTTTTGCGACCATTACTCGCTAATTTATTATCTGTATAACCAATATAGGCCTTATTCGTATCTTCACTATCAAAAGTAAATAATACATCGCATTCTAAACGTTCACCATTCTTTTCAATCGTTATTTTTTCTAACTCTTCCATAGAGCACCTCCACTTATCTTACCTTTTTATATTTATATTTAAATAATTCGTTCCTTTTTCTTCTTTTGTTGCCTTCTTTTTTATTATAACAGTATAAATTGTTTCTTGTTTTTTATTTTTTTTCATACTAAGATTTTTAAGTTCTTTACTGTTATTTAAGAGTTCTTTTGTATCCTTATCTTTGTATAATTTTATTACTACTCCTTCTTCATTTGCCACATCAAAATTAATACTATAACTCAACTTTTTTTCATTAATCTCTTTATTATGATAATTTGTTAATTTCATCTTATATTCCTTTATAGCATTTTCTTTTAAATTAGATATGTCTATAGAAATACTTATATCATCATCAATTGTTTTTTCGGTTACAGGTATTGTAATATCTACATCTTTATTTTTGGCCTCATTCTTTTTGGTTAAGGCAACAATAGATAATGTTATAACTAAAAGTAATAATATTACAAATGTAAACAACAATATTATATCAGATTTTGTTCGTTTTTTTATTCTTCTTTTAGTTTTTTTATTCATTATTTACACTCCTCTTCTCTTTAAATTTATTATCCATTCGTAAGAGTTGAAATTATATTTGTTAATTTATTATTTAAATTTTCTTGTTGCTCTGTAGTAATACTACTTTTTAAAATTGAATCAGAGACATTTTCCTCTATTTTTATATTAGTAATTATCGAAGATGTAATAGAAATGTTGAAGTCTAACAAACTGGTATTGTTGGTGGTAGCTACTATGCTTATTTTTGTATCATTATTGTAAGACTTTTCTTTCTTTATATTTGTGTTTTTAGATGATATAGATAAGTCTATTGCCATATTATCTATATTTAAGTTCATAGATATTTTTTTGCTATTTTTAGTATTATTCAAAGTTAGTGTTCCTATTTTTTTATTCTTACTATCTAAAGCATTTATCGTTGTTTGCTCTTTTTCTGTTGTAAGTTCTAAGGTTGACTCTAATTTATTGTTATTATAAATCATAATCAAACCTTTTTTATCATTCTTTTCATATACTAATTTATTGGTATTTCTATTATCTAAAAAAATCAATTCATACTTTTTAGGTGTATATACAATGGAATCTGTATATATATTTATCTCTAGTTTTTGACCTTTTTCAAGAATTGTATTATTTTTTATTTTTAAGTTTTTAAAATCTTTATTATAACCAGTTAATATTTCAGTTGCTTTTTTATCTTTTTTTAAATCCTTTAAAATGCTATTGATAAGTTTATTCATGCTTTCATTATCTAATTTAAGGCCTATCTTAGTTAAATTGTTTTCTTTTGTTTTTGTGAAGTAATCGTCTGTTAAATTTTCCTTTAGAGACTCACTAACTCGATTTACTATATATAATAGGTTTTCTTGTTGTGTTGTTTCACTGTTTAGTGTTTCGAAGTAATTGTTATTACCATTATTAATATAGGAAGGGGTTATTCCATTCACATAATAGTATTCTGTATTATTTTCTATTAAATATTTACCAGTTATTAATTCTATATTATTTAAATTGCTATTATAGTTTAGTAATAATTTTTTATTTGTTTTGTCTTGTGTTAGTGTAATATTACTATTTGTATTGTTTAAATTAGTTAATAATTGATAAAATGGCAAATAGGCAGGATCTTGTGTTGCTAAGGACTTTAAATAATCACTTTCTAAGTTAAATTTAATATTGCTTGTCATGGTATAACTATCTTGTAATAATTTATTTTCATTATTCAATAGTCTATTCATGCTTTTGTTTAAATTATCTATGGATATTGCCATTATTCTTTTCGGATTTCCTAAATAATTCAGCACTCCTCCTATCAGTATAAAAATTAATCCTATAATAAATACACCGATAGCTAATACTCTTTTATTTTTTACAACACCCATACTACTCACTCCTATATTATATATAATTATAGCAAATAAAAAGATAAAATTCCATATCTTTTATCTAATTCGTACTAGAAGTTAATATACTTATCTGATAAGAAATGTTTTTAGGAAGTGGCATTATAACAGAGGTAGTTGTAACTGTAATAGTCAAAGTTAATTTTTCTCCTGGTTTTAGGATTTCTTCTTTTATATCATTATGCTTTATAGAGACTAGTGAAAGTGCTACACTATCAATATTTTCTACTATGTTATCTATTTTAGCGTCTAAATTCCCATTGTTTTTGATTGTAACCTTGTATGTTAGGGAGTCATTTACACTATTTAATTTAAAATTAAAATCTATTGTTTTATTGTTGTTTTCTATATTATAAGTGGCAGTAGGAGATGTTTTTCCCCCTTTTATTTTTGTACCTTCCTCTACTTTGGTAATGGACACATCATAATTTGCTTTAGATATATTATTTATAGTTATTGATAGATAAATAAAACCAATTACTAAAAACACTATGGTTATAGATAATATTGTAATTATTAGATTTTTTGTTCTTAATTTCTTTTTCATGTTAACACTTTCCTTCTTTATAATTTTCTTTTGAACCTTTATAGCAGTAATCAAAGGTTTCATTATTTCTTGTAAATTTTATATAGGCAAATACCTTATTCTCTTTTATATAATACCAACTTTCTTCATTCGGATAATACTCACTATTACCACTAGACACTAATTGAATAGGAACACTTGCATCGGTTGTAGTCTCATTTGTAATATTATTCGTTATAGCATAATTTTGTAATGCTTCATAAACATTATCTGCATACTTTTTTACCTCATTTGAAGTTAAGTTGTTTTCCACACTTATTTTTGTTTTTTTATTACTTATTATATTTAGAGAGTAATTGTTTAACTCTGATAATATTTTCTCTTCATTTGTACTGTTTATATTTAACTCATTTGCCTTTTGTAAAAGAGTAGATGTTTCCTCTTTTATTTCACAATTTATAGCGTAGGCTACAAAATACTTATTTATCTCTTCTTTTATGTTAGAATAGGTCTCTAATGAGCCATAGTTTGTTAAGACTAAAGTAGTATTATTTATCATTTGTTCTTTATAAAGTTTTTGAATCATTAAGTCAATTGCTTTCGAAATGGATTTTTTTTCGATGTTTTCATTATGGATAAGAGTTGCGTTTGAATTAAAATATAAGATATTAGAAACTTTGTTATTTTTATCTATTATAAAAGAAAAATTGCAACCAGTCTCATTGGATGTACTGGGTTCATTTTGTAAAAAGTCAAATTCAATCATTGTTTGATAATTATTATAATCTATATTTGTATTTAAAAGTTTTAAGTCCTCTTTAAGGTTTGGCCAGTAATTGATAAAGGAAATAGCGAGAACTGCTATTACTATAAGTAGTGTGCCTATTCCTTTTATCCAACTGGAGAACTTCATTTCTTGCATTTTTTCACCTCTAACTAGTAAACTTAGGATTTAGGGTAAGTGTTATTTCCATTCCTTCTGTTATTTCAGTGCTTTCACTAACACTTTGACTTGTTACATAACCTACTCCATCTAAATTCACCTTTAACCCTAATAATTCTAAGATGTTTTTAGCTACTTTAGATGAAAGTCCTACTGTATTTGGCACAGTATGTGTATTTTCGTTCGTGATTAAATAAACTGTATCTTTATTAGTAATTATTTGTTTAGCTTCAGGATATTGTTTAACGATTTTATCCCCTGAACCAATAATATTATAATTTATTCCATTATTTGTTAATATGTTTTTAGCAGTGTCTAATTTTTTATTTACCAAACTTGGCAACTTGTAGTCTGTTATTTCTATAGAATTATTATCTCCTTCATCATTTCCATAGTATTTTGAAATGTTATTTACTATTTCTTTTACTGCATTGGATATTGGTTTTTGACTTCCTCCTGCTGGTTTTTTTACTGATGCGTAAATAATTATTTGTGGATCACTCTTAGGATATATTCCAGAAAACGATGAAATGATATCCTCTTTACCAGATAGGTATCCCTTGCCATTAGAACTCGCTATTTGGGCTGTTCCGGTTTTACCTATAAGTTCACCACTATCTATTCTATAACCACTACCAGTATTCCCAATTCCATTGACGCAGTCATCCATTAATTGAATCATTTTTTGAACAGTAGTGGTTGATGCAACACGTTCTATTTCTGTTTTTTTATTGTTTAGTATTACTTCCTTCGTATCAGGATCTACTATTTTTTCTACTATGTATGGCTCTAGTAACATCCCATCATTGGTAAGAGCTGACATTGCTTTGACATTTTGAATTGGAGTTGTTGTAATACCTTGACCAAATCCAGCATTATAAATTTCTGTTTCATATTTAAAGTCAAGAGTTCCTGCCTCTTCATTAGGTAATGTTATACCTGTCTTTCTACCAAAGCCTAATTTTTTAAAATATTTTCTTAACATAATGCTACTCATATGACGATTAATTAAATTGATTACTCCAACATTACTACTCATTGCGTAACCTTTATCATAACTAATAGTACCCCAACCAGTACGATCCCAGTCTCCTATTTCAGTACCATCTGTTGTAGTATATACTCCAGAGCGATAGGTCTCACTTCCATCATAAACACCATTTTCCATGGCAGCCATATAGGTAAATGTTTTCATTGTTGATCCTGGCTCATAGGGTGATGAAACTGTATAATCTAAGTAATTGGTAATATCTCTAATATTTGGATCAAATGATGGTGAAGTTGATGTTGCAAGAACTGCTCCTGTTTTTGCATCCATAATTGTTATATTGAACCATTCAAAACCATATTCTTGTTTGGCCTTATTTAGTGCTTGTTCTACAAAGAATTCTATATTACTATCAATTGTTAAATAAATATCTTTTCCTTGTGATGCTTCTTTTCTTACTTCAGGGCTATCCGCTATTTTATATCCTTTTAGATCCTTTTGATAGGTAACGTAACCATTCTCACCCTTTAAAATTTTATCATAGTATTTTTCAATTCCCATCTCACCTGTTGTAGTTTCTGTGTTATTTACTTCATCTACTTTAGTTTTGGCATAACCTATGGTATATGATGCAAAATTTCCTTTTGGGTAATATCTTTTATAACTCTCTATAAAATCTAGTCCCGGCAAATTTAAATCCATTATTTTATTTTTTGTTAGTTCATTTAATCCCTTACCTTTTGCACCAAACTCTGTTTGATATACATTTTCTTTTGAAAGGTATCCTAGTACTTCTTCTTCAGTCATTTCTAAAATTGGTGCAAGTGCTTTAGCTGTTTCTTCCTTGTTTACAACATGTTGTGGTTTGTTTTTGTTTGTTGTTCTTTTAGAATCTAGATAAGCAATTAATTTGTATGAAGCAACATTTTGTGCTAAAACATCTCCTGTTTTTGAATAAATACTACCGCGTTCAGCTGGAAGTATTTCAGTTTTGGTTGTTCTTTTATTCGCTAATTCCTTTAAATTCACTCCATCTACTTCCGTTGATAAGGCAAGTTGTAGAACTCTTAATATAATTAAGACAAACAAAAGAAGAGAAATAAGTATGATTAGTTTGGAATACTTTATATTATTTCTCTTCTTCTTTTTCTTCAATTCAACCACGTCCTATTTATTCTCAGTTACTGTTTTGATATTATTATTATTATAACTCAAACCTTCAGCTTCTGCAACTTCTTGAATTTTAGTGAGAGAAGCCAATTCATTAATGGTCATTGCTAGACTTTCATTTGTTTTTTGTTGTTCTTCTATTTTTTGTTTTTCTTTTTCTACCTCATAGTTTATATTAGCAAGCGTAGCTTTAGAAAACACGATCGATACTGGAGATATAACTAGTAAAAAAAGTGCAAGTGTATATATTAATCTTTCAAATTTAGACATTTTTAATCTTTTTTTTACTTTTCTCATCGTATCTATCTCCTTTTATTTTACTTTTTCTATTACTCTAAGTTTTGCACTTCTTGCGCGAGGATTAGTTTCCAGTTCTTCTTTGCTTGGAGTAATTGCTTTATTAATAACCAATTTAAAATCTGGTAAGTACTCACTCGGAATATTAGGCATCCCTTGTATCTTGGGATCTATCCTACATTTTTCTTTAAAATATTTTTTAACAAGTCTATCTTCTAAAGAATGAAAGGTAATGACTGCTACTCTTCCACCTACTTTTATTAATGATAGAGCTTGTTCTAAGGCTGGTTCAATAACATCTAGTTCGTGATTCACTTCAATTCTTATCGCCTGAAATATTTGACGAGCTGGATGTTTATCCTTTCTAAATTTCATTGGTACAGCACTTTTTATAATTTCAACTAATTCTAAAGTAGATTCTATTTCTTTGTTTTCTCTATACTCAACAATTTTTTTGGCAATATTTCTTGAAAATTTATCCTCTCCATATTTATAAAAAATATTAGAAAGCTCTTCTTTAGAATAGTTATTGACAATTTCATAAGCAGATATAGGATTATTTTGATTCATGCGCATATCAAGACGTGCATCCTCATGATAAGAAAATCCTCTTTTTGCATCATCTAATTGAGGAGAAGATACTCCTAAATCAAAAAGAATTCCATCTACTTCTTCTATATTTTCTTCTTGTAATTTTTCTTTTAAATGAACAAAATTACTGTTGATGATAGTAAAGTTAGTACCGATATTTTTTAGCCTATCGGTACTATGCCGAATTGCTTCACTATCTTGGTCAAAGGCGAATAAATGCCCCTTTTTTATTCTAGACAAGATGTAACTACTGTGTCCTCCATAGCCTAAGGTACAATCTACAATGATACTATCTTCTTTTAAATTTAAAGCCTTGATAGATTCTTCTTTTAACACACTAATATGTTTTTCCATTATAAATTCACACTTTCATTAAATAAATTTTCGGCTATATCTGACATGTTGTCTTTAGCAGAATTGAAGAAATCATCCCATGATTCTTTGGACCATATTTCTAACCGGTCTCCTGTGCCAATAATAACACACTCTTTTTTTATATCAGCATAGGAAATTAAAGGGGAGGTAATATTAATACGACCCTGTTTATCAAATTCTGCTACAGTAGCTCCTGATAGGAAGAAACGTGTAAAAGTACGTGCATCCCTTTTAGTAAATGGTAGGGTTTCTAGTTTATTCACAATATGTTCCCAATTGTCTTTAGGATAGACAAAAAGACAGTTTTCAATACCACGAGTTATAACAAACTCATCTCCTAAATCATTACGAAATTTAGAAGGTATTATCAGTCTATTCTTATCATCAATTGAATGATGATATTCTCCCATGAACATAGATATCCCCCACTTTTCACCACCAGTTACCACTGATTAACTATATAATACCTAATTCAAGGTTAAAAGTAAATATAGAAAAGAAAAAAAATTGAAATTTTACATATCTTTACAAAAAAATAAGCCAAATCATCTTGACTTATTTTAAATTATATTTTTTGTTAAATTTTTCTATTTGAGATAATCTTTTTATTTTGATGTTTGTATCTTTGTTTTCATTAATTTGTGTTCTTGATACTTTCTTTTTAGATTTTTATTTTTCATATTATCCCCTCAATGGCACACATTATTGCACATAATTGGTTTTTTAGCAAAAAAAGGCTCTTTTGAGCCATTATTTTCTTCTACTTTTGTTTTTTATTTCTTCTGTAATCAATTTAACAAATTCATCTACTTTTAGAGTTGTTGTTTCCTTTTGACCATGAAGGCGATAACTTACTGTATTCTCTTCTTTTTCTTTATCGCCAAGAATCAAAGTATATGGCACTTTAGAAGTTTGCGCCTCACGAAGACGATAGCCTAACTTTTCATTACGATCATCTAATTCTGCCCTTATTCCAACTTCTTTTAATTTATTTGTTACCTCTTTGGCATAGTCGCCTTGAAATTCAGGATTAACTGGAATCGTTTTTACTTGTATTGGCGATAGCCAGGTTGGAAGTGCACCTTTTGTTTCTTCTATAATAAAGGCTGTAAATCTGTCGAATGTTCCAAATATCGCTCTATGTAGGACAACAGGTATTTGTTTTTCTCCTTTGTTGTCAATATATGATAAATCAAATTTTCTTGGTAATAGGAAATCTAGTTGACATGTTGAAAGTGTTACTTCTGGTCCCACAGCTGGTTTTACTTCAACGTCTAGTTTTGGCCCATAGAATGCAGCCTCCCCTTCAGCTTCGAAATAATCTACTCCTAAATCATTTAATACCCCTCTTAATTTATTTTCAGCATTATCCCACATTTCATCATCATCAAAATATTTTTCTTTATCTTCTTTATCACGTAGAGATAATCTAAATTTATAATCTTTAATACCAAAATCTTTATAAACATCTAAAATTAGACTTACTACACGTTTAAATTCTTCACCGATTTGCTCTGGAGTTACAAATAAATGGGCATCATTTTGGCACATACAACGTACTCTTTCTAATCCTTTAACCGCTCCACTTGCTTCATATCTAAAGTCTGTTGCGAACTCTCCTATTCTTATTGGTAAATCGCGATAAGAATGCATTTTGTTTTTATATACTAACATATGATGAGGACAATTCATTGGACGAAGAACAAATTCTTCTTCATCAACTTTCATCATTGGGAACATATTTTCTTTATAGTGATCCCAATGACCTGATGTTTTGTATAAATCCACTGTTCCAACACATGGAGTGTAGACATGAGAATAACCTAATTTTTGTTCCTTTTCATAAATATAATTTTCTAATTGTTTTCGGATAAGAGCACCATTTGGAAGCCATAAAGGCATACCTGAACCAACTAACTCATGGTTCATAAATAATTCTTGTTCGCGCCCTATTTTTCTATGATCACGCATTTTTGCCTCTTCTATTAATCTTAGATGCTCTTTAAGTTCTTCTTCTGTTTCATAGCAAACTCCATAGATACGTTGAAGCATTTTATTCTTAGCGTCACCTTTCCAATAAGCACCACTTACTTTTAATAATTTAAAGTGTTTTAATTTTTTTACCGTGTCTAGATGTGGCCCACGACAAAGGTCAGTAAAATCTCCTTGACTATAGCAACTAATAATAGTTTCTTCTTCATTCATTCTAGAGATTAAATCTATTTTATATGGATCATCTTTAAATTTTTCTAAAGCTTGTTCTTTGGAGATTTCTTCTCTTACAATTCTTTTGCCATCTTTGGCTATTTTTTTCATTTCTTTTTCAATTTTCGGTAAGTCTTCTTCTGTTAAGGATGTATCTCCCAAATCTATATCATAATAAAATCCTTCTTCTATTACTGGCCCTACCCAAAATAATGCATTTGGATACAGGTGTTTTACTGCTTGTGCTAGTAAGTGAGCACAAGAGTGGTTCATTATACTTAATTGTTCATTTTCTTTAATATTTATCATTTTCTTCTTCCTCCTTGATTTTCTTGTTTTACCTCTTCGGCAATTACATTTTTTAATTCATTCCTTATTTGTAAGATTTCCTTTTTTATTAACTCCAATTCTTCTTTACTTTTTGTAGTAGCTTGTTTTAGATAAAGATTATGTAATTTATCTCTTAATTCTTTTTTAGTCATCTTTTTCCTCCTGGTTCCATTTAGATAACTTATAAATTTTTGTTTTTTCTTCACCAATGTCACTACTGAACTTTACTTGCTCTGTTGGAAAAGGAATCACTTTTTTTACCTTTTCTTCAAAGATAAAGGAATCGTCTCCTTCTTTTTTATATAAATCAAAATCTCTTTCCTCTGTAATATCCAAATAGTCTTCTAGAAATTCGCAATATTTTTTTCGCGATTTCGACTGTATCGTTTGATTATTTATATTTAGTAAAATAGTAATGGCTTCTATTGATGATACTGTTTCTAAATATTTCTTTACTATGTCTGGTAGATTTTCATAATTTATAACTGGAAAACAAATAGAAAACTTATTAGCAATAGCTATTTCAAACAGTTCTTTAAGTGTTTGATTTTCTTCTTGTATCCATTTATACAACAAAAACGTAATGTTTTTATTATTCAGACGCTTTTTCATTTCATTTATAGCAAGATTATAGTTTATGAGGTTTTCACTTCTTAATAATGCTAATAAATATTGATCATTCATATTCTGTACTTTTATAGGTCTAATTTTCATATTTTTCTCCTAACAAAAACTCCTAACTTACCATTCTATTTATATAATAGGTAAATTAGGAGTGCATATACACGGTACCATCCATAGTTTTTCTTAATTTATATAACGACATTAGCCGGAATTACTTTTCATAATTCTACTCGAAAGGTAGTAATAAATTAAGCTTTCATTCGTTTTCACCAACCACGAACTCTCTTTATCAAGTTATTAATTTATCTTGTCCTTTGTCAATGTATTTCAACAAATTAATCATAACATTAAATTTATTTTTTTTCAACTAGTATTATTTAAAATATTTATTCATTTTTGTGTTGTATATCATATATTAATTGTTTTATTTTTTCTTTATTACTGTTAGTTATTTCTGTATTTGTTTTATTCTCTATATCTATATAATAAGTTTGTTTTTCCTGTAGTTCTTTGTAGGCAGCATACCTTTTGTCAAATTCTTTCTTTGCTTTTTCATAATTTATTACGTCAAGTTTTAATCTAAGGTAAATATCACATACAATCTTTGTGTAAATTTCTTTGTGTTCTTTTATAAGAAGTAAATCTTTCATCATTTCTTCGAATTGGTAAGGCAGATGAAGTTCTCTTGTATTTTTTTGCGAGATGATTTCTTTTGGAATTTCAACATCTGCTACTATGTCATAATATTCTCCATTCCTTTTGATACAATATATTTTTGTGTATCCATAATTTATAATTTTTCTTTCTTTATCATATCCAAAGTTATCTTTTTTTAAATTATTATCTGGTTTATACTCTATAGTTTCAAATTTATAAGCATTGTATGCTACTTGTTTTATGGGGCAAAAAGCATCACGTTCTTTTGGGACTAATTTTTTTGTTTTAACTAAAGCTGTATAGCTTTGAGGTGAATTACTATTATTGTGATTTAAAGAATGATACTCTTCACAAGTTAATTCTTTATTTTCATAAAGGCTAATTATAGTTTTATATGGTTCTCTTTCTATTAAAGATAATTCATAATATATTTCTTCATTATTATTTTCCATATTTTTATCCCCTTTTATTTACTTAACGACTCGTCCAAGATGATGGAACACTCATAACTGATTGTAGGCCATAGAATCCTTGATTTAGTCGTCTAATTCCATAATTGAAGAATCTACCTAAATCAGCACAATTGGAATCATTTTTATCAAATATGGCACAATCTACTACTGCTAGATGTAAGTGTGTTCCTGTTGCAATGCCTGTTCTTCCCATATAACCTAAATAATCATTTATGGTTACTTCTTTTCCAATATATAAATCTGGAGCATAACTTGATAGGTGAACATACTGCGATGTGTAGTTTGTTCCATTAATATTATGATTTACTGTTACTATTTTAGCTCCAGCTGAATCAGTATATATTCCTGATATTTTTCCATTGGCAATTGGATAAATTGCTTCGCTTGTACCTCTAGGACTCGTTATATCTAGAGCGTAATGGGAGTAAGTTAAACCATTACTTATAGTACCCATTTCACATGGTAAGTACCAAATCCTTCTGTTTTCTATATTTTCTGCTATAGAATCATTTTTGCTTGGAAGTAATATCTCTTTCGGTGCTTCTACAGATGTCATTTTTTGATAATTATTTATTACCTGGATAATGGGGTTTGCTTTTTCTACTTCTTTTTTTGTTGTTATATTTGCTGTAGCCATATCTTTAATATTAATATTTTCATAGGTGATTGTATAATTATTATTTTCTTGCTTCTCATACACACTATACATATTTATCCCACAAGAAATTAATATCAATGCTACTGATATTGTAATTAAACTCTTTCCTTTTAAAATATATAGATCTACCTGAGACATAAAAACCCCCTTGAAACAGGGGTTATAATAACATATTCTTTTCTTTTTGTCAAAATTTCACTTTTCCTTTTATATACCTAATTTCTATTAATTTCTTCTATTTTTACTTACTAATTCCATTGTTTCTGTTAACTGTCTTATTCTTTCTATAATTCTTCTTGCCTTTACTTTATCAACACCTAATGTGGTTTGAGATAGAGAATGCTCTAGTTCTTCTAAAGTTAAATTTGAGGTAAAAAATGTAGGTAGATGTGACTCCATTCTATATTGCAAAATTGGACCTAGTATTTCATCACGTGACCAATTACTACAATTTTCCGCTCCAATATCATCTAATAATAACAATGGTACTTTTTTTATGTAGTTAAACTTTTCGGTATAATCAGTCTGAAATGATGCTTTTAGGTTTCTTAAAAACTCTGGATAATATATAAGGGCACATTTCACATTTTTTTTAGCCATCTCATTAAATAGTGAAGCTATTAAATATGTTTTTCCAGAGCCAAATGAACCTGTTAGATATATTCCTTTTGGTTTTTCTTCCTCATTATAATGATCTATGAATTCTTTAAAATATTTTATAATTGGAATACGCATCTTATCATCTTTGTACATATTTTTAAATGATGCTTCTTTAATATCTTTAGGCATATCAAATAACTCAATATTTTCTTTATAACTGTTTGTTTTTAGTTCTTTTTGTTTTTTAGAGCAAGCAATATATGAAAATGTTATTAGGTTATTATCTTTCTCTGGGGTATATTTATATCCAAAGACTTTATTTTTACATGTAGAAAGACTTCTACACTTACTACAATTTTGCCATTCTATAAAACTATCTTCTAAGTTTGATGTATATTTCATCAGGATTTCCTCTTCCATATTTAGATCGTCTAAATAGCTTTTAAATTCTTTATTACTACAGGCATCTTGATAGTCATGAACAAGAGCAGTTCTATCTACTTTTTCAACTACATTATTTATATTTTTCATTTTCATCACCCTACTCTTCACACAACAATCATTTCTCTCTTATTCTATCTAACTTCTTGAAAAAAGTCTACATCAAAATACTATTTTTATGACTTTTTATCGGTAGTAATTTTATAATTATTTAAATTTATAGTAACTGTTCCTGTATTTATAGTTAGATAATAATTTATTGATAATCTGTTGAGCCTTTCTATAATTTCTTTTCTTGGGTGGTTAAATTTATTATCTTTTCCAGCTGATATTAAAGCAATCTTAGGATTTATTTTTCTTAAGAATTCCTCACCACTACTCGTTATTGAACCATGATGTCCTATTTTTAGTATGTCTATTTCTTCTAACTCATATTTATCCATAATACTTTGCTCACTTTTAACACTTGCATCTGCCATGAATAGCATTTTTAAATCAGCATAAGTTACATAGTATATTGAACTACTATCATTTTCATCACCTAAATCAGTATTTATTTGTAAAAAGTTAAATCTACCCACTTGAAAGGTGGTATTTTCCTTTGCGATAGAAATATCTTTTGCTTGTTTTATAATTTGTTTTTCTAAATTATTTATACCTCCTTCATTAATATATACTTTTTCTATTTGGAAATTTTCTAGCAAAGTTATAGCTTCTTTTGCGTGATCTGCATCACCATGTGTTAAAAGAAGATAATCAACCTTTTTAATCCCTAAGCTTTTCAAAAGTGGTATAGTTGTAGTTTTTACTATTGATGATATATCCTTTGTTTGTTGCCAAGTTTCTTTTTTGAAGGTCATTTTACCACCTGTATCAATTATTGCTGTTTCATTGTTTGAATGAAGTAAAAAGGAGTCCCCCTGTCCTACATCTATCATTTTTATATAATTTCTGTTATCAATCAAGGGAAATAAATAATGACCAAGTAATAGTACCAGTAATGGTACTATATAACTTTTCTTTTTTATTTTTATTCCCTTAAGAAATATAATAATGAGAATGTAGTAGATAAAATATAGACGTATATTCTCTTTAGGGAAAATAAATTTTAAGGTATTTACTTTATCTAAAAGAATGGAGCTATATTCCAACACTGAAGTGAAGAAATTATAGATTGGTTCCAATATTGGAATAATATATGTCATTAAAGATAAGGGAAAGATGACAACACTAATAAAGGGAACATAAAACAAGTTATAGATAATACTTAGTATATTTAATTGATAAAAATTAAATAAGGTTATAGGTATACTAGTTATGAAGGACAACGTTGAAGTTGTGAACAGCTTCATTAGATAATGTTTATAATTATTTATAAACTCTCCCATCATTAATAAAGTGAGACTAATGGTGAAAGAATACCAACACGCTACATCATAAATATAGAATGGGTTTAATAAAAGGGCTAGGTCTAATGTTATAAGAAAGATATTTGTATTTTTTATATATAAATAATATATTTTATTTATGGCAAATAATAAAAAGAATAATACTCCTCTTAAGATAGAGGCTGATAGTCCTGTTAACAACAAGTATAGTATTAAAACTATGCTTGTTATAAAATAACTTTTTTCTTCTTTTATCTTTAATTTCTTTAGTATTTTTAATAGAATGTTTCCAAGTAGGTTTATATGCATTCCACTTATTGCGAATAAATGGCTAATTCCATTATTTTGATATGTAGAGATTATTGTGGTAGTTAGATATGATTTATCTCCTAAGATAAAGGTATATAAATATGGATTGTTATTTAGTCTATTTATAATTTTTTGTTTTATAAGGTAATAAATATTTTTGTTGGAAGATATTTTTTTAATATTAGCAATAGATACTTGATAATAGATCTTTTTTCTTTCTAAATATTTTTTATAATTAAAAATATTTTTAGTCCCAGGAGGGTCTATCTTAGAGAAAACTCCTGTTATTTCTACTTTGTCTCCTAGAAAAAAGGTTTCTTTATATTCCTTTAATTCCTCTTCTTTCTTAAAATAATATGTTGCGAGAAATTTTTCTTTTCCACGTAGAGTTAATTCAAGCTTATTTCCATCTATGTATTGGTTTTGTATAGTAGCTTCTGTCCTTGTAGTAGAATCAGTATATTTACTTGGTAGATTTAAATTGATTCTTATTAGTGATAAAAGTAAAATAAACAAGAATACCATTACATATAATTTATCACAAAGTAAGGCGGTCCTTAATCTTATCAAAAATGGAATCTCCTATCCCTTTCACATTTTTTAACTCATCAATCGTTTTAAAACCGCCATTGGAATTACGATAAGAAATTATATCATTAGCTTTAGCTTCTCCTACTCCACTTAGCGTCATTAACTCTTCAACTGTAGCATTATTTAGTGATATTTTGGAAGTAGAAGAAGTATTTTTATCACTATTATCGCTATCAATACAAGCATCATTCGTTAAGGAATTACTATCAGGCTTTTTACATTGTTCATTAAGATATATCTCCAGCTCTTTTGTTTCTTTAAATTTTCTAATCTCATAATTACTATAAATTATTATAACCATCTCATCAGTTATCTTTTTACTTAAATTAATAACTGTCGTATTGGCATTCTCAGTTAGTCCCCCAGCCTGATTAATCACATCTATTATACGAGAATCCTTTTTTAGTGTATATATTCCTGGATTATTTATTTCTCCTTTAATGTCAACTATATATTCTTCTTTTTCTTTGGATTCACTTTTTTGCTTTGGTTCTTCTTTTTTAGAAAGCAGCATCTCTTTTTTATCAGTCTTTGTGTTTTTATTCTTAGAAAATGTTATAATCACAAAGGATGAAATACTGCTTATCAATAATAAAATAGTTATACAAATTATGATTTGTTTTCTATAACGATATCTAAAAGTAATGATTACACCTCCTCATTTAAATTATTATAAAAAAAAAGAAAACTTCTAGACTTTTCTTGTTGTTTTTATTAATTTTTTTGGTTTTTCCTGATCTTCTATATTATTTATATATTCTTCTACTTTTTGCATTAGTATTTCTTCAATCTCTAAGATATCATTCACACCTTCAATTCTAGTAGCTGCACTTTCTGGGCTTCCTCCACCATTCATATTACTCATGATTTTTCCAACGTCAATATCACTTCTACTTCTAGCACTAATTGATACTACATTTTCATTTACATATCCAACTACGAATGCCGCATCTATTTCAAATTTTAACATTTTATCAGATGCTTTGGCTATGTCAACCTTTTTGTAAATCGTGTCTGGCGATTTTCTATTTAAAGTAAAGGTGACGTTATACTCGTTAAGTAATGAATAGGCAATCGTCTTAAAAATAGTATTACCTTCTGGATAAATAAGTAAAGATATCCTTCCTTCATCATCAAACTTCCTTAAAAATAGATCATTAACATATTTGGTATCTGCTCCCATACGAATTAGTTTTTTACTGATATCATGTGTTGTATCAGTTGCATTTCTTACATATCTTCCACTATCTAGAATAATCCCAGCAAGTAAGTAATTAGCTATTTCCTTATTATACTTTGTTTTTGCAGCATTTAACACTAAAGCAATCATTTCACTGGCACTGGATACTTTAGTATTAATGTATTTTTTCTCTGTTTGTATAGTATTGTCATCTTCATTATGATGATCTATTATAATAATATCTTTGAACGAATCAAGATAGTCTTTTACTGATATTCGATTTACTTTATTTACATCAGTAGTAATCAAAATGGAATTTTTATCTTTTAATTTCTTAAATTCTTCTAAATTAATGATATTGTGTACTTCTTTATTATCATCAATTATTTTTTTTACACCTGGCTCTAATTCAATATCTGCATCATTTACAATTATGTAGGATTCTTTTTCTAAGAACTTACATAATGTTGATATGCCTAGGGCAGAACCTATCGCATCATAGTCTGGTACGTCATGACTTACTATAAATACTTTTGCAGAATCATTAATTGCAGTTTCTAACATCTCTTTAATCTCTTTTATATCTTTGAGCTTTATACCTATTTCACCCATACTAACGTCTCCTCTTTTAATGAGCATTATTCTACTACAGGAAATTCTAAAAGTCAATTTTTTCTAATATTAAAAGCTACACCCCTGATGTAGCTTAATTTGTATTTTATTACTTCGTTATTATTCCACTATGTAAGGACTTGTTGCTGTTCCATCACCTGATGTGTATTTAGTCCCTGCTTTTAAAGATAACATGGGCCGCACCCCATACTGAAACGATGAAACCGGTGAAGATGATAATTTCCCGTTATTTGTAACTATGTAGTTGTTTAAGGAACTCGAAATCTGAAATGGTGTATTTGTCCAAAAATTACTTCCTGTTGTTAAGTATGATGAGGAATCACCATTAACACCATTTCCAGCAAGTGTCGCTTCATCTGCAGTAATTAATCCTACTGGATATGTTAATAAACCATTTCCATTTTCTGTACTGACAGTAAATTTATCTGTATTATTTACATACTCAAGATTTGGTGAATATGTAGTATTATTTCTATTATATCCGTTAAACTTAAGGCTTGCGGTACCCATATTCATAGAATTAGGGGTATCTTTATCAAAACCACCATATGAAAATATAGATCTATCATTATACCATATGGCATCTTCCAATTGATCTGTATAATTATTAAGAAATTCGAGATACCACTCGTCAAGGAATTTTTTTATTGTTGATGATGTATCTTGTGTGTATGTGTCTCCCTTTACCATATTTTGTAACGTAAGTAATGGTTGACCATTTTCAAGTGGTATCTCATAAGAGTATAATGTTCCTCCTGCATTTAGTACATATATCATATAATAGACTGGATTACAATTATCACTAGTGGAATGACAAGTATAGTGATACTTACTACCAATAGTTGCATAGTCGGTAGCCCATCCATTCGTTGAAGTAAAAGTATCTGACAGCGTATAACCTCCGGCCCCCGTATAAGATGCTGAATTACCATATATTACGCCAATACTTTCACTATTAGCTATTGGTCTACTAGTAATAGAATTGGCCTTACCATAATACATATAACCATTTTGAGTAATTATTGGTCCTGGAGCGTTATATAAACTCTTTCCTGCTTGACTAGCTTCACCTGTATTATTACAACTTCCATCCGCTGCAGGTGTTCCATTATAAATTAGTTTTACTCCACCAGTTTCGGTAGTCCTTACTATCTTCCAACAAAAATTTGCAAACTTAACATTATTGTTAGTAACCTCTCCTCTATAATAATAAACTGGATTAGTGTTATCTTTGGTGCTATCCATTTCGTATATTCCGGCTGTTATACTAGGTGAGGAAAAGTCAATACCAGTATCTAAAGTTGAATTTCTTGCCATTAGATTATAAATTGTTTTATCTTTTTTTACTGTAACCTTACCATTGAAAGCTAAAGAGGAACTTAGGTATGCATACCCTAATCCTAAACTAATAAATAGGACAAACATTATAATTACATAGATTTTCTTTTTATTTAATATATTTATTCTATTCATAACTATTCCTTTCTATATAATTAATAATTCATCATAGTCTTTGGCACTTCTATTACTGGGCGAACTCCATTTCCGCCCCAAGTACTTCCAGCGGTTAAGATGCTATTGGGACGCGTTACTATATAAACATAAGAGCTATTACCTTGATAATTTTCTAGCCAATATCCAATAAGTGCACCCTCGGCTGGGATATTCTCTAATAGATATTTACAATCATCCAAAGTTACGTTTCCATAATCATCGGTTCCTTTACATACTTTTTTCACCTCTTGTAGAGTTATGAGTCTTGCGGCATAACCTTCATAACTAAAGTTATTTACTTTCACTTCTCCATTTTCATTTATTATATCCCTTGTTGTATTTGATAAGCTTATATTGGTCCATTGCGTTGTCGTTGGCAGTTGTTTCATTGCAGTTTCTGGTCCTCGTAATGATCCTACTGTATTATATGGAAAGTGATCTGTATTATTTGGCATTCCTGATGATACATTGCTGTAATAGATTAATGTTGCATAATTATTATTCGTATTTAAATCAGTAATATAATAGAATCTTTCTGTAGCAGAATCATATATACCATCCCCATTCACATCACAGTCAAAGGCGTCGCCACCCGCTAATGTTCCTATGTTACCTAAAGATCCATATGTATTATCTCCAGAGACGTGTAGCGATGTTGCCCTTTTGCATACAGTGTGTGCTACTGCTAAAGCACTATCGTCAGCTTGAACATATATTAAGTTTAGTTGTAACTCTAGATATTGATCTTCTCCTGGTAAATCAGCGGCAGTAATATCGTCTTTATATTTTACTTTTACCTTTACCGTATCTTTTGTTGTAGCCTTTAATAAATCTTTTTCTTTAATAAGGGTACCATCTGCATATGTTACAGTATAATCAAGAAATCTTGATTGGTCTTCTGTTAATCCTGTATTAACCAAGCTTCCTATCATAGCATCTATACTTCCTGCATTAACAACATCTATTGTAAACTCGTAAAAATCCCCTGGATTTTCTAGTGCAACTTCAAAATTTACTAAGGTGGAATTGTTTTCTATAGTAGAAGTGGCTGCAACGCTTCCCTCTGTTGGAATTAAATTTTCAAAGTGAACATCCCAAGTGGATTTCGTAATTGTAGTTGTTCCAGAAATACTTAATGTACTGTTTAGGTATGAATAACCAACACCTATTAAGATTGATAGAACGAATATAAAACTAAGATATATATTTTGCTTACTATATCTAATTAAATTTTTTCTTCTTATTCTCATTATTACAACTCCTCTTTTTATATAATTTCATCAAATTCTTCTTGTTCTTCTTTTGGTACAGATTCTATTATAGGGCTATTTATATTTTTTATCTCTTCATCTATAGTATTAGTAGAATTGTTTTCTTCTATGATTTCTTGCTCTATGGGGGTATTTACTTTTAAATATTTTTCATCTATAACATTTAGAGAGGTATTTGTTTCTAACAACTTTGCACTTCTTGCATTATCAATGAGATTTTCTATATTCTCCTTTCTTCCTTTAATAAATGCTTCAATGGGTAATTCCTCTTCTTTATTTAACTTTAATATATATACACATGCATCTTGATTATCTAATAATATAAAAATACAATTATCTTCACTTGTTTTATAATATATAGGTTTCCTTATTTCTACTGAAGCATCAATCATATCTTCTATGTTTGTTATTAACATAATATTTTTATCTTCAATATTAGGTGTAGTGCTAGTTTCTACTAAAATAGCATCATATTTTTTTAGTATTTGCTTCAATTCATGATTGTATTGAGATTCCTCATCAGTCTTTTTCAAAATGCTTGATAACAGTATGATAAATAATATAACAGTTAATGTTATAAATATTATTGCATATCCCGTTAAATTATTTATCAGTAAATAATACGATAACCCTAGCGAGGCTAAAATCATTATTAAATTCATTATAATTTTTGTTGTTTTCTTCATACCTTTTTACTCCTTTTTATTTTATTTTTTCTGAAAAGTAGATACTTGGATATGCTATATATGGAATTTTAAATTTTACAATTCCTTTTATATCCTCTAGTTTTATATCAACATTATCCCTAGTGTTGTTAGCATCTCCTTTGGTTCTATAATATACATTGCTTCCCTTTTTTTCAATTTCTACTAATCTATGTACTATATTTTTCCCATTATTATTATAGACTATAACAATTCCTTCTTTTAAATCCTTTTTACTTTTTATTTTTTCAACGATTACAGCATCACCTTTATTTATTTTTGGAGTCATAGATTCTGAACCTATTCCTATTATATAATGAGGAAAATAACCTGAAACTAGGCAAACTAATAATAATATAAAGGCTATGACTGGGATATCTGTTACTTTAAAGATATTTTTTTGAAATTCATATTCTACTCCATTATTGTGTTCATTAATAATTCTAGAGGCGTATATATAAATGATAAATGGTAGACAAATCCCAATCATCGAATTTAAATATTCTCCTAAATTTGGAACGATTGGCATTACAAATACATATAGATCCATTACAAGTCTATATATTAGTGCAGGTTTATAACCAGTGTGCAAAGTTAGGTAGCTTAACACACAGTTTTTTACTATTATGGGCAAAACAATAGAGGCTGATATTTTAAACACTTCAGCTAAATCATTAAAATTTATTGTTTTAATACTTGTTGATAGTTCCAATAGTATAATTGCTATAGTAATTAATATGATAATTTTTTTACTGTTTTTATTTGATTTTATTGTGATATATCTAAACAGTTCTGTTGCAATTATTATTATAATGGGCGCAAATATATTATTTATAATCGAATACAGAGTTAATGAATATGAATTTTTTAGATAACCTACAATTAATCCAATACCATAAGAAACAGAAAAGAATAGCAAGATTTGTGTTAGTGTGATTATATTCACTTTCTTTTTTGTAGGTGTTATTTTGTCTTTTTGAAATCCTAGTAAATGGATACCTATAAAAACAAAAATCATTAATACAGCTGCATTAATAAACTCTATATATTTTAGGAAATTTTCTACTATAAATAATCTATATATTATAATATAGATTACTAATGCCATTATCAAGATATAATTCTTTATCTTTTTAGAATTAGTCATAATATCCACTCCCATTTGATTGTTATTGTTCTTATATATACTAAAAAAATTTAGTATATATAAGAAAAAAACAAGATACTGTTCATATGATTAGTAGCTGTTTTATCCCTGAATAAAGTTCATAGCAAATGTTAATTCAACATTTTGAGGTTCTGTTGGCAGTTGATCTGCTGCTACATTTTTGTTATATTCAACCCTTACTTTTAATGTTTTCTTAGCGCCTGATGCTAATGCATCGTTTGCTTGAACTGGTGTACCATCACTATATGTTGCTGTATAATTCGTATAAACCTTCTGATCAGTTGATAGTCCTGCTAGTGTTGGAGTAGTAGCTATTTTAGCAGGAATAGTTCCACCATTTTTAACATCTACTGTAAATTCATAGAAATCACCAGGTTTTTCTAATGTAACGGTATAATTGATGTTTGTTTTTTGCCCATCTACTGCAGCTTCTGTTGTTGCTTCTACACTACCAGTAGTTACTTGAAGGTTCTCAAAATGTACATCCCAACTCGATTTTCCAATTGTTGTATTACCAGTAATATTTAATGTAGCTGATAAAGCAGCATATCCAATGCTTATTCCTACAACTAACAATAATATTGCTATGATTACATAATTCTTTTTTTCTTTTTTATTATCCATCTTATTCTCCTTTCTATTATGAATATATAATATCATTTCCATTATATCTAGTCAACTGATAAGTTAAATTGTTTATGGCTATTATACATAGATTTTACTTTTTTTTAATTATAAATAGTGAACAATTTATAATTAAAATCTATATTTTTTTGCTATTTTCTCAGCTGTTTTTATTCCATCTATTGCAGCTGTAGTAATTCCTCCTGCATATCCTGCTCCTTCACCACAGGGGTAAATCCCTCTAATATTAGAAATGCCCAGATCATCTCTTTCTATTTTAAGGGGTGATGATGTTCTGCTTTCTACTCCTAAAAGAATAGCATCACCTCTATCATAACCACTTATTTTCTTTCCAAAGACTGGTATAGCTTCTTTTAAAGATTCTGTTATATAGTCTGGAAGAATTTCGTTTAGATTTGAAAATTTATAATTCCCTTTGGTTAATGGTAGTACTTGCTCTAATGTAGTAGTTAATATATTATCTTTAAAATCTTTATATAGTTGAATTGGTATATTTCCATTTCCTTTTTGATAGGCTAATTTCTCTAATTGCCTTTGATATTCTATACCTGATAGAGGGTGAGTCCCAAAGTCTTTTGGTGTTACTGTTACAACTAAAGCACTATTTGCATTTTTTGAGTCTCTTTTATAATTACTCATTCCATTAATCGCAAGATGCCCCTCTTCTGATGAAGCATTAACGATATAACCACCAGGACACATACAAAAGGAGTATACACCTCTTCCTTTTTTTGTTGTATATGTTAACTTGTAACTAGCGGGTTCTAAATTTTTATATTTTTTACCATATTGAGAAATATTAATCATCTCTTGTGGATGTTCTATTCTTACACCTACTGCAAATGGTTTTGCTTTCATAGAAAGATTTTTATTATAAAGCATTTCAAATGTATCTCTAGCACTATGACCAATTGCTAAAATTAAGATTTCACAAGGAATCATTTCTTCATTATTTATTTGTATTTTCTGTAGTTTATTATTTTCTATTTCAATATTCGTTAGGCAAGTATTAAATTTAAATTCTCCGCCCCAGGATATTATTTTATTACGAATATTTATGATTACCTTTCTTAACAGGTCTGTTCCAATATGGGGATTATTCACATATAGTATCTCTTCTGGTGCTCCAGCTTCTACAAATATTTCAAATACTCTTTTTCCCCTAAAGAATTTATCCTTAGTCAATGTATTTAGTTTCCCATCAGAGAACGTTCCTGCACCACCTTCACCAAATTGCACATTGGAATTTTTATTTAAAGTACCACTTTTCCAAAATTTTTCAATCGTTTTTACCCTTTCCTCTATCCTTTCGCCTCGTTCAATAATTAATGGTTTATAGCCATGTTCAGCTAGTAAGTAAGCACAAAATAAACCAGCTGGTCCACTTCCAACTATAATTGGTCTAGTTTTTAGACTATTCGTTCCACTTGACGGAAAAGTATATACTTCTTTAGGTGTTTTAAAAACGTCATTTGACTTTATTCTCTTTAGAATCTTTTCTTCATTATTAACAGACACATCAACTTCATAAACATAAATTATATTTTCCTTTTTTCTAGCATCTAATGATCTTTTTATTATTTTTATCTTTTTTATAGATTCTTTATTGACTCTTAAAATTTTAGCTATTTTAGATATCAAATCTTTATTGGTACTTTCAACTTTTAATTTTATTTGTCTTATCCTAATCATGATTATTCTCCCTTATAGCAAGTCCTGCAAGTATTCCTGTAGTCCAAGCAAAAGTTAAGTTATAGCCTCCACAATCTCCTACTACATCTAGTAGTTCTCCTGTTATATATAAATCTTTTATTTTTTTTGACTCCATTGTCTTTACATTAATTTCGGTTAGTGGTATACCTCCACTACATACTTGGGCTTCATTAAAGGAATTGGTACCCATTATCATTACTTCGAAAGCTATTAGATTATTTACTAAGGTTTGTTTTTTAGCAGGTGATAAATCATACCAATAACTACTATTATTTATTTTTGACTCTTTTAATATTATATTTACCAATTTGTAGTTTAGCATTGCTTCTAACATTTCAGAAATAGTTCTATTTTTAACGAAGTCCATTTTACTATCCATCCACAATATATAATCTTCTACCTTTGTAAAATCTAGGAATGGTAAAAAGTTGATTTTTATTACTTCTTTTTTATTTTTATCTAGACCTCTTGCAATGATACCTGATAAGTTAAAGGTACAAATACCACTAATTCCATAATTGGTAAGTTGAATTTCTCCTTGTTCTTCTTTTTTTAATTTATTATTTTCATATAAAGAGAGTTTGACATCAGTTCTAATTCCTGACCAATCTTTTAGATAGTTGCCTGTTGTTTTTAGTTGTACAAGTGCTGGTAATGGTTTTATAATACTGTGACCTAATTGATTTAAGAATTTATATCCCATTCCATCTGAACCAGTTTTAGGACAGGCAAATGATCCAGTTGCAACTACTACTACATCAGCAGTTATCTTATTCTTTTTTGATGCTATTATAAATTTATCTTCTTTTTTCGTAATTGATTCTACTAAAAAATCATTTTTCATTGTAATCTTTTTTCGTTTTGCTTCTAATAATAACATATTTTTTATAGTTATTGCTTGATTTGAAAATGGATAATAATAACCGTTTTTTATTTTAGGTACAATTCCTAGGGAATCAAAAAAATTTAATACTTGTTTATTTGTCTCTTTATTTATTATTTTTTCTATTAAATCTTCATTTTCGCTATGATAATGATTTATATTTTGCTTGCTGTTGTAATAATTACATTTTCCATTACCTGTTATAAGTATTTTTTTACCACAGTCTTTATTTCTTTCTAAAATTATGACTTCATTTTCTTTGTTTTTAGCAAAGATTGCTGTAGTAAGCCCTGATGCTCCACCACCAATAATTACTACTTTTTTCATATCATCACCTTCTTTTATTGCTATATAAATTATATCATATTTTGTTACATAGAAAAACACTTAGAAATCTAAGCGTAATTTTTATTAATATGTTTTGGAGTTAATTATTTTGAAGGGGTTCTCTTTTTTATGTTGGCTTTTATTTTCTTTTTGTTTGTGAATCTTTTCTTATCCCATTTTCTACACTTACTCTTTGTACCAAAGTTAAAGCGGCAATTAAACAGATCGTAAAACTTCCTCCATAACTCATAAATGGTAATGGTACTCCTGTCATTGGCATCATTCCGAAAAGTCCCATTAGATTGACTGCTATATGTAAGAATATATATACTGCTACTCCATAGCAAATAGTTGCTCCCCTATTTGTAGAGCTATTTTTTCCAATCATTAAAATTCGATATAACAAGAACATATAAAGTAAGATAATTCCTATAGCTAATATTACCCCTAACTCTTCCACGATTATAGCAAAGATAAAATCTGTATATGGTTCTGGAAGATATAAATATTTTTGGGTCGAATTTCCAAGTCCTACACCAGTTAAGCCTCCATTATTAATAGCTATATAACCATTACATACCTGATTTCCGGTTGATAATAATTTACTACATGGATTAGTAAAATCAAAACGTTCTAATTGTCTTTCTAAGAGTAGGCCTTTTCCTGAACTCATTAAAACAATTGAAGCAAAACCGATTAGCCCTACTATTCCGAAAATTGTTTTTGATTTTATTTCCTTGTTTATTGGTGATGCTAGAAACACCACACCAACGATTACAGTATAAATTATTGTTGTTCCAAGGTCTGGTTGTAAAAATATTAAAAGAGCAACACTACCACATACTGCTAGAGGAAATAGGCTCTTCACGTATGTATTTAACTTTTTTATATTTACTTCATAATATCTCGCTAACCATACTATTGTTATCACTTTGGCAAACTCACTTGGCTGAATGCTTATAGGTCCTAAGTCATACCAAGAAATAGCCTGATTTTTTGATTGCCCTATTATTAAAAGACATAATAAACTGACAATAATGATTAATAATAGTCCCCAAGAAAACATCCCATATGCTTTTGTTGTGAATTTAATCATTATTAATGAAAATACAAACCCTATCACTAAGAATATGGCTTGCTTGATAAAATAATTATAAGGGCTCACTGCATGTGACATATAAGCTGTTACATTAGAAGCAGAAAACACCATAATTAGTCCAATTATAAAGAGTAATATAGATACTAATAGTAAAGGTTTATCAATATATTTAATAATTTTTTTCAACTATATCACTCCATTCTATTATATAATATAGCATAAATTTCAATATTTTTGTAGATGTTGTTTTCTATAGATAAATTTTATTAACAATTTTTGTAAATTTACATATTCTATAGTAGATTAAGTAAAGGAGGCAATGTTATGTATTATTATGGTGGAGGATCTAGCTGTTGCGGAAATCAATCATATCAAATGCCATATTATACTACTACTTGCTGTAGTAGTAATAATAACTCTAATTATGCAATTATA
The DNA here is from genome assembly GCA_948465965.1 of uncultured Mycoplasmatota bacterium. Taxonomy (GTDB): domain Bacteria; phylum Bacillota_I; class Bacilli_A; order RF39; family UBA660; genus CAJMSU01. Next base: position 53,311 of record CAOJYR010000003.1, read on the forward strand.
TTAGTATTATTTATTCTATTAGTTATCATCATTGGATGCCGCTGGGGTGTTTAATTTCATTTAACGTATAGATTTTTCTATACGTTTTTCTTTGACTGAAAACTATTTCTATGTTATAGTATGCATTGTTTATGAGATGATTTTTATTTTTTCTTATGTTATATAAATATATTATTACTTTTCATTTCTTTATTTTTTTGATAAAATATACTTGCTAGAGGTGGTAGAATGTTAAAAACAAAAGATATATTAGATGAAAAAGACAAGCGTTTAAGGACTATTAGTAAGGAAGTAGAATTTCCTTTAACTAAAGAAGATAAAGAGTTAATTCATACTATGATTAATTACTTACATGATTCTCAAATTGATGAGTTGGCAGAAAAATATGATTTGAGACCAGGAATGGGACTTTCAGCCATTCAATTAGGTGTTGCGAAAAGATACTTTGTTGTTGTTAATGAAATTGATGAGGGCGAATTTGAAACTTATGTGTTAATTAACCCTAAAATGATCAGTAGTTCTGTTGAAAAGATTTATGTAGAAATGGGCGAAGGTTGCTTAAGTGTTAATCGTCCAGTTGATGGTATTGTTCCAAGATATGCTAGATGTACAATGGAGGCATATGACATGGAGGGCAGAAAGATTCATGTTAGAGCGCGTGAAGAGTTAGCTATTTGCTTTCAACATGAACTTGATCATTTAAATGGAATCTTATTTACAGATCATATAGATAAAAAGGATCCTTTTAAAGATAAAGACCAGATGAGGCCCATCTAGTCTTTTTAATTTATTAATTTTACAATTTACTCTTTAATCTTTTTTTCTTTTTTATTATAGATAAAATAACTTATTATTGAAACTATTACTACTATCAATATCATAGCAATAATTATTATAACCGAATTAGTTTCAGGATTTTTTATAATATTGTTTATAATTCCATCGTTATTTGAATCATCATTCGTAATATGGTATTTAGTAACTGAATATTTCATATTTTCGTCATAAAATTGGGTTTGAAATGTAGCTTGACAGGTTCGATATAATTTTACTGGAGTATTTAAAGCAATTGCTATTACTTTATCATTTTCTTTGTAAAAGATTGCACGTCTTTGAACATTTTCAAATCCATTAATATTTCCTACAGTGTAAAATATATCTAAATTATTCTTTTTACTATCAGTCATATTTTCTGTATACTTATGAATTGATGAATTATAAATCATAGTTTCGTTAGTAGAATCTAGTGTATATAAGTAAACTTCATTATCAATATAATCTAGGTCTGAGGCTAGTGTATTTATATTCTTTTCAACTTTACCATCTTTGTTAATAAAAATTGTACTACTTCCTGATGCAATATATCCATTATTAACCTCAATAATTTTGTTTATACTCTCATAATTTGTACTGCCATTTTTTGAATATCCACTATATTTAACGTAATAATCATAGCTAATTTTTGTTTTACTTGAATCTATATATTTAAAATCCTTATCAAATTTTACAACACTTAATGCATAATCATATTTATCTTCCGATGCGTATCCGTTATTTTGTGTATCACTATATTTATAGACAACCAAGCAAATAATATTATCATCTTTTGTTTTGTTGATTGCTATGATTCTTGCTTCATGATAAAAGGGATGTGTACAAGCACTTATATTTGTATTTAAAACGTTTGTCAACAAATCATTCCCATTTAGATAGCTAACAAAATTACCTTTTTTATCTATTTTAGCAATGATTTTTTGATTGACATAACCAATGTCAACCCCACTGTTATTGTAGTTGGATTGGGCATATACTCGCTGTTTGCTATATGGAAATAGTATACCATCAGATAATTCTATAATATTTTCTGTATAAGCTGTAGTTACATTAGAATTACTTGAATCTTTTAGATAATCCTTTTGCCATACTATATTTCCATTAAAGTCATATTTTGTAACATTTGAAGGATATGAATGCCATATTAATAACCCATCGTCTAATGCTTGTATCCTTGTTCCAGTTATTTTGTCCTTTTGCCATACTATATTTCCATTAAAATCATATTTTGTAATGCTTGATGCTATATCTGCATTAGAACCCTCTACTTGCATTACGACAAAACCATCTTTTTGCTTTATTATTTGTGTGTCTGTAGAATCATAAATATTTAGTTCTTTACTCCACTCCTTTTCTGCCTTTGCTTCTACTTTTATGGTAGATATTATCAAAAACGCTGATGCTATTAATACTATAATTGCTAATCCTCTTATTTTCTTATTCATAACCTACTCCTTATTGTATATTTATTGTAATTATACCCCCCCCCCCACGTTTTTGTCAATTCTTTATTTTTTTCTTTTTATATGATATATTTTGATTAATTTAAGAGGTGAATTATGAAATTAATTAAATTTAAAAATGCATTAACTTATACATTTTATATAACATTTGCAATAACCTTTACTTATTTATTTGTTTGCACTTTTATATATAAGGTTTCTTATAGTTATAGTTTAAATATGTTTATTTGCTTTATTATTGGAATATTTATATTATTATTGTGGTATTTTATTTATAAAGTTATTAATAAATTTTATGACAGACTATCTAGTAAACAACAATTTTTGTTGTTGTTGTTTACTTTTATATTTTTCTGCTTTCTTATACTAACAATTTTGATTTGGCTGAAGCTAACACCAGATTGGGATTATCGTATAATATATGAACAGGCAAAAAGCTATGCTCTTTATGGGGATAGAACACACACTACCACTTCTCCTTCTTATTTTCAATACTATAATAATAACATTGGTTTATTTTTAATATTAGCGGGAGTTTTTAAGGTATGTTCTTTTATAGGAATTAAAGACTTTCTTACAGTGGCGACCATATTAAATGCTCTATTGGTTGGTTTTAGTATCTTTCTTTTATACCTTTGTATTAAGAAATTATCAAATAAAAAAAGTGCTTTTTTTTCATTAATAGTAAGCTTATTTTTTATTCCTTTATTTACTTACATTCCTATGTTTTATACTGATACATTTTCATTACCTTTTGTTATGCTACTATTTTATTTATATTTATCTATTGATAGCAAAAAATTATTATCTAAAAAAAATATTATATTGTTTGCTTCTATTTTATTTGTAGCCTTTTTAGGAAGTAAAATAAAGATGACTGTTCTTGTTGTTTTTATTGCTTGTTTTATTCATTTTATGTTTACTAGCAAACTTAAATATACATTACTTTTGTTATTAATTATTACTGCTTTTTTTTCATTTTCATCCGTTCTTTGGGAAAAACTAGTATATGAAAATAAAAGCTTTTCATTTATTCAAAATGAGTATGGGCACGTTCCATCGTCTCACTTTTTAATGATGGGTGTGCAAAGAAAGGATGACGATTTGGCTGGAATAAACTGTTTAGGGTGCTATAATCATGATGATTTTAATCAAACTTTATTTTATAAGAATAGCAAAGAAGGCGCTAAGGCTGATATTAAGGAATATATTACTAGAGTAAGAGAGTATGGATTTAGCGGATATTTTATTTATTTAAGTAAAAAGGCAGTTAATGCTTGGGGAGAAGGAAGTTATTTTAGTAATGTTGTTTATAAATTAAACCTTGCTGAAAATAATATAGCTAAAAAACTTATTATAGGAGAAGATAATAAAATTATTTTATATTTTCAACAAGGCGTTAGTGAAGCCATGTTGCTTATATTTGGTTGCTATAGTTTTATTATGTTTTTTAAAAGAAAAAAAATGGACACATCTACAATTATTCTAATCTCTATTTATGGGATGTTTGTTTTACTCTTATTTTGGGAAAATCGATCTCGATATTTATATAATTACATACCTATATTTATTACCTTAATAACTTTATTTTACTATAATATAAATAAATTTAAATTAAAAAAATAAAGGAATAAGATTGATAAAGGAAAGTTCAAAGATAAAGACCAGATGATGCCCATCTAGTCTTTTTAATTTATTAATGCTGCGTGAACAACTAACCGACCTGTATTATTATCATTACAAGTTGATAGTGTTAATATATTAGTAGTATTTGAGATATCATAATTAAAGTCATATATTGTTCTGTTTTTTAAAGTCTTTATAAATTCTTTATAGTAATACTCTGAAGTAAATTCATTTGCTAAATAATATGTTTCTGTTTGAACTTCATATATGGAAAAAATATTCCAATTATAAATTTTACTGCTTGTCTTTAAGTTGATTAAATGACTACTATTTTCTTGCCATTCTTTTGTAAATAAATTGGAAATTGTTCCAAACATTGTTTTGTTTAATAGATGATGTCCATAAATAATACTATTTTTCTTTAAGTTTTCTAAATCATTTCTATAATCACCAAAAATGCTACCATTTTTATTATATGTTTTATTAAAAGAATGGTTTAAATAATACTCATTGTCAGTAGATTGAACTATTGGGTAATTTATATTTGTTTTATCTACTCTAATCCACCCTACTATATCACTGTTTTCCTTTTTTAAATCCAATATATTTATTTCTTCAATAGGCATATTTTGATATTTTTCATATCCTTTTTGCTTTTCATTGTTGTTATATAAATCTTGGTCTTTGCTTTCTTTTTCTGTATTTTCTGTACTATTCTTATCCTTTTCTTCTGCTGTACCAACATTACTTTCAGGCGCTAATTTAGTTACCCTAAGTGGGGATGTGGGAATCACAAAGTTAATTATACATACAATTGTCACAACTGCTACTGCTACTATTAAGGTTATTTCTGTCTTGTTTTTTAGTGTTTCTATTACCTTATCTAGCTTAGAAAATTTTCTCTTTCCAAAAAGAAATGGGATAAATATAATAATATTATATACTATATCCCAGCATAGATTAATGAAATAAGTAAATAAACTAGTAACAAAGGTTACATGTAAGTCAATTAAAAAGATTAATATTTTCTTTAAAGTATTTAACATTTTCATCATACTATCTTTCCTTTATAGAATTAAACTTCTTGTAATTTTACTTTTCTTTTTTATGCTTTTTATTATAAAAATAATAACTAAGTGCTGATACTCCAACTATTATTACTACAAACACAATAATCATTATAATAGAATCTGTTTCAGGATTTTTGATTATGTTTTCTATTATCCCATTATTACTTTCTTCTTCGTCTGTAATACGATACTTTGTAACTGAATATTTCATATCTTTATCATAGAATTGAGTTTGCAAAACAGAACTAGATCCACGTACTAATTTTACAGGTGTATTTAAAACAATCACATATACGTCTTCACCAGATTTATAAAATATTGCCCTTCTATATAATGATCCAAATCCTTTGGTATCTGCTGCTATATAAAATGTATCTAATTTATTACTCCTTTGTAGCTGCATATTTGATGTATATTTATGAATTGCAGAATTATAAACTAGTGTCTCATTTGTAGGCTCTATTGCATATAAATATATATTGTCATCAAGATAATGCATATCTGTTGATACCGTATTTATGCTTTTTTGCATTTTTCCTTCTTTATCTATATATACTGTGGAGGCGCCCGAGGCTACATATCCGTCATTGATTTCTATAATATTATTGAATCCACCACTACTGTTATAGCTACTATATAATGCAAAATGAGCTTCGTCGATATCTTTCATTACTGTTTGTTGGTATTTCATATTCTTATCATACTTCACTATACCTAATGCATACTTGTAGTCATATGCAGGGTTTCCAAAAGATAACCAACTATTACCTACATTATCGCTATAGGCAAATAATGTCAAAAATATTATGTCACCATCTTTTGATATGTTATACCCTGCAATTTTTGCATATCTGGTATATGTACTTAAATTATCTGTCTTTGGCATAAATTTAAAAAACTGTGAATAATCAATTGTGTAAGAGGAGATAGAGCCATTTTTATATATTTTTAATGCGGCCATACTATGTGGATTTCCATTTCCATTATTTCCATTTCTATACATTATAGAGGATTGCTCCCACTTTATTATATATCCATCATCAACTTCTACGATATTATCTGCAGTTACTCTTACTTCCTGTTTTCCATTCAATCCGCCATCAAAATCAGTTTCTTTGATCCATACAGCATTGCCATCTTTATCATATTTTGCAATTCTAAATTTTCCTATATTGCCATTTCTCCATACAAGGAACCCATCTGATACTCCCTGTATCCTATTACCAAAGTTATTTTCTTTTTCCCATATTTTATTTCCATTAAAATCATACTTTGTAATGCGATTCTTTAAGTCTCTTACTGATCCTTCTATTTGGAATATTATAATACCATCCTCTACTTTAACTATTTCAGTTTCAGTAGAATCATAAATATCTAACTCCTTATTCCAAACCTTTTCTGCCTTTGCTTCTACCTTAATCGTTGGAATTAATAAAATTGCTAGAATTATTAATAGTATTAATTTTTTTGTTATTGCTTTATTCTTCATAATAAATGCTCCTTATCGTCTATTATATATCTACATTATCCTCTTTTAAAATCAATTTGTCAATTCTTTAATTTTATTTTTTTTTGTGATATATTGTGATTAGCATTTGGGAGTGATGTAATTTGAGATTAGAGAAACTTAAAGGTATATTGATCTATATATTTTACATAGTATTTGCTATTACTTTTAGTTATATATTTGTAACTACATTTATATATAATGTTTCTTATAATTATAGTGTAAATAAGTTTACTTGTTTTATAGTTGGAATTTTTATATTTATAGTATGGTATTTTATTTATAAAGTTATTAATCAGTATTATGATAAATTATCTCCTAAGCAGGAATTTCTCTTATTATTATCTACTTTTATTATCATTTCTTTAATTATATTAATGATTTTAACCACACTAAAATTAACTCCTAATTGGGATTATCATATAATATATGAGCAAGCAAAGAGTTATGTTCTATATGGTGATAGGTATCATACGACAACATCCCCTTCCTACTTTCAATATTATAATAACAATATTGGTTTATTTTTGATATTGGTAATAATTTTTAAATTTTGTCACTTTATTGGTATTTCAGATTTTATCACTGTTATGACCATTATAAATGCCATCTTGGTAGGTATTAGTATATTACTTCTCTATCTTTGTGTTAGAAAATTACTCGATAAAAAGAAGGCATTTTTTTCATTAGTTATAAGCTTATTTTTTGTTCCATTATTTACATATATTCCTATGTTTTATACTGATACATTTTCGTTGCCATTTGTGATGTTAGTACTTTATTTATACTTATGTATTGATAAAGACAAAATTTTTTCTAAAAGGAATATTGTATTATTCATCTTTCTTCTAATAATAGCCTTTTTAGGTAGTAGGATAAAGATGACCATTTTGGTTATTTTTATCGCCTGCATTATTCACTTTATTTTTACTAATAAAATTAAGTATATATTTTGCCTATTATTAATAACCTGTTTGTTTTTTTCTATCTCTTCATTCTTCTGGAAAACCTTAATATATGAAAATAAGGAATTTGATTTTATACAAAATGATTATGGTAATGTACCTCTTACTCATTATTTAATGATGGGTGTTCAAAGAAAAGATGATGACTTATTAGATGTTAACTGCTTAGGTTGCTATAACCGCAATGATTTTGCTTTAACGTTTTCTTATTATAATAGTAAAGAAGCATTTAATTATGATATGCAGGAATATTTGAGAAGAGTAAAAGAATATGGTATACTAGGTTACTTTAACTATCTTTCAAGAAAGGCAGTTAATGCCTGGGGTGAAGGAAGTTATTTTAGTGATTTCGTGTATCGTTATAACTACAATTCAACTTATAATAATAGGTTTAGAAAACTAGTTATTGGTGACTCTAATAAAACTTTATTATATTTTGAACAAGGCGTTAGTGAAGCTACGTTACTTATATTTGGTTGTTATGGTTTTATTTTATTAGTTAGAAGAAAGAAAATAGATAAATCTACAATTATACCAATTTCCATATATGGAATGTTTATTGTACTTTTATTCTGGGAAAATCGATCTAGATACTTATATAACTACATACCTATTTTTATTATATTAATCACATTATTTTATCATAATATTATTGAAAAAAAGTCAGTATGATAATCATGCTGACTTTTTATACAATTTCTTTTCTTTCATCAAGTTTTACACTAACAAGTTTTGATACACCCGATTCTTGCATTGTAATACCATATAGAGTGTTTGCATATTCCATCGTTTTTTTCTTATGTGTAATGATTAAAAATTGCGTTTTATTTTTATAATGATCTAAATATTTTCCAAACTGGGAAACATTTGCTTCATCTAGGGCAGCTTCCACTTCATCAAATAGGCAGAATGGTACCGCTCTTACATTAAGAATTGCGAATAATAAACTGATTGCTGTTAGGGTTTTTTCTCCACCCGATAATAGTGATATTGTTGTTAATTTTTTACCTGGAGGGGATGCTACGATCTCAACTCCTGTTGTCAGTAAGTTGTCTGGATCGGTTAGTTTTAAATCAGAATTACCTCCACCAAATAACTCCTTAAAAACTGCTTTGAATTCTTTTTGGACTTTCTCAAATGTTATTTTAAATTCCTCTTTCATAACATCATCCATCTCATTCATAATTTCTAATAGTGTATCTTCTGCTTTTAGAAGGTCTTCTCTTTGATTCGTTAGAAAGACATATCTTGCATTTACCTTTTCATATTCCTCAATAGCGGCTAAGTTTACCATACCAATTCGCTTGATATTTGCTCTATAGGTATTTACTTTTATTCTAGCTTCATCTGGATCAATATCTAATTTGTAATCTCTTTTGGCTTTCTCAAAAGTTAGCTCATATTCTTCACCCAAAGTATTTAGCATAGTATCAATCTTAACATCTAATCTATTTATTACTATTTCTTTTTCACGCGATGTTTTCTCTAAATTACGTAAAGTAGAGTTTTGTAATTTTGAAGAAGCTGTGCGTTTTTCTATTTTTTCTTTTAAGGCATTAATTTCTTCACTTAAATTAGAAATTTTATTAATAATAGATTCCTTTAAAGTATTTTTTTCATGATACAACTTAATTAGTTCTTGTTCTTTTTTATCTAATGAGTTGCTATTTATAGCCTCTAGACTCTCGTAATCTCTAGTTAGCTTATCGAGTCTTTCTTTTTGGTGCTTTAGCTCAGTATTTTTATTATCATACTTTTCTTTTAATGTAACCTTCCTTTTAGAAATTAGAAACTCTTCTTCTTCTAATTTAGTAATTTCTACTCTAACGTCTGCTAGCTCATTATCAATTTCTAATTGTTCTTGTTTTAAAAGTTCTATTTTCTCTGTTATATGTTTTAAATCTTGTTTTAGGCTAATAATACTTTTTGTGTGATACGTTGATCCTCCGGACATTGAACCACCGACGTTAATCACATCACCATCTAATGTTACAATTTTATAACGACCTTTGATTAAGTGACTTAGCCTTGTTGCGCTATCAATATCAGGTGACACTACTACTGTTCCTAATTGATTTTCTATAATATGTTTATATTTTTGATCATATGTTACTAAATCACTTAATACTCCTATAAAGTCACTACTCGATTTCATTATACTTAAAGTATTTGCGTCTACATATCTTTGTTTAATTATAGAAAGAGGAAAGAAAGTAGCTCTACCTAGATGGTTATCTTTTAAATAATTAATTGCTTTTTTGGCAGATAATTCATCTGTTGTAATGATAAAGTTTTTATTCGATGCTATAGCAATATTTAATGCCTTCATAAATCTATCCTCGGTAGATAAAATATTACCAATCGTATTATGAATTCCTGTTAGGTTTGTTGACTTTAAAATGTTTCTAACGCTATTCGGTAAATCTCCTCCTGCTTCTATGTCTCTTTGTAAAGATTCCATTTTATGTTTTAGAGAGATAAGCTCTTTTTCATGTGAGGAGTAATCATTGTTTAACATATTCTTTTTGACTTTTAATTTATCAATTTTTTCTTCAACTTCTGTAGAATTTTTATCTTCCCTTTTAGCATTATCAACAATCACTTCTAACTCTTCTTTTAAAAGTTTTATACTTCCATCAAGTAATGATTTTTCCTCTAAACTCTTTCTTATTTCCTCTTTTAATTCCTGTTCTTCTTTTGTTGTTTTACTTCGTTCTTCTAATAAGTTTCTTTCACCATTTATTCTTTCTACTTCAGCAGTGATATCTAATAACTTCTTATTTAATTCTGCTTTTTCTTTTTCTTTCTTTTCTAAACTGTTATTGTCGTTTATCTCTTCTGCATCATTTTTAGAAGTTTCTGCTCCAATATTTAAAATCTCTTTATCTAGTTTTTCTTTTTCTTTCGTTGCAGTTTCCAATTCGATATTAGCATTTTCAATATCATATGCTAACAAAGCAACTTCATAGGTATCTAAGCCTCTTTTGTTTTCTAAATAAACTTTTGCCTTTTCACTTTGCTCTTTTAGTGGCCCTACTTGAAGCTCTAACTCAGAAATAATATCATTTACGCGATCTATATTATTATGTGTTCTATCCAGTTTTCTTAAAGCTTCTCCTTTTCTTTTTTTGTATTTCAATATTCCGGCTGCTTCTTCAAATATTACTCGCCTATCACTTGCTGAGTCACTAAGAATCTTTTCAACTTCTCCTTGGGAAATAATATTAAAGGATTCTTTCCCCATTCCAGAATCAATTAAAAGATTAGTTAAGTCTTTTAAACGACATTTTTCGCCATTTAGGTAGTATTCATTTTCACCACTTCTATATACTCGTCTTTTAATAGAGATTTCTGTATAAGGAACATTTAAAAAGTGATCACTATTATCAAATACTAATTCTACTGATGCGACATTTAAAGGATTTCTACTCTTACTTCCGGAAAATATTACATCACTCATAGAACCTTCTCCACGAAGGGATTTTACGGATTGTTCTCCCAATACCCATCTAACGGCATCAACAACATTGCTTTTACCTGAACCATTTGGTCCGACTATACAAGTCGTTTTATCGTCTAATTTGATATTTAATTTATCCGCAAAAGATTTAAAACCACTTGCCTCAATTTCTTTTAAGTACATACTCTTCACCATGTTAATTATACTATAAAATTCTTTTTCAAACAACACTATCTTTTGATAGAAAAAGAAAAAAAGATATAAAATCCTCTACTATGTTATTGGTACCCTATTTTTTCTAAAATTATAGATATATAATTATATACTAGAATATAATCATTCTATTTATCAAGTCTTTCACTAAGTAGTTCGTCTAAGGTTTTAAAAGTATATCCACGGGACTTTATATAATCTATTACGGTAGGTAATTCTATTTCTGTAGAACTATTTACTGGTATGGAAATAATTGATGCATTTTCTAGTTTGTTCTTAATGTCTTTATAAAGATAATTACCAGCTTTTATTGTCGGGACTATAGTATGTAGTTTTAATTTAGAGCATAGCTCTATTACCTCCTTACTATCATAATCCGCATAACAATATTTACTACTCTTTCCAGTTATATTATTTAAATAATTTATAGCACTAGAAAAGTATACTTCTTGATAGGTACTATTATAGCTTAAAATTTCAAGTTCCGCATTTTCTAAATTCTTAACTGTTTCTAAATTGTTTTCTAACCATAATCCATCTAAGAACATAGTTGATGGTATGCTTTTTTCTAATAAAATATTATTTATGTTGGTTATATTTGCATTATTTTCCACTTTAAAAACTAGTGCCACCGATTTTTTTTCTTCATTACCACTTACAATAAATTTATCATAGGTATCTTCTATGGAAATAGTTGGTTTTGTTTCTTTAAATACTGTTAGGCTTTCATTATATGCCCCATACTTTTTCATTTTTTTATAACTTTCTTTGTAGTCTATATCTGTTCCACTTATTCCTGGTATGATTGTTTTATCTGAAATTTTAGCATCAACTGCTTTTTGTTCATATCTTGTACTCGATTCTTTAATTTGTTTCATTATTGGATCTGTTTGCCTTATTATATCAATTGATTTATCTGTATAGTAAAAACTAAATAATAATAAAAGAGTTACCCCTACAATCTGAGAAATATTTTTTTTAGTCACTAAAATCACCTATCAAAGTATATGAAAAAGAAGCTCATTATTGAACTTCTTTTCTATATGTTGGTTTTATTTTTTATTTCTTTTTCTATCTTTTTACTTTTTTTAGGCTTAGGTAGAGCATCTTTTCTTGAAAAGTTTTGTCTTCCTTTTTTATCGGCACCAAGGGATTTTACAATTATTTCGTCTCCAACTTTTACGATGTCTTCTACTTTTTCTACTCTCTCATGTGCAAGTTGTGAGATATGTACTAACCCTTCACATCCTGGCCATAATTCTACGAAGCAACCAAAATCTTCTACTTTAACTACTTTTGCATCATAAATTTTTCCAACTTCAACTTCTTTTACTACATCTTCAATCATCTTACGTGTCTTATTAATAATTTCCTGGTCAGTATGGTATATAATTACTCGTCCATCATCTTCTAAGTCAACTTTTACTGCGTTTATATTTGTAACCTCAGTAACATTTGAAGCATCACAAATGATTTTTGTAATCATCTCTCCTCCTCTACCAATTACATCTTTGATCTTAGCAGGATCAATTGTGAACGTTTCCATCTTTGGTGCATATTTAGATACTTCTTTGCGAGGTTCTTTGATTTGTTTTTTGATTACATCAAGTATTTGTATACGCGCTTTTTTCGCTTGCGCTAGAGCCTCTTTTAAAATTTCTTCTGTAATTCCTTTTATCTTAATATCCATTTGAAGTGCGGTAATACCATCACGCGTTCCTGCGACTTTAAAGTCCATATCACCTAAGTGATCTTCCATACCTTGAATATCTGTTAAAATTGTATAATCATCTTCATGCGTAATTAATCCCATAGCAATTCCTGCAACAGGGGCTTTAATTGGAACACCAGCTGCCATTAAAGACATACAGCCTGCACAAATGGAAGCTTGAGAAGATGATCCATTTGACTCTAAAATTTCAGATACTACACGAATTGTATATGGAAATTCTTCTTCACTAGGAATTACTTGAAGTAGCGCTTTTTCTCCTAGAGCACCATGACCTATTTCACGACGACCTGGAGCACCATATCTTCCAGTTTCTCCTACTGAGAATTGTGGAAAGTTATAATGTAACATGAATCTTTTTTGATCTTCAAGTCCCAATCCATCTAATATTTGATGTTCTCCTAGAGCGCCTAGTGTTGTTACTGATAGACTTTGTGTTTCTCCACGAGTAAATAGTGCAGATCCATGTGTTCTTGGAAGCAAGTCAATATCGGTTGAAAGTTTACGTATTTCATCCATCTTACGACCATCAGCTCTTTTTTTCTCCTTAACAACAATACTTCTAAATAATTCATATTCAATATCTGATAATACCATATTTACTTTTGCCAGTAATTCTTTTAATTCTAAATCTTTTAGTACATTTTCATTTTCTTCTGTATATAAATTAATCACTTCTTCTTTTACAGCATCGATGGCAGCATATTTTTTTAATTTATCTTTAATTCTTAAAGCCTTATCCATTTTCTTTGATGCAAGTGATGTAATTCTTTTTCGCATCTCATCATCAACTGTTAGTGTTTCATATTCCATTTTCTCTTCACCAATTTCTTTGATGATTTTTTCTTGGAATTTAATTAACTCTTTTACTGCTTTATGTCCAAACATTAATGCTTCTAACATAATATCTTCTGATACTTCTTTTGCACTTGACTCTACCATATTAATAGCATCACGTGTTCTGGCTACTGTTAAGTCAAGTTCAGAATTTTCCATCTCTTCTGGAGTTGGGTTAATAATAAATTTTCCATTTACACGTCCTACTTTAACTCCAGCAATTGGACCATTAAATGGTATCTTAGAAATTGATGTTGCTAGGGATGATGCAAACATAGCGGTAAGTTCAGGAGAACAATCCTGATCTACTGAAAGTACTGTAGATATAATTTGCACCTCATTTTTAAATCCCTCTGGGAATAATGGTCTCATTGGGCGATCTATCATTCTAGCTGCTAAGGTTGCCGCTTCACTAGGACGCCCTTCTCTTTTTATAAATCCTCCTGGAATTTTTCCAACAGAATATAATTTTTCTTGATAATTTACTGTTAATGGGAAAAAGTCAGATAGTAAGTTCACATTTTTTGATACAACTGCTGCGGTTAAGACAACCGTGTCATTATATCTTACTAAAACAGCTCCATCCGCTTGTTTCGCTAGCTCTCCTACTTCTACTATAAGTTTTCTTCCATGAAATTTTAATTCAAATTTTTTCTTTTTCATCCTTTACCTCTTTTCTTTATCTTCATATAGTTCTATAAGTATCTTGTATGTTATACTTTGATTGGTATATTTCTAATACTTTCTTTTTTGTTAACTCAGTTTTTCCTACATTAAATACTTTATTAAAAGTTTTTAAGTGCGGATCATGGCCAAATTTCTCATCTGAAATATAAAAGTTTCCTATTTCTATACCAAAACCATCATTATACTTCTCATTAGTATATAAGTCAGTATATGTTAAGAATTTATCTCTTTCCACTAATCTATTGAAAAAAACTGGCTCTGCTGTAAATTCAGTATTAACCCCAAAATTTAATAAATTGGTTCCAAAGTAGCTTCTATTTAGTATGTTAGTTACTTGATAAACATCCCCTACAAATATATTGCTTAAAGGGATCATCCTATTTTCTTCTTCTTGAAACCTCTTTTTTATTTCTCTTCTTGAAGAATACCCTGTTAATTCTAACAATTTATTATAACTTATACGTGGAGATTCTAAAATTTCAAAATCATAGTAACTTTGTCTAGTTTCTAAATCAATATATGAATGGTTTGTATTTTGATATAAAAGGCATCTTTTTATATTTTTATAGTGATATCCAATAAAAACTTTGTTCCTATCCATTTAAACCACCTCTTAAAAATAAAAATAGACACTGAAAAAGATGTGTCTACTTTCTTAATCCTAATTTTCGAATTACTTCACGATAACTTTGAATATCTTTTTTCTTTAAGTATTCTAACATACTTCTACGTTGTCCTACTTTCTTTAAAAGACCTCTACGTGAATGATAATCGTGAATGTGTACTTTTAAATGTTCAGTTAAATCATTAATTTCTTTTGTAAGAATAGCGATTTGTACTTCTGCTGAACCAGTATCTTTTTCACTTTTAGCAAATTCTTTAATGATACTTGCTTTTACTTCTTTTGTTAATGCCACATTAACACTTCCTTTCATTATATATTCACCAATACTAAGTAAAAAGTCGGAAATTCTTTCAACCTGGAATTGGTAAGCACATTTAATATACTAAAAATTTACGTGTTTGTAAAGTTTTTATTAAATAATTCTTAATTTTAATCATCATTTTATCAATTTTCTTTCAAGAAATACAATTTACTAGTAATGCGTTCTAAGTTCATATATAATTATCTTTTCATTATTGATTCCCACTTCCTTATTAAATAATGAAAACTCTACAATTGTATTCTCTAGATTGTGTTCTACTATATACTTATAAATAAAATTAAAGTGTGGGATTTTTTTAGAATTTTATTATCAAATATATTTGTTTTTATATTAAAAGTTGGATTTTTTATTGCATCTCTTACAGAGTCATTAGAATTAGTTGATAAGATTGCATATATTTCATTATTACTTAAAATTTCAATTTCACCAACTAACAATTGATTTTCTGCATAATTCGCTGAACTGACATTTATTGTAAATAAATTATATTCTTGTATCTCCTGTAGCACACCATCGTGTCTAACTTTAAGCTTAAATATGCCGCCCGGTTTGGTTTTATCTCTTATAGCATAATATTCAGCAGGATTATTTTGTATAAATTCTTTTACTTTAGTTACTTCTTTAGTCCTAAATAATTGTTCAGGAAATTTATTTAGTCCTAGTTTATTAATCTCTTCTATACTCTCTATTTTATTCTTTACTATCATATATAACCTCAAATATCACTTGAAATTTTTCCATGTTTTTAATATATTACCATCTACTTGATAAATTCCTAATAAGTCGTTTTGATACTTAAAAATCACTTTATCTTCTACATTAAAAGTGTTTTCTATCCTTACTCCATTTTTTACCTTGTGGGCTAGGCCTTCATTTAATTCAACTACTGGATAATCAAGAGACTCTTCTATACTAAGTAGACTATAATTATTATTTTTTATATCATTAAGAGTATAAGCATCGTTCAGTGAAAACTTGCCTTGCTTTGTTCTCGT
Organism: uncultured Mycoplasmatota bacterium; assembly: GCA_948465965.1. Lineage (GTDB taxonomy): Bacteria > Bacillota_I > Bacilli_A > RF39 > UBA660 > CAJMSU01. Next base: position 69,644 of record CAOJYR010000003.1, read on the forward strand.
TAGTTTAGTCATAGTCGCAAATGTATTTAGACTTTCTCCTATATCATTAATTAAACTTCTTATATAACAACCTTTAGATACTGTGGATTTAAACATGAATTCGTTTCTATCTGTACTTAGAAGTTCTATTTCTTTAATGGTTACTTCTTTTTTTGGAAGTTCTACCTTTTCACCTTTCCTTGCGTATTCATATAACTTCTTTCCATTCACTTTTACAGCTGAATAAATTGGTACTTCTTGAAGGTAAGTTTTTTTATAACTTTTTATAATTTCTTCTATATTTAAATTATCATATACTGGTTTGTTATCTATTACTTTTCCGGTTATATCTAGTGTATCTGTTTTAATACCTAAAAGTACTCCTGCAATATACTCTTTGTATGATGCGGTTAATAGTTCTGCTATTTTAGTAGCTTCTCCTATTGTTATAACAAGCACTCCTTCTGCTAGAGGATCAAGTGTTCCTGTATGTCCCACTTTTTTTATACCAAAGATATGACTGATTTCATTTACTACATCGCGGGAAGTCATATTTTTCTTCTTGTTTACGACTAATACTTTACTAAATTTATTTAAATATTCTTCTAGTGTCCATCCCTCTTTTTCTATGATTTTCGCTGGTATTTCTCCTACATATCTTATATGCCATGGCTCATATGGGTAACCTGTAATTTCTTCTTTTCCTTTGGGGTATCTTAAAATAAAGCCAAATTCTGATAAATTTTTATGAATTTCTTTAAAAATCTTATCTTCCTTGATTAAATCTTTGTTATCGATTAAAAATTCACCATTTTTCTTTATACTAATGTCAATTGCAAGCCCTGTATGATGTTCACTTATCCCAACTGGTGCCACTACTTTATCTGCATAGTTTTTGCCATATTTTATAACAAAACTATCATATATTTCTTGTTGTTCTTCTAGGGTGCGATAACTAGAGTCAATTCCAATCTCTATATTTTTTGAAATTAAGTATTTTTTTAGGTCTAAATAGGCATTATAGGTCTTCTTTTCAATTAATACTTTCTCATCGTCAATATCTAAAGTTTCTATTAATTCTACATACTTAAAGTAATTATTTTTGATTTTATGTTCTTTATTTACTAGTGTTAAATAGTTCATGTTATCACCTGCTTAAATTATAACAAAAATAAAAGATAAAAACTATTCTTTATCCTTTACTTTACATCTTTCTAACTAAATCTTATTAAAATATTATCTATTAGTTGCTATTATTTTTTGTGCTACCTGCTCCTTCATATAGCATTGTCCATCAAAATTTGGATGAACATCTTTAGGGGCTACAAAGTTTTTATTTCCTATGGCCTCTACATAGTAAACATTGTCATATGTATTACAAAAGTCTCTTACTTTTTTATTCGCAATGTTATAGACCGGTGTTAGAATATCACGCATGATTTGATTTTTAAACATTGGATACACTCCAAACATATAAATTTTGATAGTTGGGTTTAAAGAGATTAAGTAGTCTATCATATTTTTAATATCAGACATTGTCTTTTCTAAATTATCAAATGAATGAAATAGCAATTCTGGTAAGATTTGTTTTATATCTTCTGTACGCATTTTTGAATACTGATGAAAATTCATTTGGCCACAACTATATATAAATATTGGATTTTTTGCATCTACTAAGTGAGATGTTATTTTCAAGTCTGGATTTGTTGGATTATCGTAGTAATCGCTTAAAAATTTTTCGTGGAGAGGAAATGGAAAGATATTTTTCTTAGCAACTGCTTTTTTTGATTGAGCTAAATTTAAATCATAGTACTCTTTTTTTGTATAGTCTTTATCTATAAGTTTTCTTAACTCCCATGTTTTATTAAAACCAATAGAATGCATATTCACATAATTTACATTGATATTATTTACTTTTAAGTCATCTGCTAGCATATCAATATAACTTTTTTGGATCTTGTTATCAGGTGTATGTGGAACACCAAAACAATCTAGTGCCCCTATCATATATAACTCATTATCATAGTATTTTTTATATAATTTATCAAAATCTTCCACTTGATTATCCCTACTTCTTCTTTATTCCTTTTGAGTTTTTAGGTCATTTTTTATTAATGTTTTATTTTTCTCAACATTAATATTCTGATAAATGGATTTAAAATAAGATTCATAGTTGACACCCTCAAATGGATTGTAATCAGCGTCATTTGCCTCACACCATTCTTTTATGTCTTTCTCATTAGCCATTTCAACGATTTCCATATATTCATTATAAAATGAATGCACACAATCTTTAACACCAATTAAATAAGATGTTTTTTCTCTTTTCTCATTTTCAAATTCAAATGTTTCTACATAATCATATTTCTCGCTCTTTTTACCAGTTACATAATTATACAAATATGTGTCAGGTTCTCCTACTTTCCTATCTTTTCCTTCAAAATAATCTTCAATTACAACTATATTTCCAATTAATGTTTTAAAAGATCCATTAAAGCGACATAGTTCTAATCCATTTTTATCTAGCAACGATATAGTTGGACCTAGTGTTTCCCCATCCGAAGATTTTCGTAAAGTCATACCAACGAAATTATCATATTGTTTATCAGATTCAACTTTTTTCCAACTACCTAATAATACTCCGCCTGTTGTCAAATAGCTATAATCACTTAATGCACTTATTTCATCAAAATTATCTGATAGTCTATTTCCACTTTCATCTGTCAAATACACTTTAGTATCTGTTTTTTCAAACAAAGATTTATAAAGATGAGGTTCATCTGATAATAATATTCCTCTTTTTTCATTATTAGATAATGATTCTATACTATATATTTCGGGTGATTCTCCATCCAAATAAATGGTTGTTATCTCTTCACTAGCTTCATTATTTGAATTATTATTAGACCCTGAATTTGAGCAACCACTCATTGAAAATGTCATACTGACACCTAATGTTAATGCCAAGGCCTTTTTTCTTAATTCTTTTAATTTCTTTATATTTCTTTCTGTGTTATCTTTTTTCATAACGATCCCCTCTTTCATATGTGGGTAGATTATACTATATTTTGGGGGATTTGTCAACTTTACACCAACCTAGGATAGTGTAAAATGGTTTGGGGAATGCATACAAAAAGAGAAATCTCTGTTAAAA
>CAOJYR010000004.1 GCA_948465965.1 uncultured Mycoplasmatota bacterium
TTTTAACAGAGATTTCTCTTTTTGTATGCATTCCCCAAACCATTTTACACTATCCGTTTTATATTTTTATTTGCAATTATGATAGGTATGTGTTATAATAGGAGGCATTCGAAGGGGGAATGGAGAATGAATCGAAAAGTTAAAAATATTTTGGCAATTACTATGTTATTACTTATATCTTTTATTGGCATAACTAATGTAGATGCACAATCAAATATGAAAATTTCAAAAAAAACATACATAAATACTGGCATTGGTAATAGAAAGGAAGCAAAATTTTATACTAATAAGGGATATGCATATTGTATCACACCTATGAAAACGGGACCTAATCAGGGGACAACATTATCTTATAAAAGTCAAGTTAATGATGGTGGTGTTCGATATTTATTAGAAAAAACTGGTACAAGTGACAAATCTTATTTAATAACACAACTTGCTATGTGGCAATATTATAATAATTATTTACCTGATACCTATAAGAAAAATGCATCAAAGGATATTGTAAAAAAAGCTAAGTCTTTAGCTAAAACTGCAGCATCTCACAAGAATGATTCTGTTAAAAATCCATCAGTTAAAGCTGTAATTAGTGATAGTGCTATGAGTGAGGTTAACAATGGTAGGTATTTTAGATCTAAGGCTATTACTATCAAATTAACCAATGCATCAAGTGCTAGTATTAGTGTTACTTCACCTGCAACTATTATTAATAGTAGTGGTAATAAGATTACAAGTGTTAAGAATGGACAAAAAGTTTATATTAGAGTTTTAGCAAGTAAGATTACAAGCAAGAAAACATTTACAGTTAATTTAAAAACATCAACTAAAGTTAATGTTGCTGAAAAATATAGTCCTAGTAATAGTAAATATCAGGATTTAGTTGTATTGAGTCCAGTAAGTAAAACAGCTGCGGCTAAGATTTCAGTAACTGCAAAACCAGTTGTTAGAAAATGTGAATATGCTAATAATAAATATTATGATAAGAATGGTAAGGTAGTAGATAAGACAACATATTCAATTCAGTGTGAATCGCATAAATGTGAAAAAGTTGGAAGTGTGTACTTTGGAAAAAATGGAAACCAAGTAGATTCTATTACTTACGATATCCAGTGTAATAAACATACTTGTGAAAAGGTAGGAAATGTATATTTTGGTAAAAGTGGAAATCAAGTAGATTCTACTACTTATGATATAGAGTGTAATAAACACACTTGTGAAAAAGTGGAAGATAAATACTTTGGTAAAGATGGAAATGAAGTAGATTCTGCTACTTATGATTTGGAATGTAATAAGCATACTTGTGAGTTAGTGGGAGATAAGTATTTTGGTAAAGATGGAAATGAAGTAGATTCTACTACTTATGATTTGGAATGTAATACGCATATTTGTGAATTAGTAGGGGATAAGCATTTTGGTAAAGATGGAAAACAAGTAGATGCACTAACTTATGATAAGGAGTGCAATGAACATATATGCCAAAAAGTAGGAGATACATACTTTGGACAAGATGGAAAGGAAACAGATGAAGTTACTTACGACTTAGAATGTAATAAGCATACTTGTGAGTTAATAGGCGATAAGTATTTTGGTAAAGATGGGCTTGAAGTAGATGAAGATACATATAATTCACAATGTAGGTATACTTGTCAAAAAGTAGGTGATAAATACTTTGGTATTGATGGAAATGAAGTTAGTTTTGAAGAATATGAACATGAGTGTGTAAATGCATGTGAAATTCATGATGGTAAGTACTATGGAGAAGATGGAAAGGAAACAACTGAAGAACTTTATAAGCAACAATGTGAAGCTCAAATCGTTACAGTTCCTGATACTGGAAGTTCTCCACTTGCTAATTTTGTATTAATTGTACTAGGTTCTTTATTTGTAGGAACTGCAATTGCTATGGTTGTACATTTTTCAAAAACAACAGTGGAATAAAAATTAATAGTTTTGTAAAAAGCTCTCAAACAAACGAGAGTTTTTTTGTTATATATTTTTAATCGTTCTTTTTTTGTATCATTAGTTAAGTTTTTGAATGAGAATTAGATGTATATTTAAGAGTAACAACTTTTTTATTTGATTACTTATTCTACTGTGAATTGTAAGAAAAATCGTTTATTTTCAAACGTTTTTTGCCTTTTTTATTGCAATTTATTCTAAAACGTGGTAAATTTTATTTGTAAGCATAGTAAATGCTTAATTTAAAACTAGGGAGGTAAAATTATATGAAGAAAGTTGAATTAGTAGAAGCTGTAGCTAATGAAACAGGATTAACAAAAGCAGATGCTACTAGAGCTATTGATGCTACTTTTAATGCAATCACAGGAGCTTTAGTTAAAGGAGATAAAGTACCATTAGTTGGTTTTGGAACTTTTGGTATATCTGAAAGAGCTGCACGTGAAGGACGTAATCCTAGAACTGGAGAAAAAGTTACAATTGCTGCTAGAAAAGCAGTTACTTTCAAAGCTGGTTCTGCATTAAAAGATGCTGTAAACTAATTTTGATAATAGAGCCTTTAGGGGCTTTTTTTGTGCATAATTTTTTATTTGTGATATAATTATTTTAGGTGATGATAATAAATGTTGGATATAGCTTTAAAACTTTTAAAAGAGATTACTAGTCGTGGATATAAGGCTTATATTGTAGGTGGTTTTGTTAGGGATTATATTTTAGATGTTAAGTCTAATGATGTTGATATTACTACTAATGCGACTCCTAAAGAGATAAAAGAGATATTTGAGGATAGTTTTTTACCTAGTGATGATTATGGATCTGTTACTGTTATAAAATGGGGTGTTAGATTCGAGATTACTACTTTTAGAAAAGAGATTAATTATGCTGATAATAGGCATCCTATGGAGATAAAATATATAGATGATTTATATCAGGATTTATTAAGACGTGACTTTACTATTAATACTATTTGCATGGATGATGGGGGTGAAATCATTGACTTTTTGGGTGGTCAGGATGATTTAGATAAGAAGGTTATAAGAACTGTTGGGAATGCAAAGGAAAAATTTAATGAAGATTGTCTTAGAATTTTAAGAGCCATTCGATTTGCGACTAGTCTTGATTTTGATTTAGATTCAGAAGTAATTGATGCTATAAGAGAAAATAAACATTTATTAAAGAATTTGTCATACAACAGAAAAAGAGAAGAGCTAGATAAAATATTTGTCAGTAGTAATGCATCGAAGGGGATTGGTCTTTTACTTAATTTTAATTTAGATAAGGATTTAGAATTAGTACATCTTGATAAAGTTACTAGTACTGATAGTTTAATAGGTGTTTGGAGTATTTTAAATGTGGTGGATTTATATCCATTTAATAATAATGAAAAAGAGCTTATTGAAAATATAAATAAAGTACTTGGTTTAAACAATTATGATGCTATGACTTTATATAAATATGGACTTTATGTTAATAGTGTAGCTGGGGATATAAAAAGACTTGATAAGAAGAGAATAACTGAGAATTATAATCAATTGGTTATTCACAGTAGAAGTGATTTAGATATTACTAGTGAAGAGATTATGGATATTTTAAATCGAGAACCAGGAGAGTATTTAAAAGATATTTATGATGATGTAATTCGAGAAGTTTTGTATAAAAGATTGTGTAATCAAAAAGAGGATATAAAAAAATATATATTGGAGAAATATTTATAGATACATTTCTATCTTTTTTTTTTCTTTTGTGTTATTATAAAGACATTCATGGGAGATGATTATGTGAAAAGTTCTGAATTAGTAGAAATATTTAAAGATGGTAATATAGTTGTTCCTGTTTATTTTTTTAAGCATTATAGGGAGTTTAAACTTTCTATGGATGAATTTATGTTTTTAATGTATTTATATAATTTAGGTAATAAGTTTGTTTTTGATCCGGGAAAGTTTTCTAATGACTTAAATATGGATTTAGCTAAAATTATGGAATATATTAGTAATCTTACTGATAAGCATTTTATTCGGGTAGAGGTATTAAAGAATGATAAGGGTTTAATGGAAGAAGTTGTTATTCTTGATGATTTTTATAATAAACTATCTTTAAAGGTTATAGATAGTGTTAATAGTAGTAAGAAAAGTGATAATTCTAATATATTTGAGATTATAGAAAAAGAGTTTGGAAGAACACTTAGTCCTATAGAATATGAGATTATTAAGGCTTGGCTTGATAATAATATTAGTGAGGAGTTAATAAAGGAGGCTATTAAAGAAGCTACCTTTAATGGGGTATCTAATTTACGTTATATTGATAAGATTTTATATGAATGGGGTAAGGCTGGAATAAAGACTTCTAAAGATGTATTAGAAAACAGAAAAAAAAGAAATAAGAAAAAAGATGATGATACTGAAATTGATATGGATATGGTAGATTGGAATTGGTTTGATGAAGACGAATAAAATTATGGATTATTTGGATGAGTTGTTTCCTGATCCAAAGTGTGAATTAATTTATTTTAATGATTATAGTTTACTTATGGCAATTGTGTTAAGTGCTCAGTGTACTGATAAGAGGGTGAATAGTGTGACTCCTTTAATATTCGAGAGATATAAGACGCTAGAAGAGCTAAAAGAGGCTTCTTTAAAGGATTTGGAAGCTATTATTAGACCAGTTGGTTCTTTTAGAAAAAAGGCCTCTTATCTTAAGGAAATAGCTAGAATATTGGTTGATGAATATGATGGTGTTGTACCAACAGATAGAAATATATTAGAAAAGTTTCCTGGTGTTGGTAGAAAAACTGTTAATGTATTTTTAGGAGAATTTTATAATGAGCCAGCAATTGCGGTAGATACTCATGTAGAAAGGGTTTCTAAGAGATTAAAGCTTGCTTATTTAGGTGATGATGTTTATAAAGTAGAGACTAAGTTAATGAAAAAGTTTCCAAAAGAAAAATGGGCAAGACTTCATTTACAACTGGTTTTATTTGGAAGATATCATTGTAAGGCAGTAAAGCCAGAATGTGAAAATTGTAAATTGAGGGATTTATGTAGAGGGAAGAAAAGATGAGGGACTATGAAGATAAGTATATTGAACTTTTATTAAAAAGATGTATACATTTTAAGAAGTCTAACGCTTTAATGATACATATTGATTTAAAGGAGCATATGAAATTTGCTAAAAGGGTTGAGAAAGTTGCTCGCGATATGGGAGTAGAAGATATTTGTATCCATTTAAATGATTTAGATGATATTCATGAGTATTTAAAAAAGACTAATTTAGAAGATATTAAACTTAATTCTTTGATAGATAGGTATGATTGGGATTTTTATTCATCTAAAGGTGGAGCTTGTTTATTTTTAACGTCTACTGTTCCAGGGTTAATGGATGATATAGATGAAGCAAAACTACAAAAGTGGCTTACTCTTAGAAATGCTTCTAGTCCTTATTATAGGAGGCATGTTAAGGAATATATTTTTCCTTGGTGTATTGCGTCTTTACCTAATCGAAGATGGGCAAAAACTATTTTTGGGAATGATTCTGCGGCTTATGATAAATTATATTTGAATATTATAAAGATGGTTATGGCTGATAGGGATGATCCTGTTAAAGCTTGGCAGAATTGGATTGATAAAAATAATTATTATAAAGAAGAGCTTAATAAATTAGAAATCACTTCTATGCACTATAAAAACTCTATAGGTACGGACTTAATAGTTGGTATCCCTAAGGGGAACATTTGGCTTAACTTAAATAAAACTGACGATATGGGGAATCCAATTATTGTTAATATGCCAAGTTATGAGATTTTTAATACTCCTAATAAATATATGACTAATGGAATAGTTAAATCTAGTAAGCCACTTTATTATAATGATTGTCTTATAGATAATTTTTATCTTGGTTTTAAAGAGGGTAAAGTTATATCATGTGGAGCAGAGGTCGGTCAGAAAGTCTTAGAAACGTTTATTAGAGGTAATCCAGGTGCTAATTATTTAGGTGAAGTGGCTTTGGTTCCAAAAGATTCACTAATTGCTAATACGGGAATTGTTTTTAATGAAACTTTGTTTGATGAGAATTCTAGTTGTCACTTTGCGTTGGGAGCAGCTACTGCAAGGAATATTCCAAATTATTATGATATGACTGATACAGATTTGGATAAAATTGGTTTTAATTCATCTATGATTCATGTGGATTTTATGGTTGGAACTGATGATTTATCTATTGAGGCGGATACAAATAAGGGGAAGGTATTAATTTTTAAGAATGGTAATTTTAATATTTAGACATTAAAAAACTCTAGTTTGAAACTAGAGCTTTTTCTTTATGGAGTAACTATTGGATCTTCTGGATTAGGAGTTGGTGTAGTAGTAGGTGTAGGGGAAGGTGAAGGCGAAGGGGTAGGAGTTGGTGATGGTGTTGCTGGTTCTTTTAGTGTATAAGTAGCAGCATCACTTTGTGCTTCACTATAACTCTTATATGTTGCAATTACTTTATAAGTTCCATATGGATTCTCTCCAGATCTCAATGTATACGAATAACTGGTTTTATCTGTAAATGATATTAATGTTGATCCCAAATATACATTATATCCGAAGGTTCCATAGTTACTATCTGCATTTTCGATAGGATTAACTGCATTCCAACTTAATGTTACTTTGTTTGTATTTTCATCATATGTTACTTTGAAGTTTTCTGGTTTTGAAAGTTTTGTATTTTCTTCTACTATTCCCTTTGGTTCGTGTCCTTTTTTGAAGTATTCATAAACGATGCTTCCACTATTTCCTCCAGCTGGAATTGCTGCTTTTACAACACTTGATGGTTGTTTGAAGGCTTCTCTATTTGATTCCATAGCTCCAGATGATACTAAGGCTTTAAATAATTTGTCTTTTTGAACTGTTGCTGGGATATTTCTTAAGCAATATTCACTATCTATAAAATCATACCCATACCACATACCAATGACTGTTTTAGTAGAATATCCTATGACCCATGAATCTCTGATTGCATCTCCTGGTAAATGATTCTTTTTCATTGTATTTTCATCATAGTTTGTTGTACCTGTTTTACAAGCTACATTATTTGGTGTTCCACCTGTTAGGGCTACATCTTGTAGAACGCTTGATATCATAAATGCTGTTGCATCGGACATCACTTGTTTTTTATTTGATTTATGTTCTTTTGTGGTACCATTGTCTCTAAAGACTACTTTACTAACACTATATGGTTCATTGTAATATCCACCATTTGAGAAGGCTGCATATGCAGCACTCATTTGTAATGGGCTTACTCCAGTAAAAGCACCAATTGAATGAGCTTCATGAATTTTACCATTTTCTATTTCTGGAGTTATTCCTAAACCTGTTACAAAGTCAATTATTTTTTTATTATCTACTTGTTGGAAAGCTTTTAAGGCTGGGATATTTCTTGATGTTGATAGGGCTCTTCTTAGTGTGATTGTTCCATAATATCCACCATCCCAGTTTTTTATGGATCTTCCATTTGAATAACTATATGGGGAGTCATCAAACATTTTATAATTATCATCACCATTTTGGTATCCATAAGTAGACCAATTGTTATATTCTATACCTGGTCCATAGTCAAATAATGGTTTAGCGGTTGAACCTGGTTGTCTTTTGATTTGTGTTGCATAGTTGTAACTATTAGCTCCACTTCTATTACGTCCATTACCGATGGCTAATATTTTTCCTGTTTGCGAATCTAATACAGAAACACCAGTTTGGACTTTATCATTAATCCAGCTATATGATTCTCCATTTAATACAGAGTTTACTGCATTTTGTTTTTCTGGATCCATATTCGTATAGATTAATAATGGTGTAGTATATGCATTTACTTCATATTTATCTTTTACTTCATCAACAACAGTATCAATATATCCTTGGTACTCATTTGTTACTGAGTTTTCAACGTCTGCTGTTATAGATTCTACAGGGATACTGTTTGCTATTTTCTCTTCTTTTTCTGTTATATACCCATGGCGTTTCATTAAATAAAGAACTGTTTTTCTTCTTTCAGTAGCATTCTTAGGATTAGCTGTTGGTCTATAATAGTTAGGTGATTTAAACATTCCTGCAAGTACTGCGGCTTCACTAAGATTTAAATCACTAACGCTTTTCCCAAAGTAAGCTTCTGCAGCTTCTTCTACACCATAGATATTTCCACCTAAGAAGTGATTATTTACATAAAATTCAATAATTTCTTCTTTACTATATTTTTTTTCTAGTTTGAATACTGCTAAATATATATCAGTAAATTTACGAATAATACCTTTTATTCCGCTAGCCTCAGTTGATGTGAAGCTGTTTTTTATAACTTGCATTGATAAAGTTGATGCACCACCAGCATCTGATTGTCCAATTAATTGTTTTGCTGATGCTTTTAAAAATCTTGCGGCATCAAATCCATTATGTTGAAAGAATCTTGAATCTTCAGTAGCAATGATTGCGTCAACTAATACTTGGGGTAGTTCATCATAAGTTACTTTTTCACGCATTTCAGAACCTAATTTAGCTATTTCTTTTTCATTTTTATCATAAATAATTGTTACTTCACTAGTATTTAATTTTGAAGTATCAAATTTTGGAGCACTTACAGTAATATATATTAGAAATGCTGATAATAATGTTAATCCAAGGATTCCAAGGGCTAATATTATAATTAAGAGTATATTAATTATTCTTTTTTTCTTTTTATCATTTTTATATTTTTTTAATAGATGAGCGACTCCAACAATGATTCCAATACCTACTGCAGTTATTATGGTGAAAATTATGCCTAATTTTAAATAGCATAAAAGTAGTAGAGCTACAAAACCTATCCAACATGCAATTTCTATATTTTCATATTTTTTATTTTTTCTTGTTGGGGGTGTTTTTCCTTTTAGATTGTATTGTTTTGTTGTTTTGTTTGTACTTTTTGTTTTTGTGTTATTAGGTTTTTTTCTTTTTATATCTTTTTTTTGCATTTTATATACCTCCAATAATTTTATCAATTATTTTTAAATAGTCTAGTCTTGGTCTATAATTCTCTTTTATTAAATATGCCTTTTCCCTAAAAAATGTTATAGGTATTGATTTTCTATTGTTATTATTAATGAAATCTAGAAAGTCTTTTCCTAAAAGAAGAAAAGTTTCATTTAAATTTGTGAATCGTATTATTATAAATACTATTCCTTGATGATTATAGATGTTTTTTATATGTTCTATTTGGTGTGAGTGAATATTAGCTAGAGGAAAAGATGTGTTATTTTTTGTTTCTTTAGCCTCAAAGTCTATATATTTTCCATTATATACTCCATTATAATCAGTAGTAGATGGTATAGTAAAAAAAGCTTCCTTGATAACAGCTTTATCACGTGATGGGTAATCTACTTTGGTTATTTTTATTGGAGTAGGTTTTTTATATATGTAAGCTTTATCTATTTCTCTATAGTATTCATTTGTTTCATTTAAATCGTTTTCTAAAGTCATACCTCTATTTTTATGACTTATATTAGAGATAATACTTTTTTTTTTGATTCCATTTGGATAGTTCATCTCATCACCTATTTTGTATTATACTATAAGTTTTTATTTTTTTCTATATTTTGAAGTTAATTTAAAATAAAAAAATAAGAAAAATATCTATTATTGTCGAATTTGTGATTTTTATATAAAAGTAGGGTATTATTTAGATGGGTGATATGATGAATAATTTTGAAGTTATTAGATTAATTAATAGTATGGTAGATAATACAAGAGTTATTAGTATCCATACAAAAATGACTTATATAAATAGTAGATTAGATAATTGACAAAAGAAATCTTTAATGCCATAATATTAATATAAGGGATTGGTGATAGAATGTATCAAAATAAGATAGCACTTATGCCACAAGATATTTTGGAGAAAGATTTTAAGATTGATACAAGAGGATATCGTTTGAAAGAGGTAGATCAATTTCTAGATATTATTATTGGAGATTATGAACAATTTTTGAATATTATTAATACTCTTGAGAAAGAAAAGGCTGATCTGCTTGGGGAGATTATGAATTTAAAGCAGGAGCTTAGGAATTCTAAAGTTAGTATGGAAGTTGCTAGAAATAGTAGTGAGATTCCAGAAGTTACTAATGTTGATATTTTAAGGCGTCTTTCGCAACTTGAAAAGATGGTATATGGAGTTAATAAGGACAATTAATATATAGACAAACGCTGGTGTTTTTAAGATGCTAGAGGAAAGTCCATGCTCGCACAGTCTGAGATGATTGTAGTGTTCGTGCCTAGGGAAAAAATAACCTAGGGTAGAGTAATCTAACGGCAGATGATAATCTAAGTCCATTGGATATGATTTAGTCTTGAAAAGTGCCGCAGTGACGATTTTTTTGGAAACAAGAAAGTGAAACGTGGTAAACCCCGCGAGCGAGAAACCCAAATTTGGTAGGGGAGTTCTAACGAAGGAAATGAATGGAGTTAGGAACCGGTTTTCGGTAGATAAATGTTTGTCGCCTAGTAATAGGAACAGAACATGGCTTATTTATATTTATTGTTTATAAAGTAGAGGTGTTTTATTTGAAAGAATTAGGGGAGTATTTAAAGAAGACTAGAATTAGTAATGGAGTTAGTCTTGAAGAAGCAGCTGAGGATCTTGAACTTTCAGCATCTCAACTTGAAAATATAGAAAGCGGCAATGTTAAGGCCTTTAAAGATGTTTATAATTTAAAACAGTATGTTAAGCAGTATGCTAAATACTTAGGTCTTGAGCCTGAAAAAGTAGTTGATGAGTTTAACAATTTTTTATTTGAACACACATCAAAAATTTCTTTAGATGATATAAGGGCAGCCCAAAAAAAATTAGAGGAGAAGGAAGAAAAAAAAGTTAAGTCACCTTACACTATTGAGTATAAGAAAAAATTCAATCCTTGGCCTGTTGTTTTTATTCTTTTAGGATTACTATTATTCTCAATATTTATTTATTTTGTGATAAGTAGTGTTAACAGGGTTCCAGCAAGAGACTCTGAGTTAATGCCTGTGATTAGAAAGGAGTATATTTATGAATCTACCTACTAAGCTTACTGTATTTAGATTGGTTTTAAGTATTATTATTATTTTTATTTTATGTTTTCCATTTTATAGTATAGGTATTACTATTCCTACTTTTGTAGTGAATGGGGTGTTGATGGAGCTCCAATATATAATAGCAGGTGTAATTTTTATTATTGCTAGTTTGACTGATTTTTTAGATGGTTATTTGGCTAGAAAAAATAATCAGGTTACTGATACTGGTAAGATGTTAGATGCTATAGCAGATAAGGTTTTAGTTAATTCTGTTCTTATCATTTTGGCTGCACAAGGCTTTATTAATGAGATTGTTCCAGTTATTATTGTTTTAAGGGATATTGTTGTTAATACTATTAAAATGGAAGCAGCAGCTAAAGGTCGTGTTGTTGCGGCTATTGGATCTGGAAAACTAAAAACTGCAACGTTGATGGTGGGTACTGTTCTAATATTCTTTTATAATATTCCATTTGAATTTATTGGAATTAATGTAGCGGAGATTTTATTATATGTGGCATGCATTTTATCAATTATTTCTGCAGTTCAATATTATAATTTAAATAAAGCAATTATTTTTAATAAGGCCGAAAATTTAAATTAGTTCTACTACTGGTTTTAAAATTCCTTTTTTCTTAAGGGGATTTTTCTTTTTGGTATAATTTACTAGTTCAATTTTGTTAAACAATTGTTCGAAAAAGGCTTGCAATTTGTTTTTTTATAGGATACAATAGTATTGTAAGTTATTTATTTAGGAGGGTATATGAAAGCAAGTAAGACTGTTTCTAAAGATAAATCTTTAGATCAAGTATTAAATGATATTGAAAAACAATTTGGAAAAGGTTCTATTATGAAACTTGGGGATAGTAAACATATGAAGGTTGATGTTGTATCTAGTGGGTGCCTATCTTTAGATATTGCACTAGGTGTTGGTGGTTATCCACGTGGTAGAATTATTGAAATATATGGTCCAGAAT
The DNA here is from genome assembly GCA_948465965.1 of uncultured Mycoplasmatota bacterium. GTDB lineage: Bacteria > Bacillota_I > Bacilli_A > RF39 > UBA660 > CAJMSU01. The sequence continues at coordinate 11,981 of CAOJYR010000004.1, forward strand.
CTAGTGGTAAAACAACCTTTGCTTTACAAGCAATAGCGGAGGTTCAAAAAGTGGGAGGACGAGCTGCTTTTATTGATGCAGAACATGCTCTTGATCCTGTTTATGCTGAAAGACTTGGGGTTAATATAGATGAGTTATTATTGTCACAACCAGATACAGGGGAGCAAGCTTTAGAAATATGTGAGGCATTAGTGAGAAGTGAAGCTGTTAGTATTGTTGTAATCGACTCGGTAGCTGCTCTTGTTCCACAGGCTGAAATTGATGGAGAAATGGGAGATTCTCATGTTGGATTGCAAGCTAGATTGATGTCTCAGGCATTGAGAAAATTATCTGGTACTATTAATAAAACGAATACCATTGCGATATTTATTAATCAATTGCGTGAAAAAGTCGGTGTTATGTTTGGTAATCCTGAAACTACTCCTGGTGGAAGAGCTTTAAAATTCTATTCTACAATTAGACTTGATATTCGTCGTAAAGAAAGTTTGAAGATGGGAGATGGTATTGTTGGGAATAAGACTACTGTTAAAGTAGTAAAGAACAAGGTTGCTCCACCTTTTAAATCTGCTGAAGTTGATATTATGTATGGGGAAGGTGTTTCTCGTGAGGGGGAGATTATCGACTTGGCTGCTGATGCTGGTATTGTTGATAAAACTGGAGCTTGGTATTCTTATCAAGGTGAAAAGTTGGGCCAAGGTAAGGAAAATGTTAAACTCTTACTTAAAGATACACCAGAATTAAGAGATGAGATTGAACAAAAGGTTAGAGAATACTATGATATATCTTTAGATAAAAAGGAAAATGGAGACAACGGTTAGTCTTCTTTTTTTTATTAAGATTGAGCAGTTGTAAATCTATGTTTGTGTTTTTGCATTTTTTGTAAAGTATTGACAATTTTATAAAACGTGATTTTTCCTTTAATTTAGATAATATTATTAGAAAAATGTAATTTAAGAAAATAATAATATTGTAAAATTGTGTGTGTTGTTCTTTTTCTTACGCTGACAATGTAATGTAAATTTTGCTGTAGATTTTTGTAAAAATATAGTCAAATTATTTATAAAATGTAAAGTGTTTAATATTAATTATAATTTAGGTAAAGCTTATAGTTTTCTTTTGCTTCAAATAATGGTGAAATTTTATATATTTATTTTACGAATATTGACGAATTGTATTGACATTATCTTTTATAATGGATTATGGATTATTTTATTGAGTTTTGGTCCTTTTTCTTTTTCTTGACATTGTATGAAAATAAATCTACAATATAATTAGATTTAGACTTATATTTAAGGCTAATCTGAATGGAGGAGTTATATGAATAGTTTAATATTCTCCATTTTACTTGTTGTTATTGGATTACTAATAGGGCTTTTTGTAGCGTTTGTTATAAATAGTTTGAGAGCTAATCTTGCTTCTAAGAAAGCAGAAACTTTAATTAATCAGGCAAGAAAAGATATTGAAAGATTAAAAAGGGATGCTGCTATTGAACAGAAGGAAGAGGCTCATAAGTTAAAGATGGATTTAGATAAAGAAATTCGTGAAAAGAAAGAAGAAGTGAAAGAATCTGAAAGTAGGCTTTTGCAAAGAGAAGCTAGTATTGATAAAAGAGATGAGTTATTGCAAAAAAGGGAGATATCTTTAGATGAACGTGAGGAAAAACTTTCAGAAAGACAATTAGAAATTCAGAATGAAAAGAGTAAAGTGGATGATATAAAGAAAGAACAATTGGATTTGTTACAAAAAATATCTGGTTTTAGTAAGGATAAAGCACGTGACTTAGTTATGAGTCAAGTAAAAGAAAATATGAGTAAAGAGATTGCTGAATACATAAGGGAAACAGAAAATGAAGCAAAATTAACAGCAGATAAGAAGGCAAGAGAGTTTATTGTTAGTTCAATGCAAAAATATGCTGCTGATATTGCTAGTGATCAAACGATTACAGTGGTTGATTTACCAAATGATGAAATGAAAGGTCGAATTATTGGACGAGAAGGTAGAAATATTCGTACAATAGAAGCTATTACGGGAGTTGATTTAATTATTGATGATACTCCGGAGGCGGTTGTATTATCTAGTTTTGATCCTTTAAGAAGAGAAATTGCCAGAGTAACTCTTGAAACTTTAATTAAAGATGGAAGAATTCATCCTACTAGGATTGAAGAGTTATATGATAAAGTTTGTAAGGATATGAAACAAAAAATTATTGATTATGGTCAAGACACTACTTTTGAGCTTGGGCTTACAAAGTTTGATCCTGGTCTAATTGAGATTATTGGTAAACTTTATTTTAGAACTAGTTATGGTCAAAATGCATTACAGCATTCAAAAGAAGTGGCACAATTATCCGGACTTTTGGCTGGAGAGTTAGGAGAAAACATTACTTTGGCTAAACGAGCAGGACTTTTACATGATATTGGAAAAGCTATAGATCATGAAATCGAGGGAAGCCATGTCGATATTGGTGTAGATATTGCTAAAAAGTATGGTGAAGATGAAGTCGTTATTAATGCAATTGCTTCTCACCATGGTGATACTCAAGCTACTAGTGTAATATCTAGTATTGTAGCGATTGCTGATGCATTATCTGCATCACGCCCTGGAGCTAGAAATGATTCACTTGAAAATTATATTAAGAGACTTTCTCAACTTGAGGAGGTTGGTAATAATATTGATGGAGTGGAAAAAACCTTTGCAGTACAGGCTGGGCGTGAGCTACGTGTTATAGTTAAGCCTGATGAGGTTGATGATTTAGAGGCTCATAAAATTGCTCGTGAGGTGAAAGAAAAAATAGAATCTACTATGAAGTATCCAGGTACTATTAAAATTACAGTTGTTCGTGAAACAAGAGCACAGGAGGAGGCAAAATAAGTATTGCTTCTTTTTTATTGGGAGTCTTTTTCTTTTTTGTTAATAATATTAATGAGGGGGGTGGTTTTTATAAATACTAAAAATCGACTTTTTTTGTTTTGGCAAATTGGTAAATGTGTATTTGAAACTCATAAAGATATAGAAAATATAGCTTTTAAGATATCAAATTTTTATAGTTATAAATACGGTCTTGATTATACTTTTTCTGTTGAGAATATAAATAGAATGAAATGTTTTTATTTATGCTTTCCTGTTTATAATTCTTATTTAGAGAAACTTTCATGGGAACAGTATTTAGAACTCATAGAAATTGAAGACAGAGATAAAAGATTATTTTATTTTAAAACAAGTATTTTTTGTAACTTTTCTTTGGAAGAGTTAATATTTGGTATTGATAACTTTTATTATGAAAGAATATAAAAACCCCGTTTCTATGTCCAAGAAACGGGGTTCATATCAAAATTAATTCTCTCTTTTTATATCTAATATTACTGGTAATATTATTGGTTTTCTACCAGTTAAATAATTTATATATGGATATAATTGTTCTGTTATATCACTTTTTAGTGTAGCAAATGTTGTTTTAGGATTGGCAAGTTCTGTTTTTATTACACTTTCGGCTTTTTCCTCTATTTTTCTAATTAGTTCTTCATTTTCATTTACAAGGATAAACCCTCTTGTTGTAATGTTTGGTTTGATTAGTAATTCACGTTTTTTCATGTCAACATTTATAATTACTACTAGTATTCCATCATTAGCCATAATTTTGCGATCTTTTAAAACTGCACTTCCAATTTCACCAATTCTATTACCATCAACATATATATCCGCTCCTGGCATACTTTCTCCTTTAGTGATTATATGATTTCTTAAGTTTAAGCTATCACCATTTTTTAAGATAAAAGTATTTTCTTTTGGAATTCCACAGTTTATACCAATGTCAGCTTGTTTTTTTAGCATCCTGTAATCTCCATGGAATGGCATTAAGTATTTTGGTTTAATTAATCTAATCATTAATTTTACTTCTTCTTCATTGGCATGACCTGATGTGTGAAGATCTGCTAATGAGTTGTTTGTGTAAACCTTTACACCTTTTAAATATAATTTATTAATTGTTTTTGAGATACTTAAAGCGTTTCCTGGTATGGCACTGGATGAGAATATTACAACATCATCTGGTCTTAGTTTGATTTGTTTATGTGTACCATTTGATATTCTTGATAGTGCCGCAAGTGGTTCACCTTGGCTTCCAGTACATAGAATTGTTACTTCATTTGGTTTTAAATTATTAGCTTCTTCAGGAGAAATTAATAATTCTTTATGGTCAATGTAACCACCATTTATAGAAATATTTATATTATTTTCCATACTTCTACCAAAAATACAAATCTTTCGATTATGTTTGTAACATGTTTCAAATATATGTTTAACACGGTAAATATTTGATGCAAATGTTGCGATTATAATACGACTGTTTTTGCATTTATCAAACATTTCTCCTAAGGTTTCGTCAACTACAGATTCACTAGCAGAAAATCCTTCGTTTAATACATTTGTTGAATCACCTATTAGTAGATCTACCCCTTTTTCTCCAAGGGCTGCCATTTTATATAAATTTGCCATAGGTCCAATTGGAGTTAGATCAAATTTATAGTCTCCAGTTGTAACAATTGTTCCATCTGGAGTTGTAATACTGATTCCATGAGAATCAGGTACTGAGTGAGTTATTCTAAAAAACTCAATTTCAATTTCTTTAAATTTTAGTTTAGTGTTTTCGGTATAGACAAATAAGTTATCATATCGTATGTTTCTATCTTGTAGTTTTACAGCAATTAACTCTTTGGCATGATTAGGCGCATAAATAGCTGGAATATTTATACTTTGAAGTAGAAATGGTATTCCACCAATATGATCTTCATGTCCATGCGTTATAAGTAAAGCTTTAATTTTGTCCTCGTTTTCTTTTAAAAAAGTAAAATCAGGTAAAACATAGTCAATTCCCATAAGTTCACTTTCTGGGAAACTAACACCGGCATCAATAATAACAATAGCGTCTTTATGCATTACACAATACATATTTTTTCCGACTTCTCCTAAACCACCTAAAACAACTATTTTTGTTTCGTTGGTTTTATTATTCATATAAACTCCTTTCTTTTTTTATTTAAAAGAACTAACGAAAAGATTATACTATATTTTTTTCGTTTTGTCTACGTATGTATGTATTTATAGATGTAAATTAACTTAATTTTATTTTCCATGTTATAACAGATCTATTTTAAGGAAGTAATTAGGGGTTTTTGGCATGGTTTCTTAAGAAGAAGTGTTGATGTGAAAAGAGGGAAAGGAGGAAGAAGATCATCTTCATAAACTTCAAATAATATGCAAAATTTAAATGATATCAGGAAAAGGGTGACTTTTTTTCTGATTGTAAACAAATTTTTCCTATGCTAAAATGAGGTTGGTGATATAAATGAGATTGTTTTATAAAATTAAAAATATGTTTAAGGGTGTTTCTTTAGAGATTGTGAGGGATAAATGTGTTAAATATTTTTATGATGTTATGTTTTTTTTCTTTTCATTAATCTTTGTTTTTACTATTTTTTATAATAAATCTAGTTATGCTAATTTAAAGTTTTATGAAAGTATTTTATCTTTTTTTGCTTATTGTTTCTTTATTTTTCTCATATGGAAGTTTTTTTTGAGAAAACTCAAAGATAATAGAAAGTTTTATTTCTTTTTTCTATTTCTTTTTTTCATATTACAATTGATTTTTGCATTCTTGTTCGCAGTTAGACCTTCTTGGGATTTTGGAGCTGTTAATGATTCTGTCTTTTGGGATTTAGATGGGGTTATGTCTCTTAATAAGAATGTGTATTTTTATCGTTATTCAAATAATGTTGGTCTTTTTTTATTGTTGAAGGCAATTTATTATCCTTTTTCTTTATTGGGAGCTAGTCATTTTCTTTTATTAGGAATTGGTCTTTTATTTAATATTATTCTGATTGATATTGGTTTATTTTATTTATATCGTTTTCTTTCTTTATTTGTATCTTCTAGGCAAAGGTTGTTTTTCTTCTTTCTTTCATTATTATATTTGCCTTTTATTACGTATGTTCCTATTTTTTATACGGATACTTATTCCTTACCTTTTGCAATTATGTCCCTTTATTATTTGTTTTATTATTCATATTGCAATGATAAAAAAATTTATTTGATTTTATGTGGATTTTCCTTAGGAATTGGTTGTTTTATTAAATTTTCTTTGTTTATTGTTTTTCTTGCTTTTTTCATTTTCTTTTTGTTTAGATCAGAGAAAATGTCTTTAAAGAAAGTATTTCATTCTTTATTTGTGATTGCATTATTTTTTTCTATTCCCTTAGTTTTTTTACAAGGATATATTCATTTTACGTTTGATGCTAAATTATTAGAGAAAGAATCGTTTCCGAAAGAACATTATTTTATGATGGGACTTACTAATTATGGTGGTTATAATGAAGAGGATGTTCTTTTTACGAGAAATATTTTGGGAATTTCTAATAAAAAGAAGGCTGATTTAAGACAATTTTATAGTCGTTTTAATGAATTACGTAGAACAAATAAGGTTTTAGAATTTTATACTAATAAGGCTGTTTATACCTGGGGTGATGGTACTTATTTTGCACCATGTAAATTAGATGTAGAACCATTAAATTCTTATTCTGTTAAAAAGATTGTTCTGGGAGATAGTAATTATATTTTTCGTTGTGTTTCTCAGGCACAAATGCTGTTTACTTTATTTTTTATTTTAATAGGAATTTTCTTTCGCAAATATTTAACTGATAGGCAAAAAGATATTCAGTTATTATTAAATATTATTATTTTTGGTGTTTTTCTTTTCTTCTTATTATGGGAGGCGCGTTCTAGATATATTGTTAATTTCATTCCTATTTTATTAAGTTCTAGTTATTTAGGTGTTATTGCTTTTTATAATTATATAAAGATAAAACATACGGATGATCTTATTTGTAAATGAAATTTATCTATGATAGAATATAGGTGGTGATAATATGGGATTTTTTAATAAAATAAAAGATATGTTTAAAAATAGTACTTCTTCTAATGAGATAGTTTCAGAAGGGGAAAACCAGGAAGTTAGTAAGGTAGAGGAAGAGGTAAAGATATATGAAAAGGGTTTAACTAAATCTAGAGAAGGTTTTGTATCTAAACTTGCAAATCTTACTAATAAATATCGAACTATTAATGATGATTATTTTGATGAGTTAGAAGAAATCTTAATCATGGCTGATATTGGTGTTAATACCGTTATGGAGTTTATCGATAGACTTAGAGATAGGGTTGTTAAAGAAAAAATTGATGATCCTAATGTGTTGAAAGAAATTATTGTTGATGAATTATTTATTATTTATGTTAATGATGAAGTATTGGTTAATAAAATTAATTTTAGTGATGATGGTCCAACTGTAGTTTTATTTGTTGGTGTTAATGGAGTGGGAAAGACAACTACTATTGGTAAGCTTGCTAATAAGTTAAAATCCGAAGGTAAGAAGGTTTTATTGGTTGGGGCTGATACTTTTAGAGCTGGCGCTGTAGCTCAACTTGAGGAGTGGAGTCGTAGGATAGATGTCTCATTTTATGGCAAAGAAGAGGGAAGTGATCCGGCTAGTGTTGTTTTTGATGGTTGTACAAAAGCAAAAGAGGAAGACTTTGATGTTGTTTTAGTAGATACTGCGGGACGTCTTCAAAATAAGGTTAACTTAATGAAGGAGTTGGAAAAAATTAATAAGGTTATTGGTCAGATTATAGAAGGTGGTCCACATGAGACGCTCTTAGTAATTGATGCTACTACTGGGCAGAATGGAATTAGTCAGGCCAAAGCTTTTAAAGAAATTACTAATATAACTGGAATTGTATTAACAAAATTGGATGGAACTGCAAAAGGTGGAATCGTACTTGCTATTAAAGACGATGCTGGTCTTCCTGTAAAGTATATTGGACTTGGAGAAGGAAAGGATGATTTACAAGTATTTGATATTGAAAAATATATTTATGGTTTATTTAAGGATATGATTTAGGAGATAGTATGAAAAGTGGAGAAAAGAAGGCAAATACGATTAATTCACTTAATATTGTATTTGTTGATATTCAAATTGTATTAACTGTTCTTACAGTTATTTTAGCTATAGTAGTTTTATTTTATCAAGATATGATGAGGGTATTTCAACTATCTTTGGGGTGTTGCTTGTTAATGATGGCCTATAATAATCAAAAAATATATAAAAGAAAAAATATTACTATTATTTATGTAGTAGTTGGAATTATTTTATTGATATGTTTGGGAGTATAAAATGGAAAATGTAATTTATTTTAATGATTTATATGATTTGTATGGTAATTTATTAACAGAAAAACAAAAAATGTATTTTGAAGATTATTATTTTAATAATCTAAGTCTTTCCGAAATGGCTGAAAATTATAATGTAAGTCGAAATGCTATTTTTAAACAAATTCATATTGTAATAGATAAGTTAGAGGAATATGAAAAAAAACTTGAATTATATAAAAAGAAGAAGAGTATAGAAAATATTATATTGGAATTAAATGATGAAGATATAAAAAAACAACTTGAGGAGTTGTTCTAAGTGAAATAGTATTCTTATGCTATTTTTTTGTTTGTTATTTACGTGATTGTGGTGTATAGATTAGTTTTTTAGCTTGGGAATAATCTTTGTTTTGTAATTTTTCTAAAGTGCTTCCAAAAGCTATGATTTCTATAAAGCATCTTTGAGGTGGAGTAAAAATATTGTTAGTTTTCTTTGCTGCTTGGCTTAGTCCTCGGTTAAATACTGCTAATTTTGCATTTGGAATACTTTTTCTTGTGTTTAATAATTCTTTTGCTATTGTAATGAAGTCCTTTTTTACTATTTCTTGTTTTTTAGTAAAGTCTTGAAAGACTAAGATTTTATTTTCTTCATCGGACTTTTCATCTTCTATACATTCATATAAGTATTCTTTTATATAATTAAAAGTATTATATGCCCCTTCATAGTTTAAAATATTTCTTTCATCTTGAAAGAAAGTTTCTAAATAGGCGATATTACTTACTAGCTCTTCTTTTTCTCTTAAAATACTTTCCTTAGGTGTTCTAAGCACTTGGTAATGTTCAACAAAATATAGGTTTGATATATCTGGATTTTTTTCTTGGTACTTTTTAGCAATCCATTTTACTTCTTCATCATTTAGGAGAAGTATTTCTTGTGTTAAAGGTCCTTTTTTATTATTTTCACTTTCAAAGATAAAATTATGTCTTAGAAATCTTAAATCATAAATTTTAATATTTTTCATTAGTGATAGGCATTTTTCTTTTCTATTCTTTTCCATGTGACCTCCTTAAACGCGGTTTATATTATACCATTGTTTCTTGTTTGATTCAATTATTACTTGTAAAATATAAGAAAAGAAGGTATAATTTTTGTATATGATAGGGGTATTTTAGAATAAGGGGATAGCTTATGTTTGATAGAATTATATATATTAGTGATCATTCAGCTAATATTAAACTTAAGGATAGTGAAAATCTTGCGATTAATTTGATGAATCTACATCTTATTTTCGAGGATAAAGATAAGAAGGTTCTTGGAGAAGTCGATGATTTAGATGGCGATGTTGTTAAAGTGCGTTTTCTTGGTGAGATTGTTGATGGTAGATTAATTGGCGGTACTATTCGTAAACCTTCTTTAGATGCTAGTGTTAGGGTAGTGGATCAGTCTGAAATTCCTATGATTGTAGGTGAAGATAAAGAGGGATATATGCGTTTTGGTGTTAGTCCTTTTTACAATGGTTTTCCAGTTTTTCTAGATGTTAATAGTTTTTTTAGTAATCATTTTGCTATATTTGGTAATAGTGGATCTGGTAAATCCTGTGGTGTATCAAGACTTTTTCAGAATATGTTTCATGATAAAAGATTATTTCCTTATAAGTCTAATATTTTACTTTTTGATTCATCTGGAGAATATTATAATGCTTTTAGCAATTTAAATTCTATTGATCCAAATTATCATTATAGATTTTTTAGTACAAATGAGGCAGAAGGACTTGGTGAAAAATTAAGATTGCCTATTTGGCTTTTAAATGCAAGTGATTTAGCATTATTATTACAGGCTACCAATCATTCTCAACTTCCAATTATTGAGAGAATGTTGAAACTTGCTTTAATATTTTCTCAGACAGATGTGGATGCTACTAATTATAAAAATCATTTGATAGCTAAGGCTATTATGACTATTTTGTATACTAATGAGACTTCTCCTAACAAAAGGAATGAAATCTTTTCTATTTTAGCTAGTTGTTCTACTCCACAGTTTAACTTGGAGGCTCCTGTTAAAGGAATTGGTTATACGAGAAAATTTAGAGAATGTTTTTTGATTGATTCACAGGGGCAGTTTTCGGAAAGTGTGTTGCTTACTGAATATGTTTCATCTTTTATTAAGAGTGAATATGATAGCTATGAACCTAAGGGTGGTGTATTCTATACATTAGATACATTAGAAAAAGCACTTAATTTTACTTTAATTAGTGAGGGATGGCTTAGAAATGAGAATACTTATGGAGATGCTGTTACTATTAAGGTTAGACTTCATTCTCTTATTGTAGGAGATTATGCGAAATATTTTGATGTAGCTGATTATATTTCACTTGAGGCTTATTTATCATCTTTATTAATTAATAATGGTCGTAAATATCAAATTGTTAATATTAATTTAGATGATGTAGATGATGATTTTGCAAAGGTTATTACTAAAATTTATTCACGTCTTGTATTTGAATTCGCAAAAGGATTGCAGGATAGAGCAAGTATACCTTTTCATATTGTTGTAGAGGAGGCTCATAGATATATTCAAAATGATACGGATAGATTCTTGATTGGTTATAATATATTTGAACGAATTGCTAAAGAAGGACGTAAGTATGGCGTTATATTAGGTCTTATTTCTCAAAGACCAGTTGAACTTTCGGATACTGTTATCTCTCAATGTTCTAATTTTTTGATATTTAAGATGAATCATCCTACAGATGTTGATTATATTAGAAAGATGGTTCCTAATATTAGTGATGAGATTGTTGAGAAGCAGAAAACTTTACAATCTGGAACTTGCTTAGGTTTTGGTATGGGATTTAAAATTCCATTGATATGTAAGTTAGAAATGCCTGATCCCGCTCCTTGGAGTGGTAACTGTGATGTTGTGAATATTTGGAAAGGGGATAATCGTTCATCTAGTTCTAATGTTAGGGTTGCAGTTAATGATGAAGTTGATAATAATATTCAACAAGACGTTGTTGTTCCTCAATTTGCTAGTGATCAAGCAAATATGTCTTTAGTTAAACCTTTGGTTGATGTAGTAGATGATCCATCTAGCTCTAATTTAGGTTTTGATAATAATGTTATTTCTAACTTAGGTGGTACTCAGAATCAACCATTGGTAGATATTACGAATCCTTTAGGAAGTGTAGATACTTTTAATAACTCAGATGCTTTTTCAAACCTATCTAATGATATAAATACTTCTAGACCATTAGTAGATATTATTGATGAAGGGGGACGTCAATTAGCAGATTTAGGAGATAATAATTTACCATCTTTGGGAGGTTTTTCATCTGTTGAAGATAATGCCCCTACTCTGACTCCACTGGGTGATAATTCAATTAGTTTAAACGACTCATTTGGACCTGTTACTAATACAGGAAAGCCATTAGTATCTGTTATAGATGAATAGAAAGAGGCAGGTTATCCTGTTTTTTCATTTACTTAATATTTCTTTTTATGTATAATAATTAATAGGTGATAAAAATGTTTGAGAGTTTAGGAGATCGTTTACAAAATGCAATTCATAAAATAAAGGGTTATGGTAAGATAACCGAAGATAATATTTCTGACATGATGCGGGAGATTCGTCTTGCATTACTTGAAGCTGATGTTAATTATAAAGTTGTTAAAGAGTTTACAAATTCTGTTAAGGAAAAAGCTTTGGGAGAAGAAGTAGCTAGTAGCATTAATCCAGGAGATTTATTTGTAAAGATAGTTAAGGATGAACTTACTGAGTTATTGGGTGGAGAAAATGCTCCCTTAAATTTGAAGGGTGATCCAGCAATTTTAATGTTGGTTGGTTTACAAGGATCAGGAAAAACTACAACTATTGGAAAGCTCGCTAATTTTTTACGAAAAAAACATAGTAAAAAGCCTTTGCTTGTTGCTTGTGATGTTTATAGACCTGCGGCTATCGATCAGTTAAAACAAATTGGTAAGCAGCTTAATATAGAAGTATATGAGGAAGGCAAGAAGGATCCTGTTGAAATTGTTAATCATGCTATTTGTTATGCTAAAGAAAATGGATATGATTATGTTTTAGTTGATACAGCAGGTAGACTTCATATAGATACTGAACTTATGGATGAATTAGATAATATAAGGAATAGTATTAATCCACAAGAGATTTTATTAGTAATTGATGCTATGATGGGACAAGATGCTATTAATGTTATAACTGGTTTTAATGATAAGTTACCTCTTACGGGTGTTATTCTTACCAAACTTGATGGTGATACTAGGGGTGGTGTTGCGCTTTCTGTTAGACATCTAACACAGGTTCCTATTAAGTTTATGGGCATTTCAGAAAAATTAGATGGGCTTGATTCCTTTGATCCTGAGCGAATGGCTGGAAGAATTTTGGGAATGGGTGATATTGTTTCGCTTGTTGAAAAAGCGACTGAAGCTATTGATGAAAAGGAAGCAGAGAAAACAGCCAAAAGAATGCAACAAGGGAAATTTGATTTAGAGGACTTTTTATCTACTATGAAGCAGATGAAGAAACTTGGGCCCCTTGAGAATCTGATTAAATTGATTCCGGGTGCTAAAAAAATGGGTCTAAATAATGTTAAAATAGATCCAAAACAGATGGCTCATATTGAGGCTATTGTTTTATCTATGACTCCTAAGGAAAGACGCAATCCTGAGATTATTAAGGCAAGTCGTAAAACTAGAATTGCCAAGGGAAGTGGTACTTCAGTACAAGAGGTTAATAGGCTTTTACAGCAATTTGATCAAATGAAAAAGATGATGAAGCAAATGGCAGGAGGAAATTTAAAATTACCTTTTTAGAATCTATTTATAATGGATTCTCTTTTTTTATTTCTATTTATAATGGGCTATAATAGTAGCTAATTTATTCGCTTTACATACTATAAATTAGAGGAGGTATTATATTATGTTTGAATCAGGTATGAATAATAACGTTGATTTCGATTCGACTGTTATTGGTAACAATAATGTTGTTGATAATGAGATGAATGTTGATATTAATATGATGAATAATAATGGGGGCCAAATGATGCAAATGAATAGTCCAATTAGTGAAGCTGTTCAAGAAAAATGTATTCATAAAACAATCGTACATGAAGTTCCTCATGTATGTCCAATCCATACAAGAATAATTAATCATCATGTATATAAACATACTTATAGACCACGCTATACTTGTTCTGAAGAAAATACTGTTAGCAATGTTCAATGTGGTTCTTGTTGTAATTTTCGTTAGAAGGAAAGTAGGAAGCTACTTTCTTTTTTTTGTAAAATTTTTACTGTAAATTAAATGTCTAATTTTGTCATATCTATTGATTATTTGACATGGCTCATTTATTCTTATAATAGGGAGTGTGATATGAATGATTTATCCTTCAATAGATAAATTACTTAATATAGTTGATTCAAAATATGAACTTGTTCATATTGCGGCTAGAAGAAGTAAAGAAATTTCTCAGAATGGATATTTGCAGATGCCTGATACTGAATATAAGAGTAAAAAGAATATTGGAAGGGCTCTTGAAGAGATTACAGAAGGTCTAATCAAGATAAGAAGAGAAGATTAACTTCTTTTTTTATGCTATAATATTTATAGGTGATATTTATGAAAATACTCAAGTATAAGAAGATGACAAATGGAAGATATAAACTTTATTTAGATGATGGAGTTGAGTTGATTTTATATGAAGAAGTTATTTTAAAGTATGAATTGTTGTTAAAGAAGGATATTGATTCTAATAAATTGAAGGAGATAGGTGAATTTAATTTAGAATGTGATGTTTATTATGTGGCTTTGAAGACTTTAAAAAGCAGGTTTAAATCAGTAAAGGAGCTTAGGGATAATTTGATTAAAAAAGAGTATCCTATTGATTTAGTTGAAAAGGCAATTTCTAAACTTTTAAAACAAGGGTATCTTGATGATCGAAGTTTTTGTAAAAGTTATATTAACAACCAAATCATTACTACTTCTAAGGGACCTTATAAGATTAGTAAGGAATTAATTAATAAGGGAATTTCTAAGGATATTATTGATGACGAAATAGTTAATTTTACAGAAGAAGAACAACTTGTAAAAATAAAAAAAATTGCAGATCGATTAATTAAGACTAATAGAACTAGGGGTGGAGTTGTTCTGAAAAGAAAGATTATTAATGATTTGATTCATTTGGGATATAATACTACATTAATAAACAAAGTATTGGACAATTTAACTTTTGATAATGATAAAGATTTAGCTACAAGGGAATATGAGAAGATATATAAAAGACTTAGCAGAAAGTATAGTGGTCGTGAGTTGGAGTATAAAATAAAAGAAAGACTTTATAAACTTGGACTTTATTATGAAGAGCAATAAAAAAGATGGATTGTATCCATTTTTTTGTTAAATTATGAATTATTTGTTGTATTTTTAATTAATTGATTCATTAAGTCTTTATATTCTTTTTTTAATTCATCATCATTCCATTTGATGTTATTTTTTTCTCTTATTTCAATAAGTGTATTGTAATGAAGAGCAGAGTCATTTGCTAATTTTTCCTCTGTTAATTTTGTCTTTATATCAGATTTGACTGATTTTAGGGATGCTTTTTTCTTTTGGTCTATCTTTAAAATTATATGATATCCATACTGTGTTTTTACTGGTTCTTTTGTGTATTCATTATTTTCTAGTTTTTTTACAGCTTCCATAAAGTTTTCATCCATATCATCATTATTGAAATATCCTAAATTTCCACCATCATTTTTATTTGCATCATCGTCAGAATATTTTTTTGCAAGTTTGGAAAAATCTTCTCCATTATTTAATTTCTTAATAATCTTTTCTGCTTCTTTTTTTGCTTTTTCTTCAGCAGCCTTTTTCTCTTCATCAGTAGAATCATCTTTTGCATCAACTTTTATTAGAATATGACTTGCCTTGATATTTCCCATAATGTTTTCGTCATAATATTTCTTTATTTCATTATCAGTTAAAGAATCTTCTATGTAGTCTTTTACAGCTTCATTTCTTTTATACTCAAGTCTTAACATATCTTCTAGTTCTTTTTCAGAATTTACTCCAAAATATTGCTTTATAATATTTTTAAATGTTTCATCATCGTTTCCGTAATTTGATTTTAATTGCTCCATCTGTTTTTTTACTTCAGTATTTTCCTCTTCGTTTTGTGGATATTTTTTATCAAATAACTTATGATCAATCATATCTACTATTTTAGAAATATTTGTTTTTTTAATTTCATTATAGTAGTCTGTTGCGGTGATTTTTCCACCTTTTACTGATACTGCTGTTTTGTTAGCATCATTTAATTCTGCCTTTTTTCCACAACCTGTTAAGATTAAGGTTATAGATATTACAAAAGTTATAGTTGTTATTATTTTTTTATAATTCATCAATTTATTCCTCCTATTTCTTATTTATGATAACAAAAAAATAAAATTCATGCAATAAATATGGTATATATAATCACACAAATTTGACTTTTACCATAGAATATCATGAAAGCATAAAAAAAGGAGGAAAAGATATGAGTAATTATGTATCATCTTCAGCTATTATTTTAGTTTTATTTATTCTTTTAGTTATAATCTTAGGTGCTTATATTTAAGGAGGTGTTAAAATGTCTTGTCCTGAGAGCAGTAATACCCCTAGAAGGGGAAATGGTTTCTTAGTAATTATTATTTTATATATTTTACTAGCAATTATGTTAACTGGAAATCATTGTAATTATTAATTTAGTTTAAGGGTAAGAATTTAGAATTCTTATCTTTTTTTATGTTCTTTATTTTTTTGTACATAATAATAATGGTGATTCATATGTATTATATAAATATATTTTTTTTATCTTCTTTTTTAGGATATTTACTGGAAACTTTTCTTAAAACATTTTTCTTTCATTCCATGAATAATGGAATATTATTTGGACCCTTTATACCTGTGTATGGGTTTGGTTGTGTTATTATTGTGCTAGTAGAGAAGTTTATATTTGAAAAGAGAAATATTTCTAAATTAGTTAAACTTTTATTATTATTTTTTATTGTGAGTATCCTACTTACTTTACTTGAATGGATTGGTGGTGTACTCATAGAGGTGTGTTTTGATAAGATTTATTGGGATTATAGTCATTTGAAATTTAATTTTGGTCATTATATTGCATTAGAGATGAGTATTGTCTGGGGTCTTTTTTCTCTTTTGTTTGTTTATCTTATAAAACCTGTTGAAGATGTGATTATAAAAAAAATACCAAAATGGTTTACTATTTTAGTATCTATCCTTTTTATCATTGATGTTATTTGTACTACTCTTCATTTAATTTAGAATAAACTTCATCAATATCTATTAATAAATCTTTATTATAGTCATAGTCCGCTAAGTCGTTTTGATATCTTGGTGTTAGATGAATGTGAAAATGTTTTATCTCTTGCCCAAGAAAATTATTCTCAGCTATTGTTAGTCCTTCACAATTTAGCTTTTCCTTTAATAGAGGGTATAATTTATCTCTAATTATTTTAAAACTATGAGAGATTATTTTTTCATCAACATCTAATATATTTACATAGTGTTCTTTTGGTAGAATTAGTAGATGTCCATTTGTTGATGGATTAATATTCATAATTACTTTTATAAGTTCATCTTCATAAATGGTCTTTGATGGGGCTTCATTATTTATTATTTTACAAAAAATACAATCTTTCATTTTTTTCTCCTTTTAATTTAAATATTTATAAGTAATATTATATTTATTTAAAATATCACTTTCTTTATTATTTATTATATCATTAATTCCTGATTTAAAACTAGAACTTTTTACTAATTCCTCAGTTATATTGTTTATTTTTACAGATTCTGTTATATCTGATTTATTTGTTATAGTAATATTATATGATTTTGGAGTTATGTTTTTTGAATTTAATTTTTCTATATTAGTTGTGATGCAGTTTTCTATCTTTTCACTACTAAACTCTTCAACTTCTAAATCTAGATTTATATTATAAATTTTTAAAGTAGATAGGTCCTTTTCCTCTATCAGTCTTTTTCGGACTTGTGTGGAAAAATCATTTAATTTTCTTGGTATTTCTATTGTGATTTTTTCTTTAGATATTTTATTAATATTTTTCTCTAATTTTTTTGTTATCTTTGTTAGTAGTGTATTTCCCTCTAAGTAATCTTTTTTATAAGTATCTGTAATTTTTTTGTTTTGATAATTAATAGTAAAGTAGAGATTTTTATTTTCTTTGGAAACTACCTTTAGGGTATAGACTGTATTTTTATAGATTGTATCCTTAATATTTACTTCTTCTAGTATATTGGGATAGTTTTCTTTTAAATAATTATTTAGTTTCTTATCTATTTTTGGAATAGAGTAGGGAGCTAGTTTTTCTGTTGTGATGATTACTCCAAAAGATACAAAGATTATCAAGAAAAATATGGCCATGTATAGGGTTAATTTTTTATCTTGTTTCATGTTATCACCTAATAAGTATTTTAGCTTAATGCTATTTAAAATGCAATAAAATCACTAATACTTATTTATTTGAAAAAATTTTAATTAAACATTTAAAAATGGTTGTTCTTCACAAAAATATATGTTATTATTAGTAATAATAGGTGGTGTTACTAATGATGCAAGTACAAAAAGGACAAGTTAAATATCAAGATCGTACAGATATTATATGTGAGTATGGTATTGTTTCTGGAAAACAATATTATTTTATGACTGATGGAAAATTAAGTAATGGAAATATTATAGCTACTACTGTTTTAGTTGAAGCTATTGATTCTTCTGTTGTTCCAACTTCTGTAGGTGTTATTGATAGTGATGGAAATATAGTTATTCCTTTTGAAAACAAAAGAGTTAAACCAATTAATGATCACTATTTGTTAGTGGAGCGAAGTGTACCTAAGTCTGCTTCGGTTCTTGCATCGCAACAGTCTAAGAATGATCCTATGACTGCGACAAAGTTAGTGACTACATCTGCAACGATTAAGGATTCTTTAACTGCTAAAATGGGTGTTAATGGAAGATTTTTATTTACCGATCCAACAAGTGAGGCTGCTATTTACGATTTAGAAGGAAAAAATGTTATTGCTGATAATTATTATAGTTTTATAGCTACTAATGACAATACTTTCTATTTTAGTAAAGATGTTGTTGGTTCTCCTATAGTTGAGTATAATTATAATGAAATGTCTGTTCCAAATACATCGGTTGCTTCTGCTATAGATAGCGTAGATCCTGATGTAGTAAATACTCCTTTAGATGTAACTACTGTACAAGTGGATGAATCTCAATTGGAGAGTGCTATTAATGATCAAGCTAACCATGTTGATGATTTAGAAAATAGTGAAGCTGCAGATAGCGTTTTACCTGAAGAAGTGGTAGTACAAAATGAGGATCATTCAACAGATGAAGTTGATTTGGAAAAGGAAGAAAAAGCGGTAGAAGATTTAGATGCTGGGAAAGATAGTTCTACTGATTTAGAAAATACTAAGCCTATAGATGGGGATACTGTTGCTGAAGGAAGCGAAGAGTCAACTGAGGATTGTTCAGAAGCACAAAAGGAGATTTCAGCTGATAAGAATTCTGCAGTAGAGGAAAAGATTATTATTCCTTCTGTAGAAGAGGAAGATATTGTTACTAATAAAGTCGAAGAGAAGAAAGAGGAATCGATAGAAGAGGTTAGTAGTGATGAAGTTTTAAAACAAGTTGAACCAGCTACTGATATATTCGGTGATAAATATGATATTTTTGGAAAGAAAGATGATGATATGGGTATAGAGGATACTGATAGTAGTGATTTTAAAATAGATTTAAATGATTTTACTAGTAGAAGTCGATATGATGATTATTTAGATGATAGTTATTACAATGAAGAACACGATGCTAGTCATATAGAAGGAGATTCTATTATTCGTGATGTTGCGACTACTATGAAAGAGTTAATAAGACAAAATAAAGAACAACGTGGAAAAATTGGTTCCTTGGAGAGTAAAAATGATAATTTAGAAAGAAAAATTGTTAGTTTTGAAAGTAGAGTTAAGACTCTTGAAGGTAAGAATCAAACTCTTGAAAATCAGACTCATCAAATGAATGAAAAAATTCATGACCAAGCTGATATTATTGATAAACAAAATAGAGAAATTAATTTATTGAGAAATCAATTGAAGGGAAAGAAAGATTTGGCTCGTCTTTTAGAAACAGCGAAGGATGTTTTAGAACAAAGAAGTTATGATGATTATGATGAAGATAGAGCCTATAGAAGAAGAGCGGCATAAGAAGTGGAGTAATCCACTTTTTTAATTGTTTTAGTGTTTTATTTATGATAAAATAAACAGTATTATTTGATGATTGATTTATTATTTGTTAAAAATTTGATATACTATATAGATGGAGATGATTATATGTTAGAGGTTAAAAATTTATCTGCGAGGGTAGTTAATTCTGATATAGAAATTTTAAATAATTTATCGTTAAAAATTAATCCAGGTGAAGTTCATGCTATAATGGGACCTAATGGAACTGGAAAAAGTACGTTATCTAAAGTTATTATGGGTCACTATAATTATGAAGTGACAAGTGGTGATATATTCATTGATGGAGAATCCATTACAGATTTAGAAGTTAATGAAAGGGCAAAGCGTGGTTTATTTCTTTGTATGCAAGATCCTACTGTTATAGAGGGGGTTTCTAATAGTGAATTTTTAAGAACTTCTTTAAATGAGATTAGTGGCGAACATGTTAATTTATATACTTTTATAAAAGATATGGAACAAGCTATGGAAGATGTGTCACTTGATTCTAATATGCTACATAGATCACTTAATGTTGGATTTAGTGGTGGCGAAAAGAAAAAAAATGAGATTTTACAAATGAAATTTTTAAAACCTAAATATATTATTTTAGATGAGTTAGATTCGGGACTTGATGTTGATAGTTTGAAGATTGTTTGTGAAAATATCAATAAGTATTTAAAAGAAAATAAGAATGCATCAGTTCTTATTATTACACATTATCCTCGTATTTTAGAATATATTAAACCAGACTATGTTCATATTTTATCGAATGGAAAAATAGAGGCTACTGGTAATATGGATTTGGCCTTACAAATAGAAAAAGATGGTTATAATAGTATTAATGTTATGAATGGAAATGATCAAGATGAGTAAAATATTATACGTAATAGATGATAACGAAAAAAGTGATTATAAATATAATATAAATGAGGATACTATTATTTATCATTTTTCGATTAATGGAAGTAGTCATGTAGAAGTTAACTTATGTAGTGAGGGAGTTTCTTTATATTATTACTATAATACAATTAATTATACAGATAATAAATTTCATATTCTAGTGAATCATGAAAAAGGTAATACACATAGTGAGGTATTTAATCATGGTGTGAATGTTCATCATAATTATTTAACTTTTACTGTTGATGGAGTAGTACCCAAGGAAAGTTTTAAGTGTATTTGTAATCAGGATAATCAGATTATAAATATGAAGAATGGAAAAAGTGCAATTCGACCTAATTTATTTATAGAAAATTATGATGTTTTAAGTAATCATGCGGCATATATTGGTAAATTTAAGGATGAAGTTTTGTTTTATTTGATGAGTAGAGGGATAAGTAGAAAGACTGCTTATGAATTGTTACTTAGAAGTTTTTTAATTGATACTGATAGTATTGATTTAAGTAAGATAGATAAATTTATTTTAGAGATTAATAAGATATAGGAGGTGATTTTATGCATAGAGAGGACTTTCCAATGCTTAATAGTGATATCGTTTATTTTGACAATGGTGCGACAACTTTAAAACCTAATTGTGTTGTTCGTAGTATGGTGGATTATTATACTAAGCATACATCCAATATTCATAGGGGAGATTATGATGCAGCAATTACTACTAATAAGCTTTATGATGAGGCAAGAGAGGTTGTAAGGGATTTTATTAACTGTAATAGTTCGAAAGAAGTTGTCTTTACAAGTGGCACAACAGCATCTATTAATATGGTTGTTTTTGGTTATATGAAAAAACATTTAAAAAGAGGTGATGAGATATTACTTACAAAGTCTGAACATGCAAGTAATGTTTTACCTTGGATAAAATTAAGTGAAGAAATTGGAATTGTTATAAAATATATACCTCTTAATGAAGAAT
This sequence comes from uncultured Mycoplasmatota bacterium, assembly GCA_948465965.1. Taxonomy (GTDB): domain Bacteria; phylum Bacillota_I; class Bacilli_A; order RF39; family UBA660; genus CAJMSU01. Next base: position 33,365 of record CAOJYR010000004.1, read on the forward strand.
TTGCACTTACTGTTGATAATGTTATAAAATCTATTCATTCGAATACTAAGGTTATTTCAATTGCGCATGTGACTAATGTGATTGGTGATGTTCGTAATATAGAGGCAATTGGACAAATTTGTAAGGAGAAAGGCATTTTATTTCATGTTGATGGCGCTCAAAGTGTTCCGCATATGAAAGTTGATTTTAGAAAGTGTAATATTGATTTTTTGAGTTTTTCGGGACATAAAATGTTAGGACCTACAGGAGTTGGTGTATTAGTTGGTAAATATAATTTATTAGAAGATATGGATCCTATTTTCTTTGGTGGGGGGATGAATCAATTTTTTGAGGCGGATAATCGTTATGAATTTAAGAATAGTCCAGTAAAATTTGAAGCAGGAACTCCACCTATTGCTGAGGTGATTGGCCTTAAGCGGGCAATAGAATATTTAATGGATATAGGGATGGATAATATTCACAAGCATGAAGTTGAATTAAAAAAATATATGGTATCAGAATTAGAAAAGATTCCTAATATTGTTATGTATAATAAAAATTCTGATAGTGGAATTCTTGCCTTTAATATAATGGATGTATTTAGTCAGGACACTTCTATTTATTTAAATCATTATAAGATTTATGTTAGGGCTGGAAATCATTGTACTAAGATGTTAAAAGATGAAATAAATATAAAAAATACTGTAAGGGTAAGTATGTATTTGTATAATAATAAAAGTGATGTTGATAAGTTAATTCATGTATTAAAACAAAGTAAGGATATTTTTAAAATTGTAATATAGGTGGTGATATTTATGGATAGTAATTTAAGAAGAGAAATTATTTTAGATAATTATCAGCATCCTATGCATAGAGGATTAGTTTTGGATGATAGTTATTTAAAGACGAATTATAACAGTGAAAGTTGTATTGATAATTTGGATCTTATGATGAAAGTAGAAGATGGAATCATTAAAGATATCGTTTTTGATGGAGAAGCTTGTGCGATTAGTACTTCTGCTACTTCTATTTTTATTAGAAGTTTAATTGGAAAGAGTGTTAGTGAAGCTAAAAATATTATTCGCAATTATCAAAATATGTTGGATGAGGTAGAGTATGATAAAGAGTTGTTAGGCGAATTAGTTGTTTATGATGAAATAAGTCGTCAACCGAATAGAATGAATTGTGCTTTACTTCCGAGTAGAGCGATTACTAAAATGATTGAGGAGTTAGAAGGAAAATAGAAAAGAAACCGTGGTGATTTTATGGAAATAGTAGGAATTAATGAAGAGAAGGTAAAAGCAATTTCTAAACAAAAAAAAGAGGCTTCTTGGGTTAGAGATTTTCGTGTTGAAAGTTTTAAAAAGTTTTTAAAACTTGGTATGCCAAAATTTGGACCTAAAGTTGATTTAGATTTTAATAAAATTATTTATTATAAAAATAACGAAGCTGATGCAAAAATTGAGAGTGATTGGAATAGTGTGCTAAAACCGGTTGTTGATGAACTTGATTCTTTAGGTGTACTTGAAAGCGAAAAGCATCTTGGTGGTATGGGCGTTCAATATGAAAGTGAAGTTATTTATCATAATATGCTTGAAGAATTAGAAAAGAAAAAAGTAATTTTTACATCTATTGAAGTTGCGATGAGGGAATATCCTGCTCTTGTTAAAAAGTATTTTGGTAAAATTGTAAGTAATGATGAGAATAAATTTGCTGCTTTAAATGGGGCTGTTTTTAGTGGGGGTAGTTTTATATATATTCCGCCTAATACTAATTTGGATAGACCGCTACAGAGTTATTTTCGTATTAATAGCCGTAACATGGGGCAATTTGAAAGAACTTTAATTATTGTTGATGACAACAGTAGTTTGCATTATGTAGAAGGGTGTACTGCTCCTACTTATAGTGAGTCTAGTCTACATGCTGCTGTTGTTGAAATATACGTAGGGAAAAATAGTAAATGTCGTTATTCTACTGTTCAGAATTGGGCTACTAATGTATATAATTTAGTTACAAAGAGAGCTTTAGTAGATGATAATGGTTCTATGGAATGGATCGATGGTAATATTGGTAGTCGAGTTACTATGAAATATCCTTGTTGTGTGTTAAAGGGAGATTCTTCTAGTGGTACTTGTATTACTATATCTGTTGCTGCAGGAAGTCAGGAGCAAGATAGTGGAGCTAAGATGATTCATCTTGGAAAAAATACTACAAGTAATATTATTTCTAAAAGTATTTCTAGGAGTGGAGGAAATGCTACTTATAGAGGAAAGGTCCATATAGATACTAATGCAACTCATAGTACTGCTTTAGTTAAGTGTGATACTTTAATTCTTGATGAATTATCAAAAAGTGATACTATTCCAAGTAATTCTTGTTTTAATGTCAGTAGTAATATTGAGCATGAGGCGACTGTTTCTAAGATAAGTGAGGATAATTTGTTTTATTTAATGAGTAGAGGAATATCAAAAGAGAGGGCAATGGAATTAATTGTTTTAGGATTTTTAGAGAAATTTAGAGAAGAATTACCAATGGAATATGCCGTTGAATTAAATCAATTAATAAAAAGAAATTTATAGTGAAGTTATTTTTTTGAGTATAGATTCTGTTTAAAATGAAATTTTCTATTAGGGAATTTCTTTTTTTGTGATTTACTTTTCTTTATTTTTTTAAATTTGATGATTTGCTTTATAGGTTTAATTTGTTTATTATGGATGCGAAAGGAGGTGGAATATGTTAAATCAGGTGGTTCTGGTTGGAAGACTCGTGCAGGACTTACAGATCAATAAAACAGAAAATGGTAAAAAGGTAGCTACCATGATGCTTGCTATACCTAGAAGTTTTAAGAATATGGAGGGTAATTATGATACAGATTTTATAAGGTGTATACTTTGGGATAGTGTTGCAGAAAACACAAAAGAATACTGTAAGAAGGGAGATATTGTCGGATTAAAGGGGAGAATTCAATCACGCGTTATAGAAAGGGACGAAAAGAAGGAGACTATTATGGAAGTAATAGGAGAAAAGGTTACATTTTTAACAAATAAAAAAACAGAAAAAATAGAAGCAGAGTGATCTGCTTTTGTTTTAGGAGAAAATATGGATAGGAAACATAGTGAATTTTTAAAAGAATTAAATTTATTTTTATATAAAAAGAGAGTTAGTTTTATATATGTTATTCAAAATGATGAACTAAATTTAAAACTAACATTTAAGGGGTAATGTGAATTATTATAATGAAATAAAACAGGAATTAATAAATAATACAGTTTATAAAAAAGTAAAAGATTATTCAAAGAATAGAAGCGATTTAAGTACTTATTATAATGTTGGTAAATTAATAGTTATGGCACAGGAATCAAGTGGAAGGGGTTTATATGGTAATAAACTAATCAAGGAATATTCGAAAAGATTGTCGATAGAGTTGGGAAGGGGCTATTCATGGAGAAATTTATATAATATGAAATTATATTATTTATTAATCAGTCAAAATGAGATTTTGCAGACGATGTCTGCAAAATTAACATGGAGTCATTATTGTGAGTTGTTGAGTTTTGATGATCTAAATAAGACAATCTATTATATAAATATCTCTATTAATCAAAATTTAAGCGTTCGTGAATTGAGATGCAAGATAAAAGATAATGAATATGAACGATTAGATGATGACACTAAGATAAAGTTGATAAATAATAGTGAAGAGAAAAAGGTGCAAGATTTTATAAAGCATCCAATACTTATAAAAAATAGTTCTAATTACAGCGAAATATCTGAAAAGATATTAAAAAAGCTTATATTGGAAGATATTGATAATTTTTTAACAGAATTAGGCAAAGGATTTTCTTATATCAAGAATGAATATAAAATAAAATTGGGAGACAGATATAATTATATTGATTTATTACTTTATAATATTCATTATAATTGTTATGTAGTTGTAGAACTCAAAGTTGTTGAATTAAAGGCTGAACATATAGGGCAAATACAGAAATATATGAATTATATAGATAAGAATATAAAACATTTTAATCAAGAGAAGACGATTGGAATTGTTATTTGTAAGAAGGATAATAAGTTTATTATGGAATATTGTAGTGATGAGAGAGTTTTTAGTACAACGTATAGTCTTTATTTTTAGGTAAATGTATAATTGTTGAAGGATTTTTTCAACTTTTTTTGTGGAAAAACATTTTGTATTAAATAGTTTTAAATTATGTTATAATTTATATAGGGTAGGGTGTTATTATGGATGTTAAGATAAGAAATTATTTAGACAGTGATAAGAACTCTTTAGATGAGTTATTATTAGAGGTTTATAATTCTAAAAGAAGAGGAAATAGTAATTCGAATAATTTAGAATTGGTTGCAAGATATCATAATGAAGTGGTTGGATATTTAGTTTTTAATAAGATATATGATAGTGTAGGTGATTTTTATTATGGTTATCTTAATTATGTTTGTGTTAAAGAAAAGTACCGTAATATGGGAATTGCTTCCTCTATGATTGAAAAGGTATTTGAATTTTGCAGAGAAGATAATATTTCTTATATTGAACTAACCTCAAATAGTAAAAGACTTGCGGCTCATTTTCTTTATAAAAAGTTGGGCTTTTCTACTCGTGATACTGTTGTTTTTAGAAAGGAGATCTTATGATACTAGATATTATTAATAAAAAAAGACTTGGTAAGGAGTTAAGTTATAAGGAGCTTGATTATTTTTTTAATGGTTATTTGGAAGGTAGAGTAAAAGACTATCAAATGTCATCTTTACTTATGGCTATTTGTATAAATGGAATGGAGGATGAAGAAATTTATGCTCTTACTAAAATATTTATAGATAGTGGTGATGTTTTAGATTTGAGTTTTATTCCTGGTATAAAAGTGGATAAGCATTCAACTGGTGGAGTTGGTGATAAGACAACATTAATTATAGCTCCTATTGTTTCAAGCCTTGGCGTTCCAGTTGTTAAAATGAGTGGTAGAGGGCTTGGGTATACTGGTGGTACTATTGACAAGTTGGAAAGTATTCCTGGTTTTCGAATTAATTTAAGTGATGAGGAAGTCATGATGCAAGCACAAGATATTGGTGTTGTTGTGACAGGTCAAACTGCGAGTCTTGCGCCTATGGATAAACTTATTTATGCCTTACGTGATGTTACTGGTACTGTTTCATCTATTCCTTTAATTGCGACGAGTATTATGAGTAAAAAAATTGCTAGTGGTGCTGATAAGATTTTAATTGATATTAAGGTTGGCAAGGGTGCTTTACTACAAACTAAAAAAGATGCTAATAAACTTAGTAGTTTAATGAAAAAGATTGGTAGTTTTTATAATCGAGAGGTTAGAACTATTATTAGTGATATGAATGCTCCTTTGGGTAGATGTATTGGTAATAGTTTGGAGGTTTTAGAAGCTATTGATTTGTTGAAAGGTAAAATAAAAACAGGAAATCTTTACAATTTGTGTATTGATTTAGCTAGTGAAATGGTATGTATGGCTAAAGATATTTCTAAGTGGGATGCAGCAGAACTTGTTAGAGAAACGATTGAAAATGGATCTGCTTATAATAAATTTTTAGAATTAGTTAATTCCCAGAATGGGGATATAAAAGGAATTACTGTAAGTAAGAAAACAAAGAAAATTAGAGCCAAAAAGAGTGGAATACTAGAAAAAATTGATGCACTTGAGCTTGGTAAGCTTTCAGTAGATTTAGGTGCGGGAAGAAAATCAAAAGAAGATGAAATTGATTATAGTGTTGGAATAAAACTTAACAAGACAGTTGGAGATATTATAAATAAGGGAGATGTTTTGTGTACTTTATATTACAATGATTCATATGGCTCTATTGATCTTGATAAGATATTCTCTATCAAATAAATATATGATATAATAAGCATATAAGGGTAGGTGTTTGGATGGTTTATAAAAAGAAAAAATCTAAATTTATGCAAGTTTTAAAATTTAAAATTTCAAATGCTATGTCTATGTTTTTACTTTTTATTGCTTTTATATCTTTTTTGATTATAGGTTTTAATCAAAAATCTTATGCAATACCTGATGTTCAAAGTCCTTTGGATGATTCTTTTCAGTTTGGCAGTTTAGGATATGATCTTTTTTCTAACCCAGTTAGTTATAATGGAGCAAACATTGCTGGGGTTACTGTTACAAAATACTTTACCTCTTTAGGAGATCCTATATTTTGTTTGGAACATAATGCGAAAGTAGAAACTGGTATTACTTATAATAAGGGTGAGTTAATTAACGATTATGGATTACTATATATTATGGCAAATAGTTATCCTAATAAGATATTAAAGGATTCTAATGGTCAACAGTTAGATAGTAATTTTCAAACATGGATTACACAAGTATCTATATGGTTATATTTGTACTATGCTGAGGCAGCTGATAATGGTAGTGTTTCTGTTGATAGTGTAAATTATTTAACTGATGAGCAACTTTATTCTATGATGTATGGAAGAGAGGTTACCATTAGAAGTAATGATACTAATAATGGTAAAGTCTTCACTACTTTAGGTGATGATACTATTTATGATACTTATATTAAGGATTTGGTTGATAATGCCTTAAAGGTTAGAACAAATCCTAATAAGAATTTAGAAATAAATATGGAAAACAAGAATATTTCTATTACAAATGATGAGAAGTACTATCAAACTTCACTTATTACTGTAACAGGTAGTCCATCAGATAATTTTAATGGATATGAGATAAAACTTAAAAATGTACCAGATGGAACTATAGTTGTTGATGAGGATGGAAATGAAATAAAAGATTTTACTAATTTAAGTGTTACTAATAAGTTTTATCTTCGAGTACCTGTCGAAAGTGTTAATGAGCAGAATAAAAAAATGACAGTCACTGCTATTGGATCTTTTAAAACATATGAAGGAAATTATTATAGGGCTTCTGGTTATCAGACTGTTACGAGTGTTAAAACTGTTAATAATAATCTAGAAAAAGATTTAAATATTGATTTGGATTATACTGTTTTGGTTTCTGATACAGATTTTAGTATTTCATGGATTGTTTATTTTGTTGGGATTCTCTTATTATTATGTGGTATAGCTATTCTATGTATTAAGTATAAATCTAAATCTAAATCTAATAGTTAATGTTTACAAGTTTTTATTGAAAAACTAAAAAAACAGTTTGAAATATATGAAAATATGGTATAATACTTTTATAAAGGTAGGGTGAGATTATGGAGAAAATTTATATGGAAAATAATAATAAAAATAAGAAATCTAAATTTATGCAAGTTATGCAATCAAAAGTTACAAATACTATGTCAGCATTAATGATTTTAGTAGCTTTTGCGTCGTTTTTGGCAATAGGATTTAATCAAGAATCTTATGCAATACCTGATGTTGATAGTACTATGGGGGATAGCTTTACATTTAAAATGGGAGATAGTTATGTTACAAATTCCACTAATGGAACTGCATTTTATATGAAATTGTTAAATGGAAATAATGGTAGTGGTGCTGTTCCAGTGTTTTGTTTAGAACATACTGCGCAAATTAATGATAATGTTACTTACACAAAGGATGGAGAAAATTTAATTTCTGATTATGGATTACTTTATATTTTGGCTAATAGTTATCCAAATAGTGATATTGTTAATGGTAATTACAAGCTTTCAGATTGCCCTGCACCTGTACAATACTGGGTTACTCAAGCTGCTACTTGGTTATACTTATATGAATCAGAATTAAAAGATAATGGTTCTGTTCCTACATCTAGTTTAAATTACTTGAGTCCAGAGCAAATAGCTGCTATAAAGGGAACTACTGAGATTAATAATCAAAGTAGTGGGACGACTTATTATATTGGTAATCAAGGAGATAAAGTTAATTTTTATAATACATTTGTAGCAAAATTGGTAGAAAATGCAATGGAGGTTAGAACTACTCCAAATAAAAATATAGTTATAAATAGAGCAAATAATGATATTTCCGTTACTGATGATGGTAAATATTATCAAACTTCACTAATTAGTATAGATGGCGTTGTTACAACTGGTGGAAGTTTTAATGGGTATGAACTAAAATTAAAAAATGCTCCTGAAGGAACTCAAATTATTGGTGAGGATGGTAATGAAATTAAAGGCGATGCTTTAAGCAATATGTCTTCTAATACTAAATTTTATATTAGAGTTCCTGTTAATAAGATAAGCGAGAATAATAAAGTGCTTAATATTGCTGTTAATGCTTCTTTTAAGACATTAGATGGTTATTATTATAAGGCAACAGGTCTTCAAACTGTTACTACTGTAAAAACTATTAATAGTACTATATCAAAACCTTTAGATATCGATTTAACATATACTCCTGATGTACCTGATACAAGTATGAGTACTACACAGTCTATTTATTTCATTGGACTTGTGATATTGTTATGTGGAATAGGTATTATTTATGCAAATGCAAAACCAAGAAAATCTGAATAAAAAGAAAAGAAAGGTAAAAAAGAGTCATTTATTGCTAATTGGCTCTTTACTTGTATTTGTGGGTGTACTTGTTCTTTCTTATAATCATTTATTGCTTTTAAAAAATCAGGTTTTTTCTGATATGCTTATTTCTATGTCTGATGTTGATAGTACTGATGATGGTAAGAAAACGGAGCAGTTAGAGGTTCCAACAGTTGATAATGTATCTGATGGTACTGTTTATAAAGAAGAGAGTATTGATTATAATAAATATTTAGGAGTAATTGAAATACCTAAGATAGGGTTAAAAAGGGGTTTTTATAATACTAATTCAAGATATAATAACATTGAGTATAATGTTACTTTAGTTAAGGGGTCAACTATGCCAGATGTTGCTAATGGTAACTTAATATTAATGGCTCATTCTGGTGATGCTTATATTTCGTATTTTGCTTATCTTTATAGATTAAATATAGGTGATAGTGCTTATATTACTTATAGGGGTAATAAATATAAATATAACATTGTTAATATTTATAATGTTGATAAGAATGGAAAGGTTTCTATTTATAGAAATTATGATAAGACTACTTTAACGCTTATTACTTGTACTAAGAATGATGATACGAAACAAACTGTTTATATTTTAGAATTAGTTAGTTAGTGTGGAGGTGGTAGTATGAATATGTCTTTTTTAGAAAAGATTGCAACTGTATTTAAATATATTGGTTCATCTTTTTTATCTGTAGAGTTATTTGTACTATGCCTTCTTTTGTTTTTAATTTTAACTATAAATATAAAGGCTAAGAATAAGTATGTTAATATTATTGTAATCATTATTTATTTCGTGTTTTTACTATCACTTGGTATTTCATCTATTACTTATATTTCTTATAGTTTTGATTCTTTCCTTAAAAAGGTGATTGATTATATTTACTTTCCTTCGACTGTTGTATATTTCTTTATTATGTTATTTTCTATTTTTATTGTTTTCTGTTCTATGTTTAGTAATAAGTTAGGTACCTTTAAGAAAGTATTTAATTATGCAGTTTTTAGTTTTATGTTTTTTTTCTATATGTCTTTTGTAGTTATTTCCACTTATAATGGAATTGATTTAAGCAACTTAGTTGATTTATATAAGAATGAAACGCTTTTATCGATAGTACAGGTAAGTAATTTATTGTTATTTGGTTGGTTTTTATTTACTTTGTTTTATAGATTGTTTATTTATTTTAAAAATAAATTTGATTAAAAAAATTGAGATTTAGTATTTCTCAATTTTTTGTATGTAGTATTCTTCAAAGCATATATTATTTTTATGGATGTATTTAGCTATATCTTTTCCTACATAGCGATAATGCCATGATTCATAATCATATCCAGTTTGTTTTATTTTATCTTTTGGAAATCTAAGAATAAAACCATATTTATAAGCGTTTTCTTGCATCCAATTAAATTCTTCTGTTTTTTCGAAATTTGTGTAATCTATTTTTCCATTATAAACATCTACCGCAAGTCCTGTTTGGTGTTCTGAATGACCAGGGCGCCCTGAATAGGTATCTGCTATTTCAGCACCATCACTTTCTTTATAGCGATTATATAAATTTACTTGGTATGTGTAACTTCTGTAGCTTGACATAGCGATGATTGTATATCCTTCTTTTTTTGCATCTTTTGCCATTTCTTCAAAGGCCTCTTTTGCATAATTTACAAGCTTCATACCACTTCTTGCGTAATTTAAGTCAATATCTTCTAGGTTATCTGGTATATAGTCTTCTTCTAGATAATTATATTTATTTACTAGAATTTGGGGCGTATTTAAATTTATACTTTTTTTAGTATTGGTGTAGTATTTCTGATCTATTCCAATATTTACATCAGTTATTATTTGTTTTATATCTAAATCGGGGTTTTCTTTTTTGTAATTAATATATCTATCAATATATTTATAATTAAAATATGTTATTTTTTGGTCAATATTTTCTAGTTGTTCTAACTTTATATCTTTTTTTGTTTTAGCTATTTTTTTTGTTTCTTTCTTAGGGATTATGGAGAAAGCTATGCTTCCTACTACTATTATTAATACAATTAGAAAGACAAGAAAGTTTCTTTTTTTTAATTTTAATTTCTTATTCTTTACTTTTGACATATTATCACCTAATTCTATAATAGCATTAAATTCTTGATTTATGTATAAATTTAGTTAATTAGACATAAAAAATAGTGGAGGTAGACATGAAAAAGATATTTATATTTATTTTGCTGTTATTGACTGTTATTTTTCCATATGGAGTGTATGCAGTAGATAATACAAATAATAATGAAGGGTCTAATGTGAATACAGAAGAGTCTAATACAAATGCTGAAGAATCTAATGAGGATGATAATACAGAACTTATTTCTAATGCTACTAGTGGGATATTGATTGAGGCTAATAGCGGAAAAATAATTTATGAAAAAGAGAAAGATAAACAAGTGCCTATTGCATCTATGACAAAAATGGTGGCACAAATTCTTATTTTGGAAAATATAGAAAAAGGAAATATAAAATGGGATGATGTAGTTACTGTTAGTAAGAATGCTGCAGAAATGGGTGGAAGTCAAATTTATATTAGTGAAGGAGAAAAAATTACAATAGAAGATTTAATGAAGGGAATCTCTATGGCAAGTGGTAATGATGCGACTGTTCAGATGGCTGAAGTTATTAGTGGAAGTGAAGCTAATTTTGTTAAATTGATGAATAAGAAAGTGAAGGAGTTAGGACTTAAAAATACTGTATTTAAAAATTGTACGGGTTTGGATGAAGATGGACATTTCTCTAGTGCATATGATATGGCAATGATTGCTAGAGATTTGGTTGTTAATCACTCTGAAATATTGAGATTTTCATCTGTTTATGAGGATTATTTAAGAGAAGATACTGATAATAAATTTTGGCTTGTTAATACTAATAAGCTGGTTCGTTACTATGAGGGGGCAGATGGTTTAAAAACTGGTCATACTGATAATGCTAAATATTGTTTGGCCGCTACTGCAAAGAAAAATAATTTAAGACTTATTGGAATTGTTTTGGGTGAAGAAGTTAGTAAAGTTAGGAATAGTGAGACTATGGCTCTTTTGGATTATGGATTTAGTAATGTGAAGGTAAATACATTAAAGAAAAAGGGAACTGTTATTAAGCGTATACAATTAGATAAAGCTAGCGAAGATGTAGTTGATATTGTACTTGCAGATGATTTGGGAGTCGTGGAAGACAATGATACAAGTAAACATAAATACACTTATGATGTTAAAATTAAGGATATTAAACTCCCATTAAAAAATAATAGTGTAGTTGGTAAAATTATTGTAAAAGAAAATGGTAAAGAAGTGGGTAGTGGTAATTTAGTTGTTACTAAAGATATTGACAATATTGGCTATTTTGAGTTGTTGTTAAATGGATTAAAGAATATTATTAGTGGTAACTTATAATTTATTTTCTATTTATTGAGGAAGAATTTTCTTCTTTTTTCTTTCTCTAATTATGTATTGGTGTTATAATTTATTAGGAAAGAAATAAAGAGGTAGTTTTATGTCTAAGAAAAGTAAAAAAAGAAATAATAAGAGCAATAAGAATAAGTCTAATGGTAGAATTAATTCTATTAATAAGGTATATAAAGATGAATTATCAGTAACAAAGCAACAGCAATTTGACTTTGATGATTTAGAATTAACTTCTACTTTAGATACTAGTTTTGTAGCTAAGAAAGGTACAAATAAGGTTACTGATGAAACAGTAGATAAGTTTAATTATTTAGAGGATATTATTGTAAGGCCTAGGAATAACCCTACTTTAATTTGTATACTAATTTTCATTATAATTTTGTTAGGTGGATTTTTAGGTTTTCATTTTTTAACGTTTAATCATAATAAAGTAAAGGTTGTTACTAAAGAAAAGGCTGTTAAGGTAGTTGATGATAATTACTTATTTTTAGGGGATTCTATTACTGATTATTATGATTTAGATAAATACTATAAAGATTTACCTGTTATAAATAGCGGTATTAGTGGTAATGCTACAGGTGATATATTAAATGATATGAATAATAGGGTTTATCAATATAATCCTTCTAAGGTGTTTTTATTGATTGGTACGAATGATATACAAAGGGAAATAGATGATGAAAAAATTATTTCTAATATTGAGAAGATTATTGAAAATATAAAGGAAAATAGATCTTATGCAGAGATTTATTTAGAATCTATTTATCCAGTAAATGAAGAAAAGTCTGGTGCTCAAATTAGGAAAAATTCTACTATAAAATCTATTAATAAAAAATTGAAGGAATATTGTAGAGATAATGGTGTTATATATATAGATTTATTTTCAAAATTAATTGATTCTGACTCGGATGATGTAAAACTTAGTGAGATGTATTCTAAAGATGGGTTACATTTAACTAGTGAAGGGTATAAGGTTGTTACTAAGGAAATAAAGAAGTATCTAAATGATAAATAATGGTTATTTTCTAAAAGGTTCACACATATATATTTATCATAGAAAGGAATGAATAATATATATGGAAACACTTAAAGTAAGTAGTAAATCTAATCCAAATAGCGTAGCAGGAGCTTTAGCTAATGTATTCAGGGAAAAAGGAACTGTAGAAATTCAGGCTGTAGGGGCGGGTGCTTTAAATCAAGCGATTAAGGCAGTAGCAATAGCACGTGGTTTTGTTGCTCCAAGTGGTAAGAATTTAGTTTGTATTCCCGCATTTCAAGATATTGCGATAGATGGGGAAGAGCGAACTGCTATAAAATTAATTATAGAGGCTAAATAGGCCTCTTTTTCTTTTATAAATTAAAGTGGTTAAGGTCTAACATAAGGGTTTTATTATGGTATATATTGGGTGTATAAAGAACTTAGATTTTAGGTAAAAATATATTGATTTTTTTTCATTTTTCTTATTGACAGGTATTTATCAATATGCAATAATTATACTAGAAAGGAGAGTAGTAAATGAAAAATGGTAAGAATATTCTAATTGCTGGATTGTTAGTTGCAATTATGGTTATGTCAGTTGGTTATGCTGCTTTTGCAAGTCAACTAAATTTAAATGGAACAACTACAATTGATGGTGAGTGGGACGTAGAAATAACAGCTATTAAGGCGTCTAATGTTACAGGTGATGCTGTGGCTGGTACACCTTCATATACAGCATCAACTGCTACATTTAATGCAACTTTGAAAAAACCAGGGGATGCAATTACTTATACAGTAACTGTTGAAAACAAAGGTAATATTGATGCTAAGTTAAATGACACAGTATTTACTGAGGGTGCAAATGGTTCTCCTGCTATTGTTTATACACATACTGATCCAGCAGCAACTTTGGCAGCTGGCGATAGTACTACATTTACTGTAACTACTACTTATGATGCTAGTTATACAGAGACTCCAGCAATTACTACTAAAACAATTACTGGTTTAATCGAATACGTTCAAGCAGATTAGTAATAATCCGGTGAATTGAAATAATAGAGAAGTCTGGATGGTCTGATGTTTTTTACTTCAGCTATGCTTCTCTTTTATTTGTGTATAGGAGAAAACATGAAAAGATTAACAAAGAGAAGAATAAGAAGAGTGATATCTAGGAATTTTATAATCATTTTTTTGTTAGTTTTGTTACCTGCTTTTCTTTTAATGGCTACAGGATATTCTCTTTTAAAATCGGAAGGAATTGTTGATGGTGAGACCAGTATAGTTGTCCCCGAACCACCAAAGGATAATATTGTTACTGATGGTGATGCTTCGATAGAACTAGGAGATTCTGAGACTGGTATAAGAGTTGTTAAGGTATTAGAAGAAGAACATACATGGGGCGGAACTGCTAATGTATATAAATTAACACTTTATAATGATACTGATTCACCTATTACGTCCTTTAGAGGAATTATAAAGTATAAAAATGCTAATTTTTCTTATGGTTCATATATAACTAGTTTTGATGATGCGGCAGGGATTGCAAATGTTTATTGTGACTGGATGACAATTCCTGTTGGTGGATCTATAACTCTTGATTTTGTTATAATGACAACTCAGGATGGGTATTATCCGGACATAGTAATAGTAGGGGTGAATTCTTAAGAAGATGTGTGATAAATATGAGATATGTTAAGAGAAAAGAGTTAATTTTAATTGTTACATTATTTTTATTGCTTCAGGTTATTTTGCAAATTTTTAATGTTAGGTTAGTGACTCAGATTAATTCTGTGTTTTGGATTTTGATCATTTATTATTTATATAGAAATTCTAAAAATAATTATACAAGGTTATCTAGTAGATTTTACCTTGATAAAATGGTTATCATTTCTATTTTATATATACTAATTTACTTTAATTTAGGATTTGTATTTGGATTTTCAAAGAGTCATTTTAGTCATACTTTTAGTGGCATTTTAAGTAACTTTTTTGAGATAATTATTCCAATAATAGGGATAGAATATTTTAGAAATATAGTTATTAATAAGAATAGGTCGAATAAGTTAATTATATGGTTAGTGACAATTATACTAATTCTTTTTGAAATTAAGTTTAATATGTTGTTATCTAATTTTGATAATAAAGAGCAATTTTTTAAATATATTTGTTCTATAATATTTCCTTTGATAGCTAACTCAATTTTATATTCCTATTTAACTTTAAAGGGGCCTTGTATAATTGTTCTAGTATTTAGATTACTTGAGAGAGTATCTATATTGTTATTGCCAATAGTTCCTAGTTTAGATTGGTTTATGACAGGGGCTCTGGGTATTATTACGCCAGTTTTGATATATTTATTAATTAAGTATAAATTATCGAAGCAGGAAGCATATTACAAGGGTAGAACTGGTAAAAAAGATTTTAACAAAGTAAGCTATGTGATTGCTATTACATTGAGTGTCTTTGTGGTTTCCTTTATGTTAGGTTTGTTTAAGTATGAGCCTATTGCAATATTGTCTGATAGTATGGTTCCAACGTATAGTAGAGGTGATATTGTTGTATATGAAAAGCTTTCCAGTGAAGAGCTAAAAAATATTAGGGTGGGGGAAATAATTGTTTATAAGATAGGTAATCAAAATATTGCTCATCGCATTATAAATGTAGATAAGGGGCTAGGTTCTGTTTTTTATCAAACAATGGGCGATAACAATAATGATCCTGATTTGCGCAAAGTTACACCAGATCAGATTATGGGAGTCTATGTTTTTTCAATGCGATATATTGGATTTCCTTCTGTTTGGTTAAATGACTATTTTAGTGAAGAAAAAGCTAAAGTTGAAACAAAATAGAGGTGTTTTTTATGGATAAAAAGGGGAATAGAAAAACAACTAAAAAATTTAGCACATTAAGATATGTATTTGTTTTTATTGCTATTATTATGATAGTTGTGGGTATAAAACTAATTTATTTAGGATTAGATACTAAGGATAGAAAAGATATTTATTATAGCTATGCCTCTAAGAGGAACACTGATTATCAAGTATATTTAAGAGATAATAGTTTTTATGATTCAACAATAATGTCTGCTGGTAAACAGTACCCATCCATTCTTATTGATAAGTTTAATGTTAATTTTATATATAATTATAGGGGTAGTGAAAAGTCTGATATTAATTATAGTTATAATGTTGTAGCAACATTGATTGGTGAATATAAAGATAGTAGTAACCAGGATGGTTTAGAAGTATGGAATAGAGAATTTGTACTAATAGATAATAAATCATTTAGTAAAAAAAATTCCTCTACATTTTCTATTGTTCAGAACTTTGATTTGAATTATCAAGCTTATAATAATTTAGTTTCTTCATATAGAAAGAGTTATGATTTGAATATAGATGCCTATTTAAAAGTAGTTATGACTATAAATTATAAGATTGATTTGTATAATGGATTAAATAAGGATGTTCGTAATGTTGAATATATAGAGATTGATATTCCCCTAAATAATACGGTATCTAAAGTTATTGATAATTATGAACCTAGTGTTTCGAAGAATTTAGCTAATGTTCAAAAAGCGGGTGTTAAGTTTAATTATTTAATTGTAGGTATAGTACTAATTTTAATATCAGTAGTTATAATAGTTAGTAATCGAAGTACTGAGAAAGAAACAAAAGAAACGTTGTATAAGAAAAACATTAATAAGATATTAAAAGAATATGGTGATTTAATTGTTACTGTAACTAATAAACCAGACATTAATAATTTGAAAAAAATGAATCTTGCTATTCTCGATGATTTGATAGATGTAGCAGAACAAAATAGATGTAATATTATTCATTATGTATCATCTGCTAATAAACAGAGTATATTAATGGTTATATCAGATCGTTATGTATATATTTATAAGGTTACTTCTGATGAGGTAAAATAATTTTAATATGGAGTAATGGTGATAGGAGCAAAATAAATATGCTTCCTTTTTGTTTTATCTTTTTCGTTTCTGTGGTAAACTATAAATAGAATAATAGTGAGAGAGTGATAATTATGAATGATGAGATAATCTATTGTCCTAGGTGCGGAGCTAGTATGAAAAATAGTTCTAGATATTGTATGAAGTGTGGAGCTCTTAACTTTGATCATCCTGATAATCAATCTATGAAGCAATATATTAGTGAAAAAGAAATAAACAAAAGTAATATTGGGTATGCAGATAGTAATAATAATATAGAAAATAAAGTTTTTGTTGGTGGTAAAGAGTTAAAAGAAGTATCTATTGCCTCTTCACCACAGGTTGAGTCAAAGAATTATAAAGCAGAGATTCTATATATTTTGTTAATATCACTTCTTGCTTTTGGAGCTGTTGCGTTTTTTCTAGATCAATCTTTTATGGTGGGAATTTATAGTTTTTTAATTGTTTTTTTCTCATTACTTTCTGTTTTAGCAACTTCTAATATTTATAGGAAGGCAGGGTATTCTGGATTTACTGTGTTTATTCCATTTTATAACATGTATATTTTATGTGAAATGTTATTTGGCAAAGGGATTTTATTTTTACTTGGATTTGTTCCTATAGTTAATATATTTTTTTCGTTTGTACTTCTTTATAAGTTAGGAGAAAAATATGGTATTAATGGTATTTTATCGATTTTATTTGCACCTATTGTGTTACTGGTTATAGCTTTTAGTGATAGGGTTGTATTTTTAGGTGCTCCTAATCCAAATACAAAAGCTGTAATAACTATTATTGGCCTTTGTTTTATGATTATTTATATTATTTTGATAGGAATAGCAATGGATAATTTTCTTCATATGGTGAGTTTCTTGAATTAATTTACTTGATAAAATTAGAAAAAAGGCATATAATAATAACAAATCCATAATTAGAACTAATAATAAGATTGTTTAATTATAGAGAATTCGTGGTTGGTGGAAACGATATTAAATACTTGTTTATCTACTCTATAGATGAAGATTTTTCTTCCGGGGAACCGTTATCAAAATAAGTTAAATAAAGGATGGTACCGTGTAGTAATTACACTCCTTGTACTATTCTTTTTTATTTTTAAGGAGATGATTAAATGGTTGATATGCATTATGATATTTTGTCTATTTTATATTATGCTTATTTAAGAGATGATTTTACATATGTAGAAGAGATTAGTAAAAATTACAATTCTTCTAATGTATCTGGAGTTATTGCGAATCTTTACTTTATGAATGAAGAAGAAATGAGGGAGGAATTGGGAAAATATTATACTGGTGATATTGATGTTTTGAAAATGTTTAAAATATCGACTGCGTTGTTTAAAAAATATTTTCCCCAGGTAAAGGCTATTTTTAGTATAGAGGGTTGCGACTATATAAAAGATACTTTTGAGTTGAAGGAATTGTATAAGTTAGGACTTCGTAATCTTTTGCTCGTTTGGAATAATCCTAATAAGTATGGTTCTGGTACTAGAAGTGATATGGGTTTAACTGATAAAGGACGAGAGTTGTTAATAAAGGCAATTGATTTAGGTATTAGTATTGATTTATCCCATATGAATAGAAAGACTTTTAGTGATGTGGTTGTTCTTTTAAGGGAACAGAAGGAATTAGGAAAGGATTTAAAAGTAATTGTTAGTCATTCTAATTGTTATGATATATATAATCATGAGCGAAATTTAGATGATGATCAAATTATGGCTATAAAGGAGTTTAATCCAGTAATGGGCCTTGTCTCCTATGGACCTTTTGTATTTAAATCAAAAGATAAGGATATATTAAAAGATAAGTATTTGGAGCATATAGAAAGGGTGGTTTCTATCCTTGGAATTGAATCTGTTGGGATTTCTACAGATGATATGACATTTGCAAATGTGCTTTTTAAGGAAGATAATGATGAGATGTTATTTAATTATAGAAATGTTAAAGAAGATTTGACAAAATTACTTAGTAGAAAATATAATAGAGATGAAGTAGAAAAAATATTGTATAGTAATATTTTTAATAAATTATTTTTAGAAAAGAGGTAGTATTTATGATAGATATTAAGTTAATAAGAGAAAATCCAGAAATGGTAAAAGAAAACATTAAGAAGAAATTTCAGGATCAAAAGTTAGTTCTTGTAGATGAAGTAAAAGAATTAGATGAAAAAGTACGTAAGTTAAAAAATGAGGGAGATTTACTTCGTAATGAGAAAAATAAGTTAAGTAGTGAAATTGGTGTTCTTATGCGTGATAAAAGGGTGGAAGAAGCTAATTCTAATAAAGAAAAAGTAAAGGAAATTAATGAAAGGTTAGTGTCTTTAGAAAAAGAAGAAGAAGAAATAGGCCAGGCGATAAAAGAAAAAATGATGGTTATTCCTAATATCATTGATGAGACTGTTCCAATAGGAAAAGATGACAGTGAGAATGTTGAGAATGAAAAATTTGGTGAGCCTGTTGTTCCTAAGTTTGAAGTTCCATATCATGCTGATATTATTGATAAGCTTAATGGTATTGATAAGGAGGCAGCTGGTAGAACAAGTGGTAATGGTTTTTATTATTTAATGGGTGATGTTGCAAGGATCCATTCAGCTATGCTTTCATATGCAAGAGATTTTATGATCGATAAAGGTTTTACTTATTGTGTTCCACCTTTTATGATTAGAAGTGATGTTGTTACTGGTGTTATGAGCTTCGAAGAAATGGATGCAATGATGTATAAAATTGAAGGAGAAGATTTATTCTTAATTGGAACGAGTGAACATTCTATGATTGGTAAATTTAAGGGACAACTATTAAAAAAGGAAAATCTTCCATATACGATGACAAGTTACTCTCCTTGCTTTAGAAAAGAAGTTGGTGCTCATGGTATAGAGGAACGAGGCGTGTAT
The DNA here is from genome assembly GCA_948465965.1 of uncultured Mycoplasmatota bacterium. Lineage (GTDB taxonomy): Bacteria > Bacillota_I > Bacilli_A > RF39 > UBA660 > CAJMSU01. The sequence goes on from CAOJYR010000004.1 coordinate 53,113, forward strand.
CGTGTTCATCAATTTGAAAAACAGGAAATGGTAGTTATTTGTGAACCAGAGGAGAGTGTGGATTGGTATAATAAGATGTGGAAATATACAGTTGATTTCTTTAGAAGTTTAGATATTCCAGTTCGAACTCTTGAATGTTGTAGTGGTGATTTAGCTGATTTAAAAGTTAAATCGTGTGATGTTGAAGCATGGAGTCCAAGGCAAAAGAAATATTTTGAAGTTGGAAGCTGTTCTACTTTAGGTGATGCTCAAGCACGTCGTTTAGGTATTCGTGCTAAAGGAGATAAAGGCAATTATTATTTACATACTTTAAATAATACAGTTCTTGCAACTCCACGTGGATTAATTGCTTTTTTAGAAAATAATGTTAATGAGGATGGAAGTGTTAATATACCAGTAGCATTAAGACCTTATATGGGTGGAGTAGACAAGGTTTTTCCTAAAGGAAAATAGCTATTGAGGTGATGATTTAATGAATATGAAACAATTGGTACCAACAGTAGTGGAAAAATCAGATTTAATTATTGAATATATAACACAGATTTTATCTGATAGTGATAAAGTTAATGGTGATATTGTATTTAGTTATGCCAAAGATAAAGGTAAAGAAAATTGCACCTTTGACCTATTTGTTTTAAGTAAGGGGTTTGAAAGACATTTTGATAGTGGTATTTCTTTACAATTTAGTAATGTTTTATATGAACAAATATTAAATGATTTAATCGATAATTTTATGGAATCTGATACTATGGGAGTTGGAAATTTTTATAGTATTAAAGCAAGTAACGGGCAATTTAATGGAGTTAGTGTATTTAATGAAAGTGGTAGTAAAATTAATTTAAATTTTAAGTATAGAGATAATAATTTTAGTGAAATTGTTGAAGCTTATAATAAAAAGATAAATGACTATAAAAATAGTGAGAAAGCTACAATAACACATGTTGGTGATTCTTCGTTACCTAAATTTAGGTAGATAGGGTATAAATTTTTTGATTATTTATAATACTAATACTGGTGATCATATGAAAGAGGAAAACGAAAGAATACAAACTGTTAAGGTTAATTCTGCAATGTATAATATTAATGTTGATTGTAATTCTAAAGAGGGGAAAATGTTAGTAGAAGTTGTAGAAAAAGAATCAGGTATGGAAAAACTAGAAGACTAATCTTCTAGTTTTAAAATTTTATGACAACTACATTATTAATTAATTTGATACTATTATTATTTGGGTATTCTGCCATATTTTTATATTCATTTGTATTTAAAATGTTATTATAATTATTTATATCTATAAATTCTATGTTTACTCCTAAATATTCATACATGTATCTAGTCCAACCATTTTTAATATTAGTATATTCATCCCAAAATAATGACTTATTTGCAACAAAACCATAATTTAATTTATATATATTATTTAATTCTGAATTGGTATTATGATTATAATATTTATTATTATTTAGGTTACCTGTAATCATAATTTTTTTGTCATAACCTAGTTCATTTATTTTATCAATAATATTACTGGCTATTTTATATGTTTTATTATAGGTGATCTCTAGTGCTTGATATGTAGTGCTATCTTGTATAATATAGTTTCTAATTAATAGGATTAATAATAGAATAGAAATATATTTAAGAATATTTTTATCTTGTAATAAAGATAGGGTAAAGGGCATTACGAACATATAACTAGATGACATTAGTAGTTGCATTTTACAGTTTGGTATTATTAATAAGATGAAGTTTATAAATATAGGTGTAATAGCTATTAATAGTATTGTTAATAAAATGTTTTTTATTGATAATTTGTTTTTAATAACTGTTTTAATAATGGTTATTAATAGGATTATAAAGGTAAATATATAAATTATATTATTATACACTATAGTGTTATTAACTATTTTGTTAGTAAAGAAAAATTGATAGAAAGTAATATAGGTTTTTAAGATCATATTTGGCATGTTTATAATGTTTTCTATTCCAAACTGATTTGCTCCACTATAACTACTTAAATTGATATGAAATATAAGTAATGATAATTTCATTAATATATAGTAACTTATCATACTTATTCCTATAATCAATAATTGTTTTATAGATTGTTTTAAGTTAAAATTGTTATTTAAAAGATTATAAATGCTATATAGAATTATAATTGTTAATGATGTTGTTATAAAGGATTGATATATACTCATAGAAATTACTATAGATAATATTGGTACTATAACTTTTAAATATTTATTATTATAATTTAGAAGATAATATACTCCAAATATGCTGAAGAATAAGGCTGTTATATAAGCAAGAGAGCAATAATTAAATAGAAAGATTGAAGATATGTTAGGACATATAGTAATTAATACACAGAGTATGATTTGCAAGGGTTTCTTTTTTATTTTAAAAATATCTATAATCATTATATTGATTAAGGATAGAATAAAGAAACTTATAAATAGTTCAATATGTGGTATTACTAAAAATGATTTTAATATTCCAACGATAAATAGTCCAAATCTTCCCAGGGATATTTCCCAACTATAACCCGAATAATATAGGTTATTTAATAATATGTCTGCTGTTAATATATTTTTTGTATAAAGTGGTAGATGTATAATTAGGCAAGTTGTAATTGTTAATATTATTATAAGTAAATTATTCTTGTTACATAAGTTTTTTAGTTTTTTCATATTATCACCAAGTATATTTTATCATATAAATTTCAGATAAAGTCTTATTTTTTCTTTTTTTGTTTCGAATAGTTTTTATTTTGTATGTATTCTTCTTGGTATACTTCATTAAAAATTTCTTTTATTTTATCTATGCTATTGGATGATATTATTTGGTATTTTTGTCCTATTACAGTATTTAGAAATTCATTATAAAGCCTTTTACTAAAGGCTTCAATACTACTAGTAGAGGCCATTTTTAGGCAGGATTTTTGTATTAATAGGTGTAGGATTTGATTGTATTTATTTTTAGTTTCTGTTAAAGAACTATTTGTAATATTAAGTAATATATTTAAATTAGCATTTAGAGTATCAAATATAAAAGAGTCATATATTTGATTAATTAAATTAATATCTTGATGATGTTTAATTAATATTTCTTTTCCTGTTTTTTCTTTTAGATCCTTTTTATTTATTAATTTTTCTTCAATGTATTTATTTGAAAATATTATATCGTATTTTGAGTAAATAAGTTTATTATATATAGATTTATTTTTTTCTGTTTGTATTCTTTTTTCTAACTGATTTAATAGACTTATAGTATAGTCCTTATTTGCTTGGTTTAATATTTTATTTACATTATCATCGATCTTTTCTTGTGTTACTTTCTTTTCAGATGGTGTTGGATTTATATATGTTTGGTAAATAAAATAGTTTTCAATTCTTTTTGTTAGTTTTCTTATCACATTTTCATTGTAATTTTTATGTTGTATTCTAAAATAAAATATATTTAAAAACACTTCGATTTCTTCTTCTTTTTTTAGGTTTAGTTTTTCATAAATTTTATTCTCTACTTCTACTCCTAGTTTTAGATATTCTAAATATTCAAAATATTTTTCAGAAGTGTTTTCTTTTTTTGCGTTTATCAATTCATTGTATATAATTAAGATACTATTTGTTATATCTAAAATTCTATCAATATAATTTACCTGTTCAGTATAAAGCATAATCTTCTCCTTATTTATAAAATTTATCATAACATTATTTTTGATTTTTGTATAATTTTTTTATCTTTTTTCAATAATATAAGTAGATAGATGGAAGTGTATATTATTTTGAGAGGATTGGTTTGTTTGACAAAGAACAATGAATTTGATAAAATATATAACTGTCATGTGAACAAAGAGGTGTTTTTAATGTTTTATGATACAAAACAGGCTTTAAAAGCTTGTGAAGAAGATCCATCCCTGATTTTTAATTTAATTAAAGATGGATATTTTGAGGTAGTAGATGAACTTATTACTAAAAACAAAATAGATATTAATACTTGTGATGTAGCAGGTAATGATGTGATGGTTAGACTTTTAAAGGCTAGGCAATATGAATTGGTAATTAAATTTATGAGAAAGAGAAGTTGGGATGTTAATCATCAAAATCTAGATGGTAATACTTTTGGACATATACTTGCTAAGGATAATTCTGTTGCAGCTTTAAAAATAGTTGAGGTTTTAACTAAGAATAAAAAATACATGTTAAATATTAAGAATAATAAAGGTGAGACAGTCTTAGATAGAGCAATTAATAGTAAATATATTTATACAGCTCTAAAGATTGTTGAAGATAAAAGATTTAATAATATTTCGGTATTATCTTTTAAAAAACTATATAATGCTTGTATTAAAAATACATATTATGGCAAGTATTCTAGACTTAATAATTTAGAGATTATTATTGATAGTTTAGAAAAAAAAGAATTAGTACCTAGTATGAAAAAGTTACTAAATGAAATTAATGAGAATATAGATGTAATTAAGAATGAAATTATGAAGAATAAATCTTTATTTTTGGATAAGGTTATTGATTCTTCTTTAATGGAAGTTGAAATTTAGATAAGAGAAGTGTTCTCTTATTTTTATTTTAAATATAATGGTGGAATATAAATTAAAAATAAAGAAAAAACTGTTAACAAATAAATTCTGTTAACAGTTTTTTTGTTTTATCTTTTTGTTTTTATTAATATGAGTTCAAATAATTGGCGATGTTTTTTTACTACTACTTCTAAAATGATTCCACAAGTAAACATTAGTGTAGAAATTATTAACATGAATCCTGAAAATATTAGTGTTGGATATCTTGGTACTAGGCCTGTTTTAAAGTATTCTACAAATACTGGAACTCCGAATATAAGTGATATAATTAGGAATAATAGGCTTATTAGGCTGAAGAATATAGTTGGTTTATATTCTTTAAATAAGCGTGCTATTGTTTTTAATACTTTAAATCCATCACTATATGTACTTAACTTTGATACACTTCCTGCTGGGCGATCTCTATATTCTACTGGTATTTCTTTTAATAAGAAGTTTTTATCAAGTGCATGAATTGTCATCTCTGTTTCTATTTCAAATCCTTTTGATAAAACTGGGAATGTTTTTACAAATTCATAACTAAAGGCGCGATATCCAGTCATTATATCTCTAACATTGCTTTTGAATAGTGTATTGATTAGTCCTCTAACTAGTTTATTTCCAAAGTTATGAAATGGTCTTTTATTTTCCCCAAAATAAGTAGATGATAGACGATCCCCAATTACCATATCAGCTTTTCCATTTAGTATTAAATCGCACATTTCGCGTGCGTTTTCTTTTGGATAGGTATCATCACCATCGATCATTAAATAGCAATCTGCATCAATATCTTTAAACATGCTTCTGATAACATTACCTTTTCCTTGTTTATATTCGTAGCAAACTATGGCACCTGCTTTTTTTGCTATTTTATCTGTATTATCTGTAGAATTATTATCATATACATAAATATCTGCTTCTGGTAATACTTTCTTGTAATCTTTTATTACTTTTTCTATTGTTTTTGATTCGTTATAGCAAGGAATTAAAACTGCTATTTTTTTCTTTCCCTCTTTTTTCATACATTTACTCCTTATTTTGTTTTTCATTTTCTTTGAATGCTAGATAATTTACAATAATGCATGTTGGTATACTGAAAATAATTGGTAGGGCATATCTTATACTTCCATTTAGAGGAGAGGCTAGACATACTAATAGTACAGATAGTAATGGGGCAAGTGGTATTAGATACTTATATTTTTTTTTGATTATAATATAGCTACAAGATATTATTAAGATCCAATTATAGCAAGCGACATGGAAAAATAATCCTATTATTGGAAGTTTTCCTAATATTTCCACTAAATAAAATATGTTTAGTCTTATCTTTTGGAATTTTTCTATGTTACTTATAGAAAATTTAGATGCAACTCTTGTATCAATGCCTAGGTTTATATCTTTCATATCTTCATTTGGATAAAAGTATTGGTAGGTACTATGTATGAATGATTCTATATAGATATTAGGGTATTTATATAGGTATTTTACCCATACCTGAAAGAATTCTTTTAAATCTTTTGGGGTTGTATTTTTATTGTATTTATCTTTCACATAGTCCGATATTTCTGGTATATATCTACTACCTAAATCTTTAAATACAATAACATTGTCTATTGCTTTTTTGTCATTTTCAGAAAATATTTTCTCTCCTTTATTATTCACTAATCTTGCAATCTGCATAAAGGGTATGGATAACATTTCTTTAGGGCTTCCTTTTGAAACATCAAAACATTTATATAAAATTTGATTAAAAGAAAAGTATAGGGTTATTGGTATTATTAATATTACTAATAATTTTTTCCATCTTTTTTTATATAGGAAGAATAAAAGAGGATATGAAAGTAGTATTGTAATGATTCCATTATTTCTTAACAGGAGTACTAATAGTATATTAATTATAAAATAGGTTAGTATAATTTTACTTTTAAATATACTTTCATAATTTCTTACTATTTGTATTAGAAATATTGTATATAGAAGGGTAAATAGGGCACTTGGTGTATCTTTTACTGCAAGAATTGTGTATGAAGAGAGTATGGGGGTTAGTCCAATAAATAATAGGGTACATATACGTATCCATAGGGGAATGTTTATTCTTTTCATATAGTAAATAATAAATGTATAAATTATTATTGAAAGAGTAGTTTGTAGGAGTGTATAAATAAATGCACCTACTGTAAAGCTATGAGCTATATTTCCAAGTTTAAAAAGACTTCCTATTATTAAGGTGAATAATACAGGGTGATGTTGGTTTAAATATACATGTGGATTAATAAGATTAACCATATCTTTACTCCATGATTCATCTAGATTAAAGAATTGGCATAGAGCATCATAAGTATCACCAGTTGCAGAAAAAGGAAAGTAAATTATAATATAGGGCAGTCTGGATAATGCTATAAATAGTATGGTAGTAATTATTGGATGTTTATCAAAAAAGGTTAGTAGATTGATACCTATTTTTTTTATTTTGTTATTTGTTTTTTTGCTTGTTTTTCTTGGTTTCTTTGTTTTTTTTTTGAATTTTGTAAAGTTTATTTGTAATATTTTTTTTAATAAAGCGTAAAAGCAAAAATAGGATCCTAAAAATAGTATAGAGGATTTTAATAAAAGGATAGGTTCTAAAATATTAGGAAATGCGTTTCTTAATTCTAGGTTTTTTCCTATTACTATAATAGAAGATAAAACTATAGAAACGATACTGATTATAATATTTTTTTTAGTAAACTTTGCATTATCATAATAAACTTGATAATAAAAGTAAAAAATAAATATACCTATTAAAAGATGAATGATATCAAATTTTTTTAAAAGATTATTTATTTCAATAAAGATATTGTTGGCATTTTGTGTTATTCCTATTGTTGTATAATCAATTACTAATAACATCATTGTAAAAAATGTAAAGGCTGTTATTACTAATATTTTACTAATTTTTTCCATAGTTATATACACCTCCAACTATGAGTTATATATTTATTTTATCATTATATTGTTTTTTTTTAAATATATAAATTGGATTATTATAATAGAAAAGATGAATTTTTGCATTCATCTTTCTAATATTTTTAAATTTTATTTTGCGTAGAAATTAATCGTTAATGCAAGTTTTGCAGCTGCCATATTTCCGCTTATACTTGACCAGGCATCAAGATCAGAATTGTTAAGTTCAGAATTTGATTTATAATGGTGTTTGCAAGTAATTGTTTTTGAACTTCCTGCAGGTATAACATCTCCTGTTTTTATCTCTTTTCCATCACTATAGGCACAACTTATTGTTATTAATCTTTGTATTACAGATACCATGGCAGAGTCTCCACATCTTCCACCATGCGATCCACTACTGTCTGTATATACATAGCACCCAGTAGACATTTGAGAGGTTGTTGGTAATGTTACACTGGAAATCGTTGCGTCGATTGCCCCATTGTTTACTATATCAACATTCATGTCATGTGTTGTAGTCGAGTATTCATCCGGATTATTAAGTGTTAAACGATAATTTACTGTAGTTGCATTTGTACTATCTATGTTGGTAATGGCTGGCCAACTACCATACATATCAGTTGGTTGATAGAAGCTAATTGCTCCGCTATCATTTGTTGAAATGTTTTCAAAGTGAATATCCCATGTTGGTTTTCTTATTTCTGTTGTACCAGTAATGTTTAATGTTGTTGTAAGCGCTGCATATCCTATTCCTATTAATAATGCTACTGCAAGTATTGCAGTTAAATATAAACTTGTGTTTCTTTTTTTCATTATTTTCTCTCCTTTACTATTTTATATCTTTATTATATATAATGGTAAAAAACATGTCTTTTATACAATTATGATAAAAATATTCTTGTGGTGTTTTTATTTTATACTTACCATATTTTTTTGCTTTTTTGAAAAACAGAATTTTATTTTTGAATTTATAAATTTTTTTGTTGGTTGATTTTTTTTTGTTAATCATATATTATATGTTTGGAAGTGGAAGTGATAGTATGCATTTACCTGATTATAAGGAAGCAAGAACTAGAGATAGAAGAAATTATAAACGTGTTCATTTTAATTTTGATAAAAATATAAAAGATAAATATAGAGGTAAGACTTTTTATTTGAAAACTTATGGATGTCAAATGAATGAGCATGATAGTGAAAATATAGAGGCTCTACTTATCCAACTTGGGTTTTCGAAAGTAGATGATTATAGTATTGCCGATTTAGTTCTTTTAAATACTTGTAGTATTCGTGAAAATGCGCATAATAAGGCTTTTGGTATGCTTGGACGTCTTAAGCATTTAAAGCAAGAGAAAAAAGATTTAATAGTAGGTCTTTGTGGGTGTATGGCTCAGGAGTCCAGTGTAGTAGAAGAAATTCTTAGGGATTATAAATGGGTTAATTTTGTATTTGGTACTCATAATATGTATCAATTACCTAATATAATTGATAAAGCAATTGAAGAGAATAAGCAGCAAATAGAGGTTTATTCACGTGAAGGAGATTTGGTGGAGGGACTCCCAGTAAATAGAGTAAATAGTTATAAGGCTTATGTAAATATAATTTATGGTTGCAATAAGTTTTGTACTTATTGTGTAGTTCCTTATACTAGAGGAAGAGAAAGAAGTCGTGAAAAAGATGATATCTTGAAAGAGGTTAGACAGTTAATTGCTGATGGTTATAAGGAGATAACTTTACTTGGACAAAATGTTAATGCTTATGGAAAAGATTTGTATGAGGATTATACGCTAGCTAATTTACTTGAAGATATTGCAAAGATGAAGATTCCACGTATTCGATTTACTACCTCTCATCCATGGGATTTTACAGACCATATGATAGAGGTTATTGGGAAATATGATAATATTATGCCTAGTGTTCATTTGCCAGTACAAAGTGGGTCTAGCAGAATTTTAAAGCTTATGGGAAGACGTTATACGAAAGAAAGTTATTTGGAATTGTTTCACAAAATAAAAAGAGTAGTTCCGGGAGTGAGTATTTCCACTGATATCATTGTAGGTTTCCCTGGGGAAGAGGAACATGACTTTTTGGAAACACTTGATTTAGTTCATACATGTAAGTATGATAATGCCTTTACTTTTATCTTTTCTAAAAGAGAAGGAACACCGGCTTGTAAGTTAGAAGATCATACTCCCTTAAAAGAAAAAGAGGAAAGACTACAGAGGTTAAATGAAGTAGTTAATCAGTATTTTTTGGAGAATAATAAGAAATTAGAAGGTAAGATACTTCCAGTATTAGTAGAAGGAGTCTCTGATAAGAAAAATATGTATTATGGTTATAGTGATACTAATAAATTGGTTAATTTTACTAGTAATAAAGAGATTAATACTGGTGAAATAGTTGATGTCAGTATAATTACTGCTAAAACTTGGAGTTTGGATGGTGAAGTAGTTGAATAGGGAATTAGATGAAGTCATATCTTATATCAAGAATAGCTTTAGTTATAAAAAATGTATTGAAATTAAAAAAAAGATGAAATCAAATTGCGAAATTTGTAGTTTGGTGGAGGATATAAAAATGCTTCAAAAGCAATATGTGAAAGGTAATTATTCAGATGAGGCAGTAAAACTAGAACTTGATTTAAAAGAGAAGAGACTTGAGGGTATTCCTTTATATATAGAATATATGAATTATTTAGAGAGAGTTAATGAAATGATTAATTTAGTAAAAGATGAGTTGAATGCTTATTTTATTGATTTACTTTCTATAGAGATAAAAAATGATTAGTTTTTGGCTAATCATTTTTTCTTTGTATTTAATTCTTCTAGTATTTTCTTTTTTGTATGTTCAATAAATTGTTTTATTAATTGTATATCAAAAATATATTTCTTTTCTGATTTTGAGTTTTCAATAATTATTCCCATTTGATCAATTAATATATTCAATTTATCAACTGGTAATTCTTCTATTTTTGAGTTTGGTGTGTTAAATTCTTCATAGAATAGATTTAGGTTTAATTCATATTCGTCAATTATTTGAATATTTAAATTCGTATAGTCATTGTATATTAGTTTATGAATTTCAGTTTCATCTGCATTTATAATTGTTCCGTCTAATAATTTTACTATATTATTTGAAACTAGGCTGCTTATAAACTCCTTAAACCATATTTTATTAGTATATAAATGAATAAAGTATCCTAAATCAAAATCATTATCTTTGTAATTTTTGTATTTGTTTGTGAACATTTCAATATTTGGGATTTCCCCTTTTGTATTATATAAAAAGTGGGTTTTATGTTTTGTTTGTCCGATTTGTTTTGCGATATCAGGAGCAATTGACCCTAGATAATAATCTTTTTCGTTTTTAATATTTAAATATGGTTTTAGAACTTTTGCTACTGCTATATGAATTATTGCTGATGCCATGGTTACCTCCTATATATTAATATTATCATAAAAAATGATAAGTATTTATGAAATGTTCGATCTTATTTATTTTTTTGACAATCTTTTGGTTTCATTGCATATATTAGTTTAGGAGGGATACTTATGGCGAATTATAGAGAAATCGTTACGAAAGCTGTTATTGCTAAGGGTAAAAAGTTATTTACATCAGATAATAGTGTGGTTGTTTCTAATAATCCATCAACAATACTTGGTTGTTGGGTAATTAATCATAATTTTAATGGTGTTAGAAATGGAGATAGAATTACTATTAGTGGTAGTTATGATGTAAATATTTGGTATTCTTATGATAATGATACGAAAACAGAAGTTGTTAGGGAAACTAACTCTTATCAAGAGGTTGTTAATATGAGAAGCAGAGAAGATGAAACGGGAGATGAAGAAATTATTGTTAGAAGTTTAAAGCAACCTAATTGTGTAAAGGTTGATATTTCTGGCAATAGAATAGATTATACAATAGAAAAAGAACTTGGTATAGAACTTGTAGGTGATGTAAAGGTAAAAATAGAGGCTAATTTAGAGGAAGATCCTTGGGATGAAATAGTAGAGGATAATACTGAAGAGGTAATAGAACAAATTGATGAAGTAAAAGAAGAATTTATTGAGGAGAATTTATAATATTATAGAATAACACTCAATTCTTGAGCGTTATTTTTGGCTGTTATCAAAAAAAGGTTGACATCTGTTGCTTTGTTTACTATAATATATGTCAGTGATCGATGAAATGGAGGGAAAAACATGGCAGTTAAAATAAGATTAACAAGAATGGGAGCCAAGAAAAGACCAACTTATAGAATAGTTGCTACTGACTCACGTCGTCCTAGAGATGGACAATACATTGAACTTATTGGTACTTATGCACCTGTAGGAGAATGCAAAGTTAATATTAAAGAAGAAGTTGCATTAAAATGGCTTAATGAAGGAGCTATTCCTACTGATACTGTAAGAAGTCTATTTAGCAAAGCTGGAATTATGAAAAAGTTTGCTGAGTCAAAAGAAAAGAAGGATAAGTAATATGGATTTAGTTAGTTTAACTGAAGAAATTGTAAAATCTTTAGTGGAAGATACTGATGCTGTTAGTGTTAAGGAATTTCCTACTGAAGAAGATAATGTAATGCTTATTCAAGTGATAGTAGCAGAAGCTGATATGGGACGTGTCATTGGTAAAGGTGGTCGTTGCGCTAATGCTATTAGAACTTTGGTGCAAGCAAGTAGTGCTTTGAAAGATAATAAGTATGTCAAGATTGACATTGATAAATTTTAAGGGAGTTTTAGACTTCCTTTTTCTTTTATAATGTTATATAATTATCTTGAAGTAAAGATATGAATGATAGTGATTATTGAAATTTTTGTTAATTAAATTAAGTATGATATTATGAGAAAATTTATTAACAAACATGGAAATAAACATATTTCTTTCTGTACTTTTTTCTATAGAAAAATTTAGATTTAAGAAAGATAAATTCAATAGCTGTGATTGAATTTAATAATGGCTCAAGAAAAGTTGGAGGTAATATATGAAGAAACGTATTTTAAGTGCAATTTTAATGATTGCAATATTTATTCCATTATTATTATTAGGAGGTAAGTATTTTGCAATTTTTATGACATTGTTGGCATTGGTTGCTTTACATGAGTTAATTAAGGTAAGAGAGACGAAGAAAGAATTTCCTTTTATAATTAAGATATTTGCTTATTTAATGGTTATTTTCTTTTCAATGACTAATTTTAAGTCAATTGAGTTTTTATATAATGTTGATTATAGAGTAATGGCTTTCATTATATTTGCCTTTTTAGCTCCAATGGTATTTATCAATGACAATAAAAAATATAATTTAAATGATTCTTTATTTTTAATAGGATCAGTACTGTTTATAGGAATGAGTTTTAATTTGTTAATTATTACCCGTAATTATGATATATCCTATATTATATATTTATTATTAATTACTACTATAACAGATACCTTTGCATTATTTACTGGTAGTTTAATTGGAAAACATAAACTATGTCCTAATATTTCACCTAAAAAGACTGTAGAGGGACTAGTTGGTGGAGTCTTCATGGGGGTTTTTGTTTCAACAGCTTTTTATGTTACAGTTATTAATTCTTATGGTTCATTAGTTATTTTAATTTTAATTACTTCTGTTTTATCATTAGTTGGACAACTTGGAGATTTGGTATTTTCCTCAATTAAAAGATATTATGGTAAGAAGGATTTTTCTGATTTGATTCCAGGACATGGAGGAATACTTGATCGTTTTGATAGTTTAATATTTGTAGCATTAGCGTTTATTTTATTTTTAGGAATTATATAGGAGGTGATTTTTTGTCAATTATTATTAATTTGTTGATATTTATTTTGGTTTTAGGTGTTATTGTTTTTGTACATGAGTTTGGTCATTTTATATGGGCTAAGATTTGTGGGGTTTATGTATATGAATTTGCCATTGGAATGGGTCCTAAACTTTTTAGTAAAAAGGGCAAAGAGACTGAATATACTTTGAGGGCTATTCCTATTGGTGGCTTTTGTCAGATGGCTGGTGAAGATTTAGATGATGATGATTTAAAGAAGGTACCTAAGGATAAGAGATTACAGTCTAAAAGTTGTTTTCAAAGATTTTTAATCATGTTCTTTGGGGCTGGAAATAACTTTATATTTGCCATTCTTTTGTTATTTATGATTGCTCTTATTTGGGGTGGGGCTACAATGAATCCTGTTATTTCGGAGGTGGAAGCAAATTATCCAGCTGCAAAAGCAGGGATAGAGAAGAAGGATACAATTTTAAAGATAAATGGCCATAACATTAAAACAAGCGATGATATAACTTTATATTTGGCAATCGCGGATCCAACTAAATCTTCTAAAATAGAAGTGGAAAAAGATAATGGCGTTACTAAAATTTATAATGTTAAACCAAAAAAGATAAAAGTTAATGAAGAAGAAAGTTATAAATATGGTATAGGTATAGAACAGAAGAAGACAAGAGGTTTTGTAAATGCAATTACATATACTTATAAAAAAACGTGTTCTATATTTAAACAGATGGCTGTGACTGTTGGTTATTTATTTACTGGTGGTATAAGGTTATCACAACTTAGTGGTCCAGTCGGAATATATTCTGTTGTTGGTGAACAAAGTAGGGCAGGACTTGTTAATATCCTGTATTTGGTAGCTTTCTTAAGTATAAATGTAGGTTTTATTAATTTAATACCATTACCAGCATTTGATGGAGGTCATATTTTGTTTATTGTAATTGAAAAAATTAAAGGATCTCCTGTTAACCCTGAAACTGAAAATAAAATACATACAATAGGGTTATTTTTACTGATGTTACTTATGGTGTTTATTACATTTAATGATATTTTAAAATTGTTCTAGGAGATAAAATTCTCCTTTTTATTTTATCTTTTATGGTGTATACTATAAATAGAATAGGGTTGGTGGATGATATTATGATAAATATTTTGATAGTTGTGATTGTAATTTTGATTATTTCTTTTATAATAGGGCTTATTATTACTGGTAATGGTGAAAACGGGGATAATGAGACTAAGTTAACAGATAATCCTAGTATTTTGTTTGAGGATGAAAATACTGATATAGCTTTAAAAAGTAATATTTATACTGATGGGAAAAATACTTCTTTAGATATTCCTGTAATAGGGGAAAGTTTTGTTAATCAGGAGAATGATCAGTCTCCGAAAGATGAACAGTTTGATGATGAAATCATATAATGATTGAAAAAAATAATTTATATTTTTAGATGAAATTATGAGATAAGTAGAGGGCTGAATAAAGACTATAAATTGAAAGGTTAAGTGTCCGAAAAGGGCATAAAAAAAGACACATAGAATTACCTATGTTACAATGTAAGTGACGAAACTTATATTGGAGGTAATAAATATGTGTCTTTTAAATTGTAACACAAAAAAGAATAAATATAAACATATAACTTATGCAGAAAGAACGATGATAGAAACATGGTATAATTCAGATCATAAAACTAAAAAGGAAATAGCGCAATTATTACACAAAAGCGAGAGAACAATAAGGAGAGAAATAAATAGAGGAACAATAGATGCCATGGTATCGAGTCTAGTAAATACTGGGGTAACGCCAGAACAACAAAAATATTTAACCTACACAGTTAACTATAGTGATGGAACTATAGTAGCAGAAAAACAATTACTAGCAGCAAACCAAATGGAAACAATAAAGGTGAGAGTAGAGTTCAAGAAGGATATTACTGCAGCAGATTTACCAACCATAGAAACAACATTAAATTTAACATTTAGCTTAAATTATATCCAAGCAGATGACTCTGCAATGGCAATAGCACATCCAGTATGTAAACGTGCAACAACACTACATACTGAGGTATGCAATCAAACCTCTAATTATTGCGCTGGAAGTGGTTATGCAGTGGGGGATACAATCACTTATGGAAATTTAGGAATAACAGGAATACTAGCTTCAGGAGATGCATTTGATTGTGATGTAAATGGAGATGGATTATATGATAGTGAAACAGAAAGGTTTTATTACGTATCAGGTAAAGATGGAGATGTTTCATCAGAATATGCAACATTAATTTATTATAATAATGTATCATCAGGGGAGCCAGATAATACCAAAGGATTTCCTTATAAAAGTTTCAGTACACCAGGTGGTACGGTACCAGGAGCTTCAGCACAATTGCCAACTGCATCTCAATGGCCTAACGTTCAGGGGATAGGTGAATTAACTTTATCACGGGCTAGCAGTGCATGCGGTTTAGCTATCGATAACCGCTCTACAGCAGGACCAGATGGTGAATTAGATAGTTGTCAGTACTTAATGGAAAATACACAGTATTCATCAAGCAAATTTAAAAATGATTATTGGCTAGGAACTACTGGAAATGGTTCTGATCCACTTATAGTTTATGGAAGAAATAGGTATATTATGGACAGTGGAGCTTGTGGTGGGATGAATGTTTCACGTGGTGTCCGTCCAGTAATAGAAGTTTTAAAGTCTAAAATATCATATTGATTTTGTTCATAATATAAAATATAAGGATAATAAGAATATCAGTAGAAAAAATAGGGTAATACTAGTAAACTTGATAATTAATTAGTTATTTGTATTTTAATTTAGTAAAATGTTTAAGAAGAAAATTAATAATTCATTAACTTTCTT